>JBMFHI010000021.1:0-40876 GCA_049976905.1 Syntrophobacteraceae bacterium | reverse complement strand
CTCGCGATCAATTGGGTTGGCGCCTGATTGACGCGCAAAGAAACTGTCCTTAACTGTAAAAGACTTTCCCCCAAATCGACGGCTTGAGGGCGGTGCAAAAACTATTTTCAGGCAATTGCGGGCTTTGCTGCTTAAAGTATGGTCAGGGATGCCGTTGTGTGGTCAGGCCTCGTCGTCTAAATCCCCTATGGGCTCTTTGCGGGGGTAGGGCCGCTTTGCATTTAAAGGTTTTCTCCTGGAGGAGTTAAAAGATGTATGATCGCGCTAAACTGGAAAAACTTGAAAAAATAAGCAGGCTCATTCGCTACCACTGTCTTTCGATGACCACCCGGGCGGGTTCGGGCCATCCAACCTCTTCCCTTTCGGCAACCGAACTCATGGGGGGCCTTCTTTTCGGCGGCGCCTTTCGCTACGACCTCGACCATCCGGATAGGCCCAACAACGACCGGCTGATTTTTAGCAAGGGGCATGCCTCTCCTCTGTTCTACGCCCTCTGGGCGGTTGCCGGAGCGGTGAGTGAACAGGAACTGAGCACCTACAGACAGTTTAACAGCCCTCTTGAGGGCCACCCGACTGCCTCCTTCCGGTATACCGAGGCTGCAACCGGCTCCCTTGGCCAGGGGCTTTCCATCGGAGTTGGGACCGCACTGAATGCAAAGTATCTCGATAAACTTCCCTACCAAACCTACGTGCTTCTGGGCGACAGCGAGATGGCCGAAGGCTCGCAGTGGGAGGCTATCCAGATCGCGGCCCATTACAAGCTAGACAACCTGATCGGGATACTCGATGTCAACAGGCTCGGGCAGCGTGGCGAGACAATGCTGGGCTTTGATCTCGACGGTTACGCGGCAAGGATCTCGGCCTTCGGGTGGCAAACCATCATTATAGACGGCCATTCCTATCCGCAGGTCCTGGATGCTTTCGATAGGGCCCTGGGCTGCGAGGAGCCGGTGATGATCATCGCAAGAACGATCAAGGGCAAAGGGGTTTCCTTCCTGGAGGATAAAAACGGCTGGCACGGGAAAACGCTGGACAGTAGTGAGCTTGAAAGAGCCCTCAAGGAACTTGGCGAAATCGACCTGTCCGTAAGGGGAAAGATTGCATTGCCGGAAGACCTCCGACCGGAGGCAGTGGAGCCCGCAAAGGCGGGGGAGAGAAATTTTCCGGCCGATAAGCCGCTGGCGACCAGGAAAGCCTATGGAAAAGCCCTTGCGCGGATTTATTCCCAATTCCCGGAGATTGTCTGCCTAGACGGTGAGGTGGGCAACTCCACCGGGGCCGAGACGTTTAAGGACGCGCACCCGGAGCGCTTTTTCGAGATGTTTATCGCCGAACAGAACATGGTCGGAGCTGCGATCGGTCTGGCGCGCAGCGCCAAGATTCCCTTTGTTTCGACCTTTGCCGCCTTTTTTAGCCGCGCCTACGACCAGATACGCATGAGCCGCTATTCGGAAGCCAATATCAAGTTCGTAGGCTCCCATGCGGGTGTTTCCATCGGCCAGGACGGCCCGTCCCAGATGGGACTCGAAGATATAGCCATGTTCAGGGCCATTCCCGACAGCGTTGTGCTCTACCCTTGCGATGCGGTTTCAACCGATGGTCTTGTCGAAAAGGCCGCCGCTCACAAGGGGATCGTCTACATCCGCACCACGCGAATGGATACCCCCATTGTTTACGGTCCCAAGGAAGAATTTGAAATAGGCGGCAGCAAAGTGCTGCGAAAAAGCGCGACCGATGTAGCTGCGGTAGTGGCTGCGGGCGTTACTCTCCATGAGGCCCTGAGCGGTTGGGAAGAACTCAAAAAGGAGGGCATCGCCATTCGCGTGATCGATCTCTACAGCATCAAGCCCCTGGACGAAGCGGGGCTGCTCGAGGCCGCAAAGGCCACCGGGCTTGTCATAACCGTTGAGGACCACTATCCGGAGGGAGGAATCGGAGAGGCCGTACGCTCGGCCCTCGAAGCCACGGGCGTGCCGGTCTATTGCCTGGCGGTGCGAAAAAAGCCCAAAAGCGGTCTGCCCCGTGAGCTTCTCGATTTCGAGCAGATATCTCAAAAGGCGATAGTCGCAAAGGTAAAAGAGCTCCTGTGGAGGAAAAAGAGCCAGGCCCTCCAGGCTCCGGGTTACAGTGGATAACAAGGACTAAGATGACTTATGAATGAGAATCCTTTGCTTAGGTTGAGCTCTTTTGGCCAGAGCGTCTGGCTCGACTATATTCATCGCAGCCTCATGCAATCGGGCGGATTGCTGCGGCTGATCGAAGAAGACGGTCTTCGTGGAATAACGTCCAATCCCACTATTTTCGATCAGGCGATCGAGGGAAGCGATGTTTACGACGAGACTATCCGGGGACTTGCGCGCGAGGGCAAAAAAGCGCCCGAAATATTTGAGGCCCTTGCAACCGAAGATGTCGGACGGGCTGCGGATATCCTGCGGCCGGTCCACGACACGTTGCAAGGCAGGGACGGTTTTGTGAGCATCGAGGTAAATCCTCACCTGGCCCGTGACGATAAGGCCACCGTCGAGGAAGCCCGCCGCTTATGGAAGACCCTTTCCCGGCCAAACGTCATGATCAAGGTCCCGGCTACCCTGGAAGGGCTTAAAGCCATTCGGCGCCTTATCGGCGAGGGTATAAACGTCAATGTAACCCTGCTTTTCGGGCTGCCGCGCTACCGAATGGTTGCCGATGCCTATATTGCAGGTCTTGAGGATCGGGTGGCAAAAAGGTTGCCCATTGCCGGTATCTCTTCGGTGGCCAGTTTTTTCCTTAGCCGCATCGACGCAATGCTCGATCCGTTGCTCGAAAAAAACGGGGTGGCTGATGCCCGCATGCTTCGGGGCCGGATTGCCGTATCGAGCGCGAGGCTTGCCTACCGGATGTTTAAGGAAATTTTTGGCTCCGAGCGGTTCCGAAAACTTGCCGGGCTCGGAGCCGCGCCTCAGCGCCTGCTGTGGGCCAGCACGGGCTCTAAGGACCCCGCCTATTCGGACATAAAATATGTCGAGGCTCTTATCGGAGACCAAACCGTAAATACGCTTCCCATGCAAACGCTTGAAGCCTATCGCAATCACGGGGATCCAAGACCGCGAATCGAAGAAGATATGGACCGGGCGCAAATGTCGCTTGCAAGACTCTCGGACTTTGGGATAGAAATTGATACGGTGACCCGTGAACTCGAAGAGGAAGGAATTGAAAAGTTCAATAAACCCTACGACAGCCTGATGGCGAACATCCAAAAGAAATCCGGAGGCCTATGAGTGCTGTAAACCTGGCGACAGCAACACCTTCGAAGGCGACGGTATTCGTGATCTTCGGCGGAGACGGCGATCTTACCTGGCGAAAGCTCGTTCCCGCCTTGTACAGTCTTTTTCTCGACCGCAGACTCCCCCCTCAGTTCAAAATCCTTGGGACCGGACGCAAAGACTTTAGCGACGAATCCTACCGCAATCGCTTGAAGGAAGGGGTGGACCAATTTTCGGCCGCCGGCAAGGCTGATGAAAAAAACTGGGCGGATTTCGCCTCGAATGTTTTTTTCCTCCAGGCCGATTTCAGCGTTTCCCAAGGGTTTGCAGCCATTGCCGGGGAGCTTGCCGCCTACGATGAAAAGTTTTCCGCAAAAGCCGTTCGGATCTTTTACCTGGCCGTGCCGCCCGTCATGTTCAAACCTATAGCCGGCGGGCTTGCGGGCGAGAAGCTAAACCGCGACCGCAGCCATGCGCGCATCGTTGTTGAAAAGCCCTTCGGCCACGACCTCGATTCGGCCCGTCAGCTCGACAGATTCCTTTCCGAGCACTTCCTCGAATCCCAAATCTACCGCATCGATCACTATCTGGGCAAGGAAACCGTCCAGAACATCATGGCCTTCCGCTTTGGAAACACACTCTTTGAGCCCATCTGGAACCGCCGCTATATCGATCACGTACAGATAACCGTGGCAGAAGATGAGGGGATCGGCCACCGAAGCGGCTATTACGAGCGCGCGGGTGCTCTGCGCGATATTATTCAAAACCACCTCCTCCAAATCCTTTGCCTGATAGCCATGGAGCCGCCCATCTCTTTTGGCAGCGATGAAGTTCGCCAGAAAAAGGTGGACGTTTTGCGCGCCATCCGGCCCATTACGCCGGACCAGGTCGGCCAAAACGCTGTGCGCGGCCAGTATGGAGCAGGTTCCATCCGGGGCGAAAGAGTCGTGCCCTACCGTTTAGAAGCCGGGGTTGCCCCCGATTCTTCCACCGAAACCTTTGCAGCCGTGCGGTTATTCGTAGATAACTGGCGCTGGCAGGACGTGCCTTTTTACCTGCGCACGGGCAAACGCCTGCCTGCAAGGATCTCCGAGGTTTGCATACACTTCCGCCCAGTCCCCCATCAGGCATTCCCGGGCGCGGCCCTTGCCGATTCACGCCCAAACCGCATCGTAATGGCCATCCAGCCCGAAGAAGGCATCCTGCTTCGCTTCGAGGTAAAACATCCGGGGCCCAGCATGGCCCTGGCCCCCGTTATGATGCAGTTCTACTACCGGGAGGCGTTTAAGACCCGCTCTCCCGAGGCTTATGAGACCCTCCTTCTCGATGTCGTTCGAGGGGATTCGACGCTTTTTATGAGAGCGGATCAAACGGAGACCGCATGGGAGGTGATCGCCCCCATTCTCGATATGTGGAAGTCGGTAAGGACTACCGATTTTCCAAATTACCATGCCGGAAGCTGGGGGCCCGAAGCGGCCGATATTTTTATTGCAAGGGACGGTCGCAGCTGGACTCTGCCGACTTTTCTGCAATGCCGGGAAGACCTTGCCACCTGCCGGGTCGCAAGAGAGTTTTTTGAAGAGCCCGGGCAAGGGTCCTAGAACTTTTAAGGCTTCTGGCTACAAACGCTTTGTAGCCTTAAAGAAAGCGTCTCGCAGCCAGTACATGCGGGTATCTCCCGCCAGATTTAACTGGAGCCTGTTCATTACGTAGGAAAAACAGGCACGGGTGTCCAAATCCATTTCGACCCAGGAACCGCCAAGACCGCCCCAATAGAAAGATCGAGGGCTTAGGAAGGGAAGTGTGTCGTTGGCCAGCCCGAATCCCAGCCCCCAGCGAACTGGAAGGCCAAGCACGAGGTCCACTCCGCTTATTTGCTCCTCGATGGCACGCAGGATCGTAGGTTTGGAGAGAAAAAAACGGCCTCCCAGGCTGCCCCCGCAAGCCAGGAGAGAGCCGATCCTTGCTACCGACCGCGCGTTTCCGTGTCCGTTGCTGGCCGGAATTTCGGCTGCTCTCCACGCCCGGTCGGAATATCCGGGTGTAAGGGAAGGATTTAAAAAGGTCCTGCCCGCAATCGCTTGAGGATTGATTGCCCCGGTCAAGATTGCACTGAGTTTGGTCATTTCCGCTACACGCCCCTCGTGTTCGGCCGGCAAACCGATATGGAAATCCGCGCCAAGAGGAATTGCCGCCTCATCGCGGAAAAAGGCTCCCAGGCTCTTGCCCGTTACTCGCCTCACCACCTCGCCAAGAAGGTAGCCGAAAGTGATGGAATGATAGCCGCTTAGCGTTCCAGGTTCCCACCAGGGCTCTTGACGCTCGAGGAGCTCCACGATTCGCTCCCAGTCATACAAGTCCTCCAGCGCAAGCGGCTGCTCAAAGCCCGAAAGCCCCGAACTGTGGCTCATTATCCATCTTAAGGGTATGCGCTGCTTGCCCCCCTGGGAAAACTCCGGCCAGTAGGTGGAAACGGGCGCATCCGGGTCGAGCAACCCTCTATCGATCAAAATGAGCACGCAAAGCGCGGTCATTACCTTTGTCGTGGAGTAGACATTGGTTATAGTGTCTTTCTCCCAGGGCAGCGTTGCCGCCTCGTCGGCATACCCGCCCCAAAGATCGACGACATATTCTCCGTCGATGGTCGCCGCAAAGGAAGCGCCCAATTCCAGGCCGAGCTCGAAATTTTTTGCAAACCGATCCTCGACTTCACGAAAACGGTTGTCGCAATATCCTTGGATTTTGATTTTTTTAACCACTTCGCCCCCCTGCTCCTCTAAAACCTGCCATTATCAAACTTTGACATTTACGCTTGCTTAATATAGATTGCCTGCGATTCCGGCTTTATTCCATTGCTGAGTTAGATTTGCCGCCCCCATGGCGTCTCGCCCTTTCCTTCCGCGGGAGTTACGAAATATGCAAAGGTGGGTAGGCCGACTGCTTTTCGCAGCGGCGGCTTTTTACCTTTTATCGACAAATAATCCATTTTGCATGGCGGCCGCGCCTGTTTACAAGCCCATCCCGCCGCTTCCGGCATCGCTTGATTGGTCTTTGCCCCTGCGCTCCAAGAGATGCTACCTGCCCTATTGCGCCCTCACCCGCGCCGTGCGCTACCTGAAAGTACACTGGGGCGAATTTACCAACAGGCGCTTCATCACCATTATAGACTACACCCAGCCATCCACGAGCAAAAGACTCTTTCTTATCGACCTGGCTACGGGAGAGGTGACGAGGCTTTTGGTCTCGCACGGAAAAAACTCGGGAAAACTCTATGCCACGCGGTTTTCCAACAGGCCCGATTCCTTTGAAACCCCCGAGGGGTTTTTCATGACCGGAGCCGAATACTACGGCCCGCACGGTCCCAGCATGGTGCTCTACGGTCTTCAAAAAGGCATAAACGACAATTCCTTTTACAGAAAAATCGTGATGCACGGCGCCTATTATGTAGGTACCAAGGCAATTGAGCTCAATTTGCGCCTTCACGGGATCGCCCGACTGGGCCTTAGCGAAGGGTGTCCGGCCATCCCGATGCAGTCGGCCGAGGACGTGATCGACAAAATTAAGGACGGAAGCCTGCTCTATATGTATCCGGGGACAGCAGCCCGATGCGCGCGCAGGTGAGGCAAAAACTCCGGTGAAAGACCGGCGCAGAGTCTTAATAGTGTTTAGCGGCAAAGATGATTGCCTTCCTGAGATTATTTTGCAAAAGTCGATTTTTGGGCTCAAACCGTTCCATTATTGCTGCCACCGATCCTGTCACAATCCCTATCCCTGCGATTCTGTGATATATTCAAAGCACCCGGATTTTTTTAGAGGATGTCCATGCTAGCCGAACTTCAGGGACAGATCGAAAGGATCACCTACACAAACGAGGAAAACGGCTTCACCATAGCGAAGGTGAAAGTCGCGGGCCGCCAGGACCTTGTGTGCGTGGTCGGCAACCTCCTTGCCCCCCTGCCCGGAGAAGTAATGAAGATGCACGGGGAATGGACAAACCACCCGAAATTCGGCGAGCAGTTCAAAATTGTTTTCTATAAATCGCTGGTCCCTGCCACGGTAACAGGCATTCAAAGATATCTGGGCTCGGGTCTCATAAAGGGGATCGGACCCGTTATGGCCAAACGGATTGTGAAAAAATTCGGAAAAGACACCCTTGAAGTCATTGATTGCGAGGTGGAAAAACTGTCTTTGGTTGAGGGAATCGGCGACAAGCGCATAGAGATGATAAGGAAGGCCTGGAGCGAACAAAAAGACATCCGCGACGTCATGATATTTCTTCAAAGCCACGGGGTAAGCTCCGGGTTTGCCACAAAGATTTTCAGGCAATACGGCAGCCGGGCCATTGAAGTCGTAAAGGAAAATCCCTACAGACTGGCAACCGACATCTTCGGCATCGGCTTTGTGACGGCCGACAAGATTGCTGAAAAACTTGGATTTGACAAGAATAGCGAACTAAGAGCTCAGGCCGGCATCCTTTATGTGTTAAACGAGCTTTCCGAGGAAGGTCATGTCTATTACCCCTATGGAGGGCTGATAGAAAAATGCAGGGAGATTCTGGGTATAGCCTCCGAGACCATCGCGAGCGCTTTGACAACTATTGCTCTAAACCAGTTGATTGTGATTGAAGACCTTAACGCCGACTATGAAAACTACCAGGAAAACAATAAAGCAGTCTATCTGGCAAAATTCCACATTAGCGAAACCGGGATCTCCCGGCGGCTAAAAATTTTGCTCAATGGTTTCCGATCTATACGGCATATCGATGCCGACAAAGCTCTGCAATGGGCTCAGCAAAAGCTTTCCATCACCTTGGCCCGCAACCAGGCGGAGGCGGTCAAAACGGCCTGCGGCTCCAAGGTCATGGTACTGACAGGCAGGCCCGGCACCGGAAAGACAACCATCATTAATTGTATTCTCAAAATTTTCAAGGCCCTTGGGGTGGGGATTCTTCTTGCAGCCCCTACCGGAAGAGCGGCAAAGCGCATGAGCGAGGCCACGGGTTATGAGGCCAAGACCATCCACAGGCTCCTCGATTTTAGCCCGAAGAAGGCGGGCTTCCAGAAGAATGAAGACCATCCCATCGACTGCGACCTCCTTATAGTCGATGAGTTTTCCATGGTGGACTGCATTCTCATGCATCATCTACTCAAGGCAATCCCGCCACATGCCGCCTTCATTATGGTTGGGGACGTAAACCAGCTTCCTTCGGTAGGGGCTGGAAATATCCTAAACGACGTCATTGCCTCCGGGATGGTCCCGGTCGTGGAGTTAAACGAGATCTTTCGCCAGGCAAGGCAAAGCTCGATTATCGTTAATGCTCATAAAATCAATAGCGGGGTCTATCCCTCTTTTAAACCCTCCAAAGGGGAACTCGACGACTTTTTCTTCATCCACAAGGAAGAGCCCGAAGAAGTGCTCGCGATGATTTTGGAACTGGTCAAAAATCGCATTCCGGGCCGGTTCGGATTCGATCCCCTGGACGACATCCAGGTCCTTACCCCTATGCACAGAGGCACGGTGGGGGCAGGAAACCTGAATACCCGCCTGCAGGATATCCTAAATCCCTCGGCAAAGTCGGTTAGCCTCTGGGGACGCAACTTTCGAGTCGGCGATAAAGTCATGCAGATCAGGAACAACTACGACAAAGAGGTCTTTAACGGAGACATAGGCAGGATTGCCGGCCTAGATGAGGAAGCCCGGGAGCTGACAATCTCCTTTGACGGACGCAAGGTCGACTATGATTTCGCCGACCTCGATGAGGTCGTTCTTGCCTATGCGGTCTCGGTCCATAAGGCTCAGGGCTCGCAGTACCCTGTCGTGGTCATCCCCGTACACACCCAGCACTATCTGCTTTTGCAGAGGAATTTGATTTACACGGCTATCACCAGGGGACAAAAGCTTGTCGTCATGGTGGGAACCCCAAAGGCTCTGGCAATGGCGGTAAACAACAACAAGACCCGCAAACGCTACACCCGGCTGACTCAAAGACTTGCAGGACAGCTATAAAGAACCCGGCAGAAAAATAGGCTCTTCTCCCCCAAAAACCCCGCATTTGCTTTCCCGTCTTCTCCACCGCTGTTAGAAACCAGGCTGCGGATAACGATCGTTCAACAGGGTCCCGAGCGTTCGGCCGATATTTTTGCACCGGCCCCAAAAAGATCTTGACAAAGACCAAATGTCAGCATACATGCTGTCCATGTGGAGAATTGTGGCAAAAAGGGGCAAAAAGTGGAAACGGCTATCCTCCAATCACCCAAGTTCAGAGGTCGTTCAGCCGCCAGGATTGACGCCAAGGGACGTCTGCGCATCTCCACAAAGTTCAGGGAAGTCTTGCAAAAACATTACACCGACGCCCTCTTCGTTACCCGCATGGGGGAGTGTCTCGTTGCGTATCCGCCGGAGAAGTGGGATGAGATAGAGACCAAGGCGATGAATCTATCGGAGATTCATCCGGACCACCGGTCTTTTGTAAGACGCTTCATCTCGGGCGTAGAACAGTGCGAGTTCGATTCTCAGGGACGAATACTCATACCGCCCATGCTTCGTGAAGACGCTGAGCTCAACCAGGAAGTGGTCATGGTGGGAATGCTTACCTGCTTCGAGATCTGGGACAAGGCCGCATATGAGAGACAGGACGCAAAAGACAGCGAAAACGAGGCAAGGATAATGGAGAGTATTGCGGCGATCGGGCTATAAGATGAGTGAGGGTAGAGGTCCAATCCGACACGTTCCCGTAATGCTTGACGAGGTTGTTCAATTACTTGACTGCAAACCGGGCGGCGTTTACGTCGACGGCACGGTGGGGGGGGGAGGCTATTCCAGGTCCATTCTCGAACGAGGCGCAGAGTTGGTCGTGGGAATGGACTGGGACGAGGAAGCCATAGAGCGGGTAAGGCAAGAGCTTGGCGGCTATGGTGAAAAACTCGTTTTGGAAAGAGCCGACTTTGCGGATGTGCGCGAGATTCTTTTAAAAAGGGGGATTGGGCAGGTCGACGGAATCGTTGTCGATTTGGGAGTGTCGAGCTTTCAGATCGAAGAGGCGCAAAGGGGCTTTAGCTTTATAAAAGACGGGCCGCTCGATATGCGTATGAACCGGGACTTGGCGCAAAGGGCTGCGGACCTGGTAAACGGACTTCCGGAAAAAGATCTGGCCGATTTGATTTATCGTTACGGGGAGGAGAGGCAGTCGAGAAGAATCGCTCGCTCCATCGTAGCGGCAAGACTAAAGGGGCGCATCGACAACACCTTGGAATTGGCTGAATTGATACGAAAAGCAGTCCCGCGAACGCGTGACGCTTTACGCATTCACCCGGCCACCCGTACTTTTCAAGCCCTGCGAATAGCGGTCAACAGGGAACTCGAATCCCTGGAGCGTTTCCTGCCGCAAGCTTTGGAAGTCCTTAGACCCGGAGGAAGGTTGTGCGCGGTTTGCTTTCACTCGCTGGAAGACCGGATCGTAAAGGAGACCTTTAGAAACTGGGCACGGACGTGCCGTTGTCCACGGGAGCGGATTGCTTGCGAGTGTGAGGGCCGGCCTCTGGTGCGGCTGCTTACCAAAAAGGCTTTGCGTCCCTCGGACATTGAGATCGAACAAAATCCTCGCTCCCGCAGCGCAAGACTACGAGCGGCTCAGAAATTGGCTTTCGCCTAGAAGGTTTGCATAAAACTCAAAATGAAAGGGCTACATTATGAAGACAGGTACCTCGACAAGAAGGTTATCGAGAATCGGCTGCCCTTCAGCGAATTTTTTTCCGGCGCGCGGCCTGAGCAATCATTGCGGACTTCAGGGAGAGACTCGGATGTCGAGAGTCGGTTTGTTGGGCAGAGCTACGGGGCAAAACTTCGAGCCGGACTTCTACTGCACGGTTCCTGGTCTTAAAAAATCACAATGGGATGTTTGTTAGCAGGCAGTGATCCGGTAAGGGGTCGTACCGTGTTTCCCTCATTTTTCTAAAGGGGGCAGGAGGGGAGTTCAGATATGAGAAGTGCAAAATCAAGCGCTTTAGCTTTAGGCGTAATGTTTGACAGCGATCCGGGATTTACGCAGAGCCCGCCTGCCCACGTGCGGATCGGCGCCTGGCTGATCTCGGCAATCTTGCTTGGCGCTATCTTTGTCACTTGCGCGGTTTTTTATGTCTGGTTGTACGTTCAGCATGTAGAAAACGGCTACCATCTTTCGAAAATGTGCGAGGAGTGCGAACTTCTGAGCACTGTCCACAGGAAGCTCACCCTTGAGTGGACACAGTTCCAGGATCCTCAGTGGTTGGCTCAGATCGGTCAGGACCGTTTCGGCCTGGCCCCTCCCGGCCCCGGCCAGAAGGTGGAGATGCGTTAGGGATTTTAACCATAACCAGGGCGCGAACAGTCCGGGAGAAAAAAGATGGAAAGGCGCGAGGAGCGGAAATCACTTAACTCCCGATATTGTACATGCCGCACGCTTTTCCAGGTCACAGTGATTGGCTGTCTTTGCGCCATTGTAGTAAAAGCCTTCACCATACAGGTGATCCAGCATTCCCTTTGGATGCGAAGGGCGGATGCCTGCCTCGACACCAAATTTACCGTTCCCGCCTACAGGGGCACAATCTATGACAGGAAGGGCAGGGTTTTGGCCTATTCGGTCCCCCAATGCTCCCTCTATGCTTTTGGTTCCCATGTAAGAGAGGCGGCGAAAACGGCGGCACTTCTTAGTCCAATCCTGGGCGAACCGGCTGAAGCGATCCGAAAACGGCTCACGGCCACCACGCATTTCGAATGGATAAAGCGCCAACTGACCGATCAGCAGGCAGCGGCCATCCGCAAGCTAAAGGAGCCGGGGCTCAGTCTCACCAACGAATACAAGCGGTTCTATCCCTACCGTCAGGTGGGCGGCCAGGTTGTAGGGGTCGTAAATATCGATGGAATCGGCATAGAGGGTGTTGAAAAATCATTCGACAAGGTACTGCGCAGCAAGTCGGTTCCGGTATGTGCTCTAAGGGACGGCGGACGCAGGATGTTGTGGCTAAGCGATTCGGCGCCGCCCGAACCCGAGGAGAGCTGCGGCATAAAGCTCTCCCTGGATACCTTCGTCCAATTTGTAACGGAGAGCGAGCTGGCAAAAGCAGCGCAAAAATATCAAGCCGTGCAGGCCGAGGCAATCGTCATGGACGTCCAAACCCGTGAGGTACTGGCCATGGCCAATTATCCCTTTTTCGACCCCAATATCATTCCCGAAAAGAAAGCACCTGGTCAGGACATAGCCAGAAATCATTGCATCTCCGACTCATTCGAGCCCGGTTCGACCTTCAAGATATTTTTGATGAGCGCGGCTATTGATCAGGGAGTGTTTCACGAATTTAACAGTATATACTGTGAAAACGGCCGCTGTAAGCTCGTGGGCCATTTCATAAAGGACGTTCATCCCCACGGCTGGCTTACATTGCAGGAAGTATTGAAATTTTCGAGCAATATCGGTGCGGCCAAGATTGCGCTGACTTTGGGCGCCACTAAATATGACAGCTACATTCACGCCTTTGGGTTCGGCTCGCTTACCGGGATCGACCTGCCGGGAGAATGCAAAGGGTTGCTAAGGCCCCTTAAGTTGTGGAGACCCATTGATCTGGCTGTAACCGGCTTCGGCCAGAGCATCGGGGTAACGGCGATGCAGCTTGAAAACGGTGTTGACGTAGTGGCAAGCGGCGGCGTATTTGGTTCTCCCGTAATCGTTGACTCCATCCTAGACCCGCGGGGGAAAAAGTCCAGGCGATATCGATGCCTGGATGCGCTCAGAATAATTCGCAAGACGACAGCCGGCGTGGTTCGTGATATGATGGAAACCGTAACTCAGCCAGGGGGCACGGGAGTCGAGGCGGTGCCCGAAGGGTTTATGGTCGCGGGAAAAACCGGGACTGCGCAGGTGATGGACAAGCAGACCAAACGATACTCAACAACTAATTACACGGCGGTTTTTACCGGGTTTGTCCCGGCCCAAAATCCCAAGCTGGTGATTACCGTAGTTGTTCACGATCCTCACGGTTCCATATACGGCGGAGTGGTAGCGGGGCCGGTATTTCGAAACATCGCCGCAACAGTGCTGCCCTACCTGGGCGTAATGCCTTCCCTGCCCGAATTTAAACCCGCGCCGACCGTACGCGAGGCAAAGGCGTTATCAAATCATTCCAAAAGAGCCGCGCTTAAAAAAAACGCTGCTGTTAAAAGCTTGGAAGCGAAAAGGAAAACCCTGGCTAAATCGGTTTGTGGAAAAAAAGAGGCTGTTCGGCGCTCCGGCGGCAAACTTCCACCGGCTCGCACCAGCGTCAAGTATGAGGGCAAGTATTCCGTAAAATTCTCTAAACCTGCAGCCGCGCTCTATTAAAATAAAGAGTTGGACGAAAAGTTGAGCATGATCAAAAAGCTCGAAAATCTCATAAAAGGCTTGGAAGTTATCGGCGCGGCAAGAGGGCTCGACGTCGAAGTGTCAGGTCTCTGCCACGACTCCAGGCTCGTTAAGAAGGGAAGTCTTTTTATCTGCCTCCCAGGGACCCATGTCGATGGACATGCTTTTGTCTCGGACGCTGTAGCGCGCGGCGCGGTTGCCGTCGTGGCACAAAAGGATATGGCAGATCTTAAGACAGGCTTTGTGCGTGTTGCCGACTCTCTGGCTGCCATGGCGACAATCGCCGCCAATTTTTACGACCACCCCGCCTCGAAGCTCCAACTTGTTGGGATAACCGGAACCAACGGCAAGACCACCACCTCGCTTCTGCTCGAAAACATCCTGCGCTGCGCCGGCGCCACTCCCGGCGTTCTGGGCACTATTTCCTACCGGTGGGCCGACAAGGAAATTCCCGCCGCCATGACTACGCCCCAGTCGCTCGAACTGCAGTCGCTATTTTACCAGATGGTCCAAGACGGGGTCTCTCATGTGGTAATGGAGGTCTCCTCGCATGCCCTGGCTCTTGGCAGAGTCGCCGGATGCGAATTTAAAACCGCGGTTTTCACCAATCTGTCCCAGGATCATCTGGATTTTCATGCGAATATGGAAGACTATTTCGCCGCCAAAAAGCTCCTTTTTTCTTCCTGCCTAAGCCCCCAGAATTCTTCGGCTGCCATAAACCTCGATGATCCATACGGCGCCAGGATGATTGGAAACGGCGCCTGCCGCGCCGACAGGGTCATGGGGTATTCGGCCGGGTCCAACGCCGGCGCTGCCATGGGAACAAAGGCCGAGACCGTATACGTCGAAAATGTTCATTTAAGCGCCCAAGGCATCCGTGCCAGGGTCCAAACACCTGAGGGACCGATCAACGTTGATTCCAGGTTTTTGGGAAAACTCAACCTCTATAACATTTTGGCGGCCATCAGCGGTGCGCTCTGCCTTGGAGTTGCCCCCGAGGCTATCGAGGAGGGCATACGAAAGCTCTCCCATGTGGACGGGCGCCTCCAACCCGTTTGTGTGCCGGAGCCGTGCGGTTTCCAGGTGGTTGTAGATTATGCCCACACTCCCGATGCGATGGAAAAGGCGATAACCTGCCTTAGGGATATGACGCAAAAAAGGCTTATAGCCGTTTTTGGCTGCGGTGGAGACCGCGACAGGAAAAAGCGGCCGATTATGGGAAAAGTTGCGGCAAAGGCGGCTGATATCCTCATAATTACAAGCGATAACCCGCGCTCCGAGCCTCCCGAAGATATTCTGGATGAAATCGAAGAAGGGGTTAAAGCTTCGTCTCTGCCGCTTCTTTCGCCCGCCGAGATGGTTTCCGCTCAAAAGGGCTACTTTCGAGAGGCCGACAGACGCAAGGCGATCGAGCTTGCGCTGACCATCGCGCGGCCCAAAGACATGATTTTTATCGGGGGCAAGGGCCACGAGACTTATCAGATAATCGGATCGTCGAGACAGTCCTTTGACGACAGGCTGATAGTGAGGGACTATTTTGGTGGCTGACAGCGCAACAGGCAAAGAAGCTCAGGCGGTCTGGACCGTTGAAACCCTGGCCGGGGATGCCGGCGGCAGGGTGCTTTGCGCAGCTCCCGGGGCCTTCGTTGGGGCGGTTTGTACAGATACACGCCACATCAAGCCGGGAGACTGTTTCATCGCTCTTCGCGGTGAAAACCACGACGGCCACGCCTTCGTCTCGGACGCTGTAAAAAAAGGGGCGGGAGCGGTCATTGTCTCCGAAGAGGTAAACCTTCCGGCCGGCTCTTCAGCCGCTGTTGTACGGGTAGCCGACACTCTTTTTGCTCTTGGCGAAATGGCGCGCCGCCGCCGGTTGCGACACGATATCCCGGTTATCGCGGTATCGGGCAGTAATGGCAAGACGAGCACAAAGGAGATGACGGCGGCGATTTTGAGCCGATCCCGAAAAGTGTTAAAAAACGCAGGTAATTTCAATAACCTCATAGGCCTTCCTCTGACCCTGCTCGGCTTGAACGCTCAACATGGAGCGGCGGTGGTGGAGATGGGGATAAACCTTCCAGGAGAAATGGAGCGACTGGCTCAAATAGGCTCTCCAACGGTCGCGATCATAACCAACATTCATTCGGCCCACCTCGAAGGTTTGGAATCGCTTGAGCGCATCATGGAGGAAAAGGGAAAGCTCTGGGAGTCGCTTGGACCCGACGGGACCGCTGTGGTAAATCTTGACGATCCGATAATTTGCCGGTTTGCCGACAAAATAAAGGGGCGAAAAATTACCTTTTCGAGCGCAAATGCAGCCGCGGATGTCTCGATTTGTTCGAAAATCGAGATCTGCGAGGGCAAAACCACGTTCCGGATACAAGCAGGAGGTGTGGAAATAGCTGTCAGTCTTCCGATAATGGGAGCGCACTACGCTCGTAACGCTTTGGCCGCGACGGCGGCGGCCCTTTGCGCGGGCGCCGGCGCCGAGGATGTAGGGGCGGGTCTTGCGAGCTGTGCTCCGGTAGGCCAGCGGATGCGCTGTATAAAACTTGCCGACGGTTCGGTGCTGGTCGACGATACCTATAATGCCAATCCAGGCTCAATGCTTGCCGCTCTTGAAGCTGTTCTTTGCGCTCGTTTGAGCAGTCCCTTCGCAGCCGCCCTGGGAGAGATGCGAGAGCTGGGTCCGCAAAGCGCTCGTCTTCATTTCGAGGTCGGGAAGGCTTTCGGCGCGGCAAAACCTGTCTGTTTGGCAGCCATGGGAGACATGGGGCTGGAGTTCCTAAAGGGCGCGCAGGTTGCGGGACTGGATAAAGCGCTTTGCTTTCATGCCGCCGATCATGTGCAGGCGGCCGATTACCTGAACCGGCTTGTTCCGGCGGGAGCATGGATTCTGGTCAAAGGCTCGCGCCTGATGGCCATGGAAAAGGTCGCCGAAAAAATAGCGGATCACAGGGGGCTAAAGAATTGAGCACTCAGGACCCCGGGATTCTACGGGATACCGAGATACAATCAGCAGGACATGGCGTTAATGGTCACTGTTGGCTGAGCTCCATGCACCGAGGTGATGTTTGAGCCAAAAGGGGCACAAGAAAATAGTGGTCGTCGGCCTTGGGGTTTCGGGTCGTGCGGTCTGCGAACTGCTTCTAAGCCGCGGGGCTGAAGTTGTGGCAACAGATCTGCGAGATCGTGCCCAATTTGGCGGCGCGCTCGATAGCCTTGCAAATTCAGGGGCGATCCTACACCTTGGCGGCCACAGGCTGGAAGATTTCCTTTCTGCCGACAGCATAATCGTCAGTCCGGGCATTCCCCTGGACATCGAAGCGCTTGCGCGGGCCGGAAGTGGCGGGATAGAGATACTAGGCGAGCTCGAGTGGGCATGGCGTCAGGTTAGCCTGCCTACGGTCGCGGTAACCGGTACAAATGGAAAAACAACGACTACCGGATTGATCGGTGAAATTTTTAAACAGGCGGGAAGGCGGGCTTTTGTAGGCGGCAACATTGGAACGCCTCTTAGCCAGTGGCTTCTTGGCTCGCAAGCCGCCGACGCCCTGGTGCTCGAAGTGAGCAGCTTTCAGCTCGATACCGCTTCCACCTTCAGCCCGGATGTCGGCGTGTTGCTCAATGTAACCGAAGATCATCTGGACCGGTACGCAAGTTTTGAAGCCTACGCCGATTCCAAGTTTTCCATTTTTAGCAGGCAAAGGGAAGACGATTTCGCGATTATAAACGGCGGGGATCCTGTTTGCCAAAGACGCGGGGAGCACATTCACGCAAAACGGCTCTCCTTTAACAGCGCTGGCGACACTGCCAACGTAAGGCTTTGCGGCACTCTTTTGAAACTTGATGTCCCCGGGAAGGGCAATATGGAAATCAGCCTTGAAAAGACCAGGCTCCACGGGGCTCACAACCGCGAAAACATCATGGCCGCATGTCTTGCCGCGATGTGCATGGGAATTGGCCCCCGAGACATCCAGGCCGGGGTTGACTCCTTTGAAGGCTTTGCCCACCGGGTTCAATGGGTCGGTAATTGGAAGGGAATAGACTTCTACGACGATTCGAAGGCAACCAACGTCGGCGCCGTGGTAAAAGCTTTGGAAGGCTTCGAGCGGCCGGTGCTCCTGCTCTTGGGAGGTCGTGATAAGCTCGGTGCCTACCAGCCTCTTCTAGCCCCTCTTGCCGCCCGGGGCAAAGGGGTTTTTGCCTTCGGCGAGGCTGGAGCAAAAATTTATGATTGCCTGCGCCAAACGGTTGAGGCCGGGCTCTATAAAGATCTCCCGGCCGCTTTTGCTGAGGCGGTCCGCCGCGCCGCGCCCGGTGACGTGGTTTTGCTGTCTCCGGCCTGCGCCTCCTTCGATCAGTATGAGAGCTACGCTCAAAGGGGCGAGCATTTCAAGAAGCTGGTCTCCGAGTTGAGGGATTTTTGAGCAGAACCAAAGCGAGGGAACCCATTGTTTAGAACAGCCTCCGATGCTCCTCCAGCTGGAGCGGAAAACTCCAGGGAAAGACTGCGCCATCACTGGAAGCCTCTTCCTTTGCGGGTCCAGCTGTGGGTTGAAGTTTCCCTGCTCATAGCCTTTGGTTTAATCATGGTCTACAGCGCAAGCTCGATCCCTGCGCTAAAGAAGTTCTCCGATCCCAGCTATTACCTCAAGCGGCAGCTTCTGTGCATAGGGCTTGGACTAACCCTCATGATCATTGTGAGCCGCATCCCCTACCGTTCTTTTAAAAAATATTCGGGCCCGCTTATGCTGGGCATACTTTTCATGCTCATATTGGTCCTGGTCCCCGGAATCGGCGCAAAATTCAACAATGCACGGCGCTGGTTGCGAGTCGGTCCACTCCATATACAACCCGCCGAGTATGCCAAGGTCGTGTGGGTTCTGTTCCTTAGCTCGGCCCTGGTGAGAAAGCAGGACCGCATAAAGCAGCCCCGCATAAGCTTCTGGCCCTATCTGATTCTTTGCGGCGTTTTTTCCGTCCTTTTGCTTAAGGAGCCTGACTTCGGCAGCGTCTTCATGTTCGTTCTTCTTATGGTTATCATGATGGCCGTTACCGGGGTGCCGTTTCGCTGTTTTTTCCTTATGGCCCCTTTTGGCGCCTTCGCATTCTATAGGATGATTTTCTGCGTCCCATACCGCCTCAAACGCTGGGAGGCTTTTCTAAACCCCTGGATCGATCCGCTCTATTCGGGCTACCAGCTCATCCAGGGATGGATAGCGGTTGGTTCGGGAGGATTTTTAGGCAGGGGGCTTGGCGCCGGACAGGAAAAACTTCTCTACCTGCCCGAGTCTTACACGGATTTCATCCTGGCCGTGATCGGGGAAGAGTTGGGTTTTATCGGAATCTTGCTGACCTGTTTGCTTTTCTTTTTTCTGTTTATGACCGGCCTTGGAATTTCAAGAGATGCCCCGGATTATTTCGGAAGCACCCTTGCCATGGGCCTTACCATGCTCATCTCCCTCGAAGCTCTGCTCAACATGGGGGTTGTGCTTGGCCTGATCCCCACGAAGGGAACGGCCCTACCCTTCATTTCCTATGGAGGCAGCGCCTTTGTTGCAAGTTGCATTGCCGCCGGGATGCTGCTAAGCATTGCGGGCAGCTGTGAGAAGCGAGCGGACAGTTTCGATTAGAGGTTTTTAAAAATGAAATTTGGAACGAATTAATCATGTTTAAACGTTATCAGCACATACATTTCATTGGTATCGGCGGGATTGGGATGAGCGGCATAGCTGAGCTGCTCGTTAACCTCGGATACAAGGTGAGCGGTTCGGACCAGAAGGCATCCGAATTGACAAAAAGGCTTGCAACCCTGGGCGCGTTCGTCTACTCCGGCCATGATCCGGCCAATCTCGCGGGCGCCGATGTCGTGGTGGCCTCATCGGCCATATCCGAAGAAAATCCTGAACTCCAGGCGGCCCGAAGGCTTCCTAAGGTTCCGGTCATACGCCGCGCCGAGATGCTGGCCGAACTCATGCGCCTTAAGTATGCGGTGCTTGTCGCCGGAGCCCACGGCAAGACTACGACAACCTCGATGGTCTCAACTGTGTTGGCTCGCGGCGGCCTCGACCCCACGGTTGTCATCGGAGGAAAGCTAAACGCCTGGGGTACCAACGCCAAACTGGGAAGCGGGGAGTTTATGGTGGCCGAAGCCGACGAGAGCGACGGCACGTTTCTTCTCTTGCCCCCGACCATAGCGGTGGTGACCAACATAGACCTGGAGCACCTCGACTTCTACCGGGACATCGACCACATACGAGATACTTTCCTGCAGTTCATGAATAAAGTCCCCTTTTACGGGCAGGCCATTTTGTGTCTGGAAGACGAAAACATCCAGGCGATTTTACCCAGGGTCGAAAAAAGATTCGCAACCTACGGATTTTCCTCTCAGGCCGATTTCCAGGCACGGCAATTGCGAACTTGCGGACTTTGCACCACCTTCAGGGTTTTTCATGACTCGCAGGAGCTGGGGGAGATGGAAATTCAAATTCCCGGTCGCCACAACGTGTTAAACGCTCTTGCCTCGGTCGCCGTGGCCCATGAACTCGAGATTCCCTGGCCTGCGGTCCAGGCAGGCCTGCGCGATATGACGGGCGTTCAGCGCAGGTTCCAGATAAAGGGGGAAGCCGGGGGCGTTCTGGTCCTCGACGACTACGGCCACCACCCCACTGAAATAAGGGCCGTTCTGGAAGCCCTGGCGGGCTGCTATCCGGACAGGCGCCGCATCATAGCCTTTCAGCCACACCGGTACAGCCGCACAAAAGCCCTGCTCGAACAGTTCGCCAGGTGCTTTTATGACTGCGACGTTTTGCTGATCTCTGAAATCTATCCGGCCGGCGAAAAGCCCATACCGGGCATAACGGGCCGCGGGCTTGCCGAGCAAATAGCGGCTCACGGGCACCACGAGTTGCATTTTTGCCCGACTCTTTCGGAGATGAGCCAAAAGTTAAAAGAAATGGTAAGGCCTGGAGACGTGGTCATGACTCTTGGAGCGGGAAATATTTTGCAGGTTGGCGAATCTGTTCTCGAAAGCCTCGGGCAAGCGGGGTGATGGATTCGAACCGGGGCATCCGACAAGGACGCCCTGTGGACCGATGGTCGATACAATGCATGGGAAAAGTGATGCACGCAAAGCTTAGCGCACTTGAAGCGATTCCGGATGTCGAATTGCGAAAAGATGAGCCTCTGGCCCGGCATACTACCTTCCGGGTCGGAGGACCGGTGCGCTTTCTTGCCAGACCGCGAAGCCGGGAGGCCCTTGTCGCCCTTCTTAACGCCCTTAGGCAATGTGAGCTTCCGTTCATCATAGTCGGAGAGGGCAGTAACGTCCTTGCCCCCGACGAGCCCTGGGATATGGTGGTTATTCAGCTCCATCTGGCCTGCAACGGCCTGGTCTGCGCAGGCCCAAACGCTCGTGGTCTTGAGGCGGTTTTCGCCGGTGCGGGAACGACTCTGTGGGACCTCATGAGCTATTGTGTTTCAAGAGGCCTCCAAGGACTTGAATGCCTTGCCGGAGTGCCTGCAACCGTGGGCGGGGCGCTCTTTATGAATGCCTCGACCTCGTGGGGCTCTATTTGCGATCATCTCGCCTATATCGATGTGCTGGACGCCAAGGGCAATAAGCGCACACTTTGTCGCCAGGCTCTCAGCCCGGGCTACCGCACGATGTCGCTTCCCCAAAACTGCGTAATCCTTGGCGCCGGATTTGAACTGGGGAGCTGTGTGCCGGATCTGGTCAAAGAGCGGGTTGAAACGATACTGGAAAAACGAAGGCGGACTCAGCCCCTGCGCTACCCTTCCGCCGGTTCGGTTTTCAAAAACCCTGAGGGGCAATTTGCCGGGGCCCTCGTTGAAAAAGCAGGACTCAAAGGCTATCGGATAGGAGATGCCCAGATTTCGGAAAAGCATGCCAACTGGATTGTTAACCGCGGCAGGGCAACGGCCGGGGAAATCATCGAGCTGGTGGAAAAGGCGGAAAATGAAGTTTACGGAACTTTTGGCGTGCGTTTAGAGCGAGAAATTCGTATACTTGGACAACTGTATAGAAGCCCGGCCCTATGCTAAAATCCAGGAAACAGAAAAGAAATAAGTACCAGGAAAGCCTCAGGGATCGCTTTAAAGGCAAGTTTCGCCATTTTAATGTTTTTTTTCTGCTTTTCGCCTGGTTTTGTTTTGTTCTGGTCCTTGGCGCCGGTCTTTCACGGCTCTATTATGAAATCATATACGCTCACTGGTTCAAGCTCGAGCAAATCGATATAGCCGGGATAAAGGCGCTTAACCGCACCCAGGTACTGGACACGATGGGTCTTACAAGAGGCGAGTCCACCCTTGGCATCAATACCCGAAGGGTCGCAGACCGTCTGGAGAAGTTGCCTCGGGTTGAGAGTGCTTCCGTCAGAGTTGACTACAGGGGGCACGTTGCGGTTTCCATAGTCGAGCGTAGACCTGTTGCCGTTGTGCAATGCGGGGGGCAGAATATGCTTATGGACTCAAAAGGGCTCATTTTCGCCACAGCCAATCCGGGTCAAAAAAATCCCTTTCCTCTGATAACCGGGCTTTGCGGCGCGGATGTCAAAACGGGCGATTGGATTGGCGCAGACAGCCTGCAACACATAAGTGAACTTCTTTCGGCCGTGGATGATTCCAAATGGCTTTCGATTTCGGCCATTGACGAGTGCCGGTGGACCAGGGACGGTTTTACGATCATACTGGGAAAGAGGGCCATTCCGGTGCACTTTGGCAAAGATGATTTCGATTCGAAGCTTGCAAAGTTAAAAGACGTGTTAAATACCCTCAACGATCGGGGGTGGACCGATCTTGTGACAAGAATAGATCTCGATTATCCCGACAGGGCCTATTTAGAAGGACAGTTCCCTGCTCCCACACCGGACCGGGGCACGGTTAAACGGCCGGGTTGATCGCATCACAGAAGCATAAGCAGGCGGCCGGCAGCTCTGTGCTCAATGCTTCGGGCTTCTTTTGAAAGGTATCCCCATGGGGAAAAGAGAGGAACTGATCGTCGGTTTGGATCTTGGCACAACCAAAGTCTGCGCCGTGGTCGGAGAAGTCACCGGTGAGGGAATCGATATAGTGGGCGTTGGGACTTATCCTTCAGCGGGGCTGCGGGGTGGAGTTGTCGTAAATATCGACCAGACGGTCAATTCGATAAAAAAAGCAGTCGAAGAAGCCGAACTCATGGCCGGGTGCGAGATCTCCTCGGTCTTTGCGGGGGTTGCGGGCACCCATGTCCAAAGCCTCAACAGCCACGGGGTCATTGCCATAAAAAACCGCGAGGTCACCTCCTCGGATGTGGTAAGGGTCCTTGACGCGGCCAAAACAATCGCCCTTCCCTTCGACAGGCAGATACTTCACGTTTTGCCCCAGCAATATATCGTAGACGATCAGGACGGCATTTATCATCCCATCGGAATGGCCGGAGTGCGGCTGGAGGCAAAGGTTCACATCATAACGGCAATGACGAGCGCGGTTCAAAACATCGTCAAATGCTGCGAAAGGGCGCGTCTCCAGGTCCAGGACGTCGTGCTCGAGTCTCTGGCCTCAAGCGGCGCAGTCCTGGATGTGGACGAAAAGCAACTGGGGGTAGCCCTCATAGATATCGGCGGGGGGACCAGTGAGATAGCGGTGTTTCAAAATAACGGGATCCGCCATTCGACCGTGGTGGGTCTTGGGGGAAATCACATTACCAATGACATTTCGGTGGGCCTGCGGTGCGCAATGGAGGAGGCCGAAAAGATCAAGAAAAAGTATGGCTCCGCCCTTATTGAAACTGTAGACCAGCAGGAAGTAATAGAGGTGGGGTCGGTGGGCGGCCAAAAGCCGCGTCAGCTTGCGCAGTCGATTCTCACTCAGATCATCGAGGCGCGGGTAAAGGAAATACTCGATATTATTCAATGGGAACTGGTCAGGTCGGGATTGATAGAATCTCTGCACGCCGGGGTGGTTCTGACAGGGGGCGTTTCCCTGCTGCCCGGCATTCGCGAGCTGGCTGAAATGGTGTTCGACCTGCCGGTGAGAATCGGGGTCCCCTCCAGATTCGGCGGTTTGGGCGATGTAGTCAAAAACCCTATTTACTCGACGGCGGCAGGACTTTTGCTCTATGGAAAAGATCACGGCGGCGGGATACAGATGCGAGATTCCCGCAGCAAGGTGGGGCCCGTTTGGGAAACCATAAAGCGCTGGTGGAAAGAATTTTGGTAACAGGCGGCTTTGCCCGCTTCAGGACGGGCTGCTTTGAATCTTAGTGCTTTTCAGGCGGAGAGTGCCATGGCAAGGAAAGCGACCAAAAGGGGGATGCTTCATATGGAACAGATGACGGAACATGCCGTTTTAAGCAACAGGGCGAAGATTACCGTCCTTGGAATAGGAGGGGGCGGGGGCAATGCGATTAACAACATGATCACGGCTGGGCTCGAAGGGGTCAACTTTATTGCCGCCAATACCGATTGGCAGGTGCTTGAAAGAAATCTGGCGCCTAAGAAAATTCAACTTGGAACCAATCTTACCCGGGGCCTGGGTGCCGGTGGACTTCCTGAGATGGGCGCAAAAGCTACTCAGGAGGACATCGATAAAATCCGCGAAGCGGTCACGGGCAGCGACATGGTGTTCATAACAGCCGGGTTGGGCGGGGGCACGGGGACCGGGGGCGCCCCTATCGCAGCTCAGATTTGCAAGGAAATCGGCGCACTGACGGTCGCTGTTGTGACCAAACCCTTCATGGTTGAAGGAAAGGTACGGCTGCGCCATGCCGAAGATGGCCTCAAAACATTGCAGGAAACAGTCGACACTCTTATTACCATCCCCAACAATCGACTCCTGTGCCTTGCCGACAAACGTTCCACCTTTCTTGAAATGATAAAGAGGGCCGACGACGTCCTGCTCTACGCCGTTAAGGGCATTTCCGATCTGATTATAAAGCAGGGCTATATTAACGTCGATTTTAACGACGTTAAAACCGTGATGGGGGAAATGGGGCTGGCGCTCATGGGCACCGGTGTCGGACGTGGTGAAAACAGGGCCTCCCAGGCCGTAGAACAGGCAATTTCAAGCCCGCTTCTCGAAGATGTTTCCATCCACGGCGCTCGAGCCGCCCTTATAAACATCTCCGCGGGCCCAGATTTGGGCATGCACGAATTTGAAGAAGCCCTCTCCATTATTCAAAAAGAGGTTAACGACGAAGCCAATATCATTTTGGGCATGGTCATTGACGAGAAGATGGAAGATGAAATCCGCGTTACGGTGATCGCAACGGGGATTGGAAAAGTTGCCAGGTCAAAAGCCGCCGAGCAGCCCGCGATAAGGCCTGTTCGAAGAATGAGGCCTGAGAACGTGGCCCCTGCAATCGACTACGACCTGCTCCAGGTTCCTCCGGGCGTGCGCCAAAGGCTGCCCTTAAAGGACATCGCTCAGTCCATGGATGAACTCGAACCCGATGTCGATATCCATCAGCCGGCTCACAAAAAGAGGACCCTCCTGCAGATGATTACCCGAGGCGGGCGAAATCATGAAGAGGAGGATTTGAGCATCCCCACCTTCATCAGGCGGCAGGCCGATTAGGCTTTCCACAGGCGGCCCGTCTTCTTCCGGGTTGCTTTCGCGTTCTTACCAGCGGGCGGGGACAAAAAACCCCGTCCGCTCGTAAAAAGCCGCTTTTTCCCTTTTTAAAAAGGGCAAAGACAGCCTCAAGCGGCTCGCAGCAGACGAGGACGCAATTAGCTCGGAGCTTGACAGTGCTTTCCCCGTCTGGAATTATCAATGGCCGCAGCACCATCTTCTGATCTCCTAAAAGACTTCCACAAAGGTATTTTTGAATTTGCCCGCGAATTCGTAGACTTTCCCCGGTACGGAAAAAGGCTCCCCAAAGGCCCTAAAATTATACACGATCCCCTTTGGGGTACCATTAAACTCGAGGCCTGGGAAGTGGCCCTGCTCGATCTGCCCCTGTTTCAAAGACTGCGGCAAATTCATCAAATTTCTCTTGCCTCCTATGTTTTCCCGGGCTGTAATCACATTAGATTCGAACATACCCTGGGGGGCATGCGACAAACCCGGCGGCTGATTGCGGCCCTAAATTGCCACTACCCCGCCGGCAGGCCCCGGTTTGAACTTAAAACCCTGCGAACCTTAAGACTTGCGGCCCTTTTCCACGATTGCGGACATTCTTGTTTTAGCCATATCACAGAGGAGCTCTACGGGGCATGTCCCGATATGCTCGCTTTTTTACAATCCGGCCAACCTCTAAAAGCCCGCCCCCATGAAATCCTTAGTTCTTTGATACTAAGATCGGCGCCGGTAAAAGACTTCCTTGGAGAGCTAGAAGATGAATACGGTATCGAGATCGATATTGAAAGGGCCGCCGACTGGATAATCGGCAAATCCCCGCAGCGCCGCGAAAACAAAATCCACTGCGAGGCCCAGGTGATTAACGGACCTTTCGATGCGGATAAACTCGATTATATCCTTCGGGATGCCCATTACAGCGGGATCCCCATAGGAGTGGACCTTGAGAGGCTGTGGGCCTTTTGCAAGGTCGACCAGGCCGATAACGGCGCTGAAGTACTGTCGCTCGATGAGGCCGGCGTTGCTTCGCTTGAGCAGATTTTATTTGCCAAGATCAATTTGTTTGCCATTGTTTATCACCACCCTAAGATTAGGGCCGCTGAAAAAATGGTCCAGTCCCTTATCGAAAGGGCAAAAGAGGAACCGGAACTGGCGTGTTTCCATGTCTGCGAGCGTCGTTTGGATCTAAATCGCGCTGCGCACTATTTGTGGCTGACCGATGAGGTATTTTTCTGCGAAGCTTCGAGACGCAAAAAGGAAGACCCTGTCCGGCAAATGCTCCACGATATCAGATATCGTCGTTTTTTCGTAAGAGCCCTTAGCATCGCAACGGATACGGTTGGGGCCAAGTGCCGGGAAGAATATGGGAAACTTCGAAAGCTAAGTCAGCCTGGAGTAGCCAATTACAAGGCAAAACGGGCTCTTGCTCAAGAGATTCTCACCGCCTCCGGACTTGAAAAAGAGATCGGTCCCGGTGATATTTGGGTCGATTTGCCCGCCGAGCCTTCCTTTAAAGAGGTACAGAACGCCTTTGTGCGCACGGCCGCGGGCACTCTTCGCAAAGCAAGCGATTTTTTCCCTGTCCATTATTGGAGCGATTCTTTTAAAGACCACAAGTGGAGAGGCCATGTTTTTTGTCCCCCAGAGCATCAGCAAAGAGTCCATGAAGCTGCTCTGGAGGTTTTTGCACGCTATGGCCTCAGATTCGAAAAGTCGGCGGGGTTGAGTTGCCATGTAGCGCATCCCAAGGCCACGGTTTGATTTTCCCCAACACCGGGCGTACTCTTTCAAAGAGTTTGTCAAAAGTTGAGTTTAGCGGTTTTGGGTTGGTGGACCAACGGTAAAAAGATGAAAAAAGTTTTAAGACGAGCAATTCTCTTTGGGGTACTGGGTGCCGTTCTGTCTGGTTTTTTGTCCGCCTGTATCGCTCATGCCGCCTCTATCGACGACAGGCTCTATTCCGAGCTGTTACAATTTAAAACCGACGGCAAGGTAGTTGAAGTCGACGGGGTGCCCTGCCTGAAAATCTTTTTGCAACAGGGGCAGTCCATTAGCCATTTTTGCCGCTTCGTTCCCTATTTTGATCATAACTTTAAATTCTACCGCCAGAGAATAGCTCTTATAAACAGGTTGGAGTTTATGGCTGTTGTTGACTCCACGGATGATTTGAGCACCAGCCAAACCTCCATCTTTGTGCCGTTAAATTTCTCGATACGGCCGCAGATACTGCCTGAGCGAATCGAAAACATTTCCAATCTGCCCAAATACATTTTGGTCGATCTGGGCAAACAGTGTCTGGGACTGTATGAATACGGTGCATTGATCCATCAGTTTCCCGCTTGTTCAGGAGCCCAGGGAACGCCTGCTAGAAAATTTACAATATTATCCAAGGAAAAGGACCATTATTCAACGCAATATTCCAATGCCTGGATGCCCTACGCCTTAAGGCTCTTTGGAAACTACTATCTGCATGCGGGTATTCTTCCCGGCTATGCGGCCTCTCATGGATGCATCCGCCTGATCTATGAAAACGCTGTTTTCGTCTACGACTGGGCCGAGGTCGGAACGCCAGGCGAGGTTGTCGAAGACGCCTCCGGGACCAAAGAGATCGCCCCCCCGCCGGAAGAGGCCGAGGAGGGAGTAAACCTGAAAAGCAAGCCTGCTCCGGCCTCAAAGCTGCCGCCGACCCACAGCCTTGGAGGCTCCTACCGCAACCTTTTCGCTCCCGACTTTTAAGGGAAAACAAAACTTCCCGCAGGGTGAAAAACCGCTTCGTCCTATCCAAGGCGAGCGCGAAACAGCTTTCCGGCAAGGATCATGCTGAGAATGCCGATAGTAGCCAGGGGCCAGTATTGATGCCACAGCAGGGAGGCTCCGACCCCCTCGAGAAAACTCGCGCGTAAAATGACCAGGAAGTAGCGCAGCGGGTCGATGAGGGTAATGTACTGGACCACCTTTGGCATATTGGCGATCGGGGTGGCAAAGCCTGAAAGAACGATCGCGGGCACCATGAACAGAAACGTCCCCAGAAGCCCTTGTTGCTGGGTGAGCGCCAGAGCCGAGATCATGAGGCCGATGCCTACCGCGGACAACAGAAAGCAGAACAAGCCCAAGTATAATGCCGGAAAGCTTCCGGTAAAAGGAACCCCGAACCATACTATGGCAACCGTAATGATGAGCGTGGCCTCCAGAGCGCCAACGACAAAACCGGGTAATGCCTTTCCCACAAGAATCTCCCCGGGATTCATCGGGGTGACAAGGAGCTGGTCAAAGGTGCCC
The DNA here is from genome assembly GCA_049976905.1 of Syntrophobacteraceae bacterium. Taxonomy (GTDB): domain Bacteria; phylum Desulfobacterota; class Syntrophobacteria; order Syntrophobacterales; family Syntrophobacteraceae; genus SbD1. The sequence goes on along the minus strand of JBMFHI010000021.1, from coordinate 12,403 downwards.
ATCTCGCGCTCGCGCGCCACCGAAAGCCCGGTTGAGAGCATGGTCACCAGAAGGGTGAGGATCCCCGCAATACCTGGGACGATAAACCACCGAGACTCCAGGTTGGGATTAAACCATGCCCGCTCAAGCACTATCGTAGCTGTTGGCGCCCGCGAATTTGGCCGAAGATGCTCCCTGTTAAAGGCCGTAACTATCGTTTGCGCATAACCCAGCGCGAGAGCTGCCGTATTGGAATCCCTTCCATCGACAATAAACTGCACGTGAGCCGGCTTTCCCCGCTCCAGGTCCGAGGTGAATTGAGGCCCTATGCTAACAGCCATCAATGCCGTCTGACTGTCGACGGCCTGCTGCAGACCGCTTTGGTCTTGGACGTTGCCGATCATCTCAAAGCTGGGAGAGCCCGCGAATCTTGCGATGAAATCCCGGGATAATCGCCCCGCATCCTGGTTGTAGACCACAAAGGGAACGTGCTTGAGATCGTAGGTCGCTCCATAGCCAAACACCAGGAGTTGAATAATGGGCGGCCCGATGAGCACCGCCCGGCTGGCGGGATTGCGCAGAAGAGATAGAAACTCCTTGATAGCCAGGGCTGCGATACGTCTGAGGGAAAATTCCATCAATCCAACCTCTTGCGAAAACGAAGAACTGCCAGACCCAGAAAGAGCACGCACAGGACAACCAGACCCAGGCAGTTGCTAACAATGATTGTCCAGATATTTCCAGCCAGAAATAGTGTTTGCAAAATTCCGACAAAATAGCGGGCCGCAATGACGTGGGTAATCAGTTGCACCACCTTCGGCATGGAATGGATATCGAAGAGAAACCCGGAGAGGATGAACGCCGGGAGAAAAGTTGCAACGATGGCCACCATCCCTGCCACGAATTGATTGCGGGCAAGGATGGAAATGAGCAGCCCCATCCCCAGAGCGGTCAGTAAAAATAAGGAGGAACAGGCAACCAAAAGCGGAATGGAGCCGCGTAGCGGCACACGAAACAGGAAAACGGCCATGAGCGTGGAAAAAAGCATTCCCCCCATACCGAGCACGAAATAGGGTATCAGCTTGCCCAAAAGAAGCTCCATCTTGCCCGCTGGTGTTACCATGATCCCTTCCATGGTGCCCCGCTCCCATTCTCGGGCCACGACAAGGGCTGTAAGCAGAGCGCCGATCAGGGTCATGATGATGGCGATCAAGCCCGGTACCAGATAATCGCGGCTGCGCATGGCGGGATTAAACCACACGCGCGCTTCCGCCACTACGGGAGCGGGCGAGCGGATCCCCGCGGCGCCGGCTTGCTGCTCCAGCCAGACGGACCAGGCGCCGCTTAGGTAGTTTTCAATGATGCGCGCCTGATTGGCATCGACTCCGTTTACGATGACATGGATGGGAGCGCGTGAGGAACTGAGTGCAAGACGAGTGAAATCGCTTCGCAGCCACACGACGGCAGCCGCGTTCCCATCGGTTACGGCCTTCTCCGCCAACGCTTCACTGGGATAGTTTTTCGGGATAAACCACTGTGACTGCTGCAATTGCGCGATAAAGGAGGCCGTAAGCGTGGTCGGATGGTCCACGACCACGGCGATGGGGATGTCGCGTGCGTCCAGGGAGACCCCATAGCCGAATATGAGAAGCAGCGCCAGGGGCAAAACGAAGGCGATGGCGATGCTTGAAGGGTCGCGCACGATTTCGTAGACCTCTTTTCGAATCAGGCCCATTAGTCGCATCCAGATCATGAAGCCCTCCTGCTGCTGCTTTCATGTTCTTCGATGATTGCTATGAAAGCATCTTCCATGTTGGGCGGCGGCTCGCCCGGCCGACGGACCGCGTCTTTGATTTCGCCGGGGCTGCCCTGCGCCAGCACTTCTCCAAGAGACATCAATACCAGCCGATCGCAATATTCGGCCTCCTCCATGAAGTGAGTGGTCACAAGACAGGTCGTTCCGCTGTGTGCCAGGGCGTTTAAGCGTGTCCAGAATTCTCGCCTTGCCAGCGGATCGACCCCGGAGGTCGGTTCATCGAGGAAAATAATATCGGGTTCGTGCATGAGAGCGCACGCCAGGGCAAGTCGCTGCTTGTAGCCCAGAGGCAGGTCGCCGGCATTTGCCCCCATGTAGCCGCTCAGTTCGAATTCTTCAAGCGCCCATGCGAGCCGGGTTTTCTTGCGCTGGTTTTGGAGTCCGTAGGCCGAGGCGAAAAATTCCATGTTTTGCTTGACGCTTAACGCTGCGTAGAGGGAAAACTTCTGCGATACATAGCCGATACGGGCCCGCGCGGCGGCCGGGGCTGTACGAAGATCGAGCCCGGCGACCCGCAGCGTGCCCGAAGAGGAGGGCAGCAGGCCGCACAACATGCGAAATGTCGTGGACTTGCCCGCGCCGTTAGCCCCCAGGAGCCCGAAGATCTCTCCCTTTCGCACCGAAAAACTGACCTTTTTTACCGCCGTAAAATCACCAAAGTAGCGATAGAGATCGTGGACCTCTATTACCACCGTGCTATCGCCTACCACGGCCTCACCAAACGTTGCAATCTGATGGCGCTTCACCCTGTCGAAAAGAAGACTCACGAAGGCATCCTCCAGCCTGGGCGGCAACGGTTTGAGGGTTCCCTGGCCGGCAAGATCGTCGGGCAGGGCGGGAGGGCCCGGTTTTTCGGTCACGATGCGCAGCCCGGTGGCCTGGATCACCGTGTCGATCACTCCGGGCAGACCGGCGAGCCTGGACTGAACAGCTCGGGGCCGTGTGGAAAACTTTTCCGGCAGCTCGAATAGAAAGGCTCGTCCCTTTAGAGGCGAAGATATCTGCCCCGGAGGACCCTGGGCCAGAATTTCCCCCTCATGCAGGACAATGACGCTGTCACAGCGCTCCGCTTCGTCCATATAGGCGGTGCTAAGCAGGATCGTTATGCCGTGCTCCACCACCTGCCGGTGGATAATGCCCCAGATCTCCCTGCGTGAAATCGGGTCCACCCCCACACTGGCTTCGTCTAGGAGCAGCAGATCCGGCGGATGAATCAGCGTGCAGGCCAGGCCAAGTTTTTGCTTCATCCCGCCCGAGAGTTTGCCTGCCAGCCGCTTGCGAAACGGTCCAAGGGCCGTCATGGTAAGAAGTTGCGCAAAGCGGTCTTCTCGCTCGCTTCGGGCTATCCCGTGCAGATCGGCGAATAATGTCAGATTTTCCTGAACGCTTAGATCCTCGTAGAGCCCGAAATGCTGCGGCATGTAGCCGATACGGTGCTGCAAAGCCAAAGCCTCTTTAGGCAGGGCGTGGCCCAGCACGGTGACTTCCCCCTCCCCCGGGGTAAGGATCCCTGCCAGAGTGCGCAGCATCGTGGTCTTTCCTGCGCCGTCCGGGCCGATCAGCGCTGTCATGGTGCCGGCTGCAAGCCGCAGGGAGATATTTTTGAGGGCAGTCCTGCGCGTGGGCTGGACCCCGAAAGACTTGGTCAGGTTTGTGACAACGACAGCATCCATGTCAGCGCGTTTCGCAGGGGTGCGGGGAAACAGCGTGTGGAGGATTGTCCACCAGGGGAATATTTACCGTTGCCGGCATTCCCAGCCGCAACCGGTGATCGGGATTGCAGGCATAGATCCGGACCCGATAGACAAGCTGCGAACGCAGTTGGGTGGTCTCGACACTTTTAGGCGTAAATTCGGCTACCGGCGAGATAAAACCAACCCAGCCCTTAAAGCGCTTTCCGGGGAAACTGTCGGTAGTAATCCATGCCTTCATGCCAAGGGCTACTTTACCCAGCTGCGGTTCCGGCAAATAAGCCCGCACCCAGACGGGATCGTCTAGCGCGAGCGTAAAAACCGGCGTCTGGGGCGTTGCCATGTCGCCCGGTTCCAGGAGACGATCTTGAATTACGCCATTGGCGGGCGCGTAGAGCTGCGTATCCGCAAGGTCCTTTTGAGCCGTCGCGAGCAAAGCAAGCTCTGATTGCAATTTGGCCTTGGCCGCCGCAATATCTTCCTTGCGCGGTCCGATGACCGCAAGGCGCAAAACCTGGGCCTTGGCTGCCGCAATTTTTTGTTTGGTGTCCAGGCCCGCCAGTGCGACCTGCATACCCCGCAGGGCATCGTCTCTTACCTGCAGTGAGACGTACTGCTTGCGAGCCAGGGCCTGCTGACGACGGTAGAGCGCCCTGGCATTGGCCAGCTCGGCTTTTGCCGCTTCCACATCTGCCTGCGCCGCCGCAAAATCGGCCCGCGCCTGAGCGATCTCTTCGGGACGGCTACCCGCCAAAAGCCGGGCCACAACCTGTCTTTGCTCGGCCACATCGGCCCGGTAGCGCGCCACCGCATCGCGAAAGCGCTGTGGGGCCAACCGCGCAACCAATTGGCCGGCGTGCACCGCGCTACCCTCATCGACCAGCAGTTTATCGATACGTTCGCTATCGTTAAACGCGAGCTGCACCTGGCGTATATCGACATTGCCGTAAAGCGTGATGTTTGATCTGCTCGAGCGAGCGCTCCAGAAACGGCGGGCGGCAAACGTGGCGATCAAAGCCAATGCGACCAGGACTACTGCGATAATGCGGATCTTTTTCTTCACTGCCATCTATGGGCCTCCGTTTTTCGTCCCTGCCGGGAAAACCTTAGTGCAGCAAGGTATTTATGGACTCGATATCCTTTGAGGTGAGAACGCCCGCGGCGGCCTTTAGCTGAACGCGAGCCACCAGGTGCGTATAGAGTGCCAGATAGTAATTGCGCTGGGCCGCCGCATAGTCGGTGGTTGCCGTAAGCAGGTCGACGATGGAACGTGAGCCGATCTCAAAGCCCTTTCGGGTCCCCTCCATGGAAATCCGGGCCGAGGTAACCGAGGCCTTGGCCGCCTCGAATCTCGCAACACTGTTTTGCAGGGTTAAAAAGGCAGCCTGCGTGTCCAGCCTGATCTGGTCCTTGAGGGCGAGCACTTTGTCCCCGCTTGCCCGAGACAGCGCTTCGGCCTGACGAACCTTCGCCCTTATAGCCCCGCCTTCCAAAAAAGGTATCGAGAGGTTCACCACGGCCCCCGTTTGGTTTATTGCCAGCGGAGGGATCAGCGTGCCTGCCGAGTGCCCGACAAACCCGTTGAGACTAAGGGTCGGCCAACGGGCTCTCCTTTCAAACTCTACCTGCTCCTTAGCGGTCTGCAGAGTCGCCCTTGCCTGTTCCAGCAAAGGCTGGTTTTTCATGGCGCTTTCGATCCAGGGGGCCGGCGAGTCGGGCTTGGGACCTATCACGCGCAGCACTTCCACATCCTGCAGCTCACCGGGGCTGTGATGGGTCAACCGTTGCAATTGAGCCTTGGAGACCTCGACCTGATTATTTGCCACGATCAGATCGGTCTTTGCGGTGTCAAGCTGCGCCTGGGCCTCCTGCTGCGAGATGATGTCGCCTGCGCCGATCCGCAAGCTTGACTTTGTCTGATCGGCAATTGCCTGCAACAGTTTCACCTGCCGGAGCGCAACACGTTCGTTTGCCTGTGCCTGAAGCGCTGTGAAGTATGCCTGGGTGACATCGAGCATCAGAGTCTGTTCGGCCGAGGCAAGGGCCTCTTCGCCGGCGCGAATGCGGCTGCCGGCCTGTTTGAGGGACTCCCAGGCCTGGCCGTCGAACAGAGACTGCGTCAAAGTCGCGCTCAAGATGTCGGAAGGATACCCCGTATCGATTGGGCGGCTCCCAAACCCCGTAACGCGCGCGCTGTTTATCCCGCCGCTTAGATTGGCGCCAAGGTGAGGCAGAAGCGCCGCGCGCGCCAGCGGACGGGTTTGAAAATCGGCGTCGAGTTCGGCCTTTGCCTGGGCAATTGTGGGAGACGTGGCCAGGGCCTGCTCGTAGGCCGTCTGCAAATCATCGGCACGGGCAGCCCCCGCGGTTAGCATCATCAAAAGGACCACCACGACGAACAACTTCAGGCGCAGCGAACCGAAAATAGACCAAGAATATAGTTGCATAAAGGATTTCCCCTCCCGAAATTGCTCTGATCCTGAATGGAACATCGGACAGGCTTAAAAAATAATGGCCGCCATGCCCGATCCGCCGTGCAATTCCCTCGGAGCACGCTTCCACCGATGTCGCTTGAGAAGCGCTTGGCTTTTAAAGCGACATCTTACCTTCCGCCCCCTTGAAAGCTTTAGTGGAATTGACGCTCCATATATAGGTATATATCAATATAATGTCAAATAAGATTTACGTTGAAGGCGAAAAAAAGAGATAACATCGTGATAGGAAAATATAGTGGGATTTTTTAGCAGTCTCCCCGAGGCGCTGGGCGCCCAGGAGATGGCGACCCAGGGAAGGCCCGGTCTTGCGAACGGTTTTGCCTGCCTCCGGAAAATATCAGCAGGGGAGGCAAGGCGCCAGACGCTTCTTGCCCTTTTGCGCGCCCTTGCCTCCCTCTGTCAGGCGACTTTCCTTAAAACGAATGGGCAGCTACTTTACTCCCAGTTCCGCAAGCTTTGCAACGACTGCTCCCTTGAGCATAACGCCCACATGGCGATAGACTTCCTTGCCGTTTTTGTCATAAAAAATCTGGGTAGGTATGGTGTCGATGCCGAATCTTTGCTCCTGCTCCGGGTGATTGCGGATATTGATAAAGTAAATAGCCGCCTTGCCCTGGTATTCCTTTTGGAGCGAGTCCACGATATGGGTCATCAGCATACAGGGTATGCACCCGCTTGCGCCCAGGTCCACCATGGTTACCATGCCCTTTGCGGGGACCTGAGGCACGGCTGTCGATGCTTCATCCGCCAGGCACGTACCGCCTGCCGCAAAGAGCATCACAACCAGAGCCATTGTTCCAAGCAGAGCCAAAATTGCTAAACTTCTCCTCACATCCGTCTCCTTTGATCTGTTAGTGATTTCCCTATCCCGACAATATAGACCAGGACACAGGCCTTATCTTGCCCACCGACCGGTTCCGAGTACCACTTAATTTCCGGAATGCAACACCAGGCACCGTCCCGGCTCCGGGTCTTCGCTTCGGCAATGCATCCAATTCCCAAGCTGGAACTGGTCCACCTTCCCTCCTTCGCCCTCAACGTCATTGCGCAGGATACATTTGCATACAAGAATATCAAATCGAACTTATCAATTCAATTTATAAAGCGTGGTGCGCAAAAAATTTTAAATCATTAAGTATTTTGAATTGATACGAGGACTAAGTTTTAATGGCTGTCCGGTCATACGGCAATAATATTGCCATTTGACGATCTATTAGCTATATTAGGAATTGCCTATTTAAAGGACCGGCTGATTTGGAGTTGCCTGTGTATCCGGGCTCCCCAGGGCATTTCACCTTAGGATTGCACTTTCACCTCAGAGGAGCTTTGGCCGCGCCTTGCTCGGGCCGGGGGGCAATGGCGTTGACTTAAGTCTGTTTGTCTCACGCGAAGCCGCGAAGGCGCAAAGCCGCGAAAAGTGAACCCGTAAAAAGCGCCATTTCGGAAAGGTCTTTAAGGACTAATTCAGGCATGGAGGGCTCAGGTGAATTCGGACACATTGCGTATTGTGTTTCTTTCGTCTCCTTTATTTCACGCCTTCGCGTGAGCCTAAATCAACAACATTGGGGGGGAATCGGCGACATCTGTCGGCCCCGAAAGAAGGTATCCCCATTTTAAATAAAGTGGGGCAAATTTTGGTAGTGTACGCAAAGGGAGAATATACATGGGATTGCGCGAAACAATGGCTCTTATAGGGGCTAAAGACCGCAGTGCGTTGACTTATACCGATGTCGCGGACACCTATATTTATTATATCCGGCTGGATTTTGATCCCGTGGGGATCAAGTTTTGCTCTGATCAGGCCGAAATAGCCCGGTATAAAATCAATGCAAGGGCCAAGGCTAAAATCACTTATTGCCAGCAGTTGGCCATGGCCCGGGGGGGACACAAGGCTATGTTTATGTCCCCCAAGGATCTGTTGTGTGAAAACGCCAGGCTCGTGTTTGGCTTCCGGGAACCCGATCGGGAAAAAGACACCAAAAAGCACATGAAATACCTGCGCGACGAAAAACTTGCCTGGGAAGCGACCCTGGCCAAAGCCAGGCTTGCCTCTGGAAGTTGTTACGGCATCTATACCGCGCCCCTTTCCATGTTCGATGCCTCCGGGTTCGATCCGGACATCGTCTTTTTTATGGTGCTGCCCTATCAGGCCTACCATATCCTAAATGACTATATGGGCGCGACCGGTCGCGGCAGCCTGACATTTAACCACTCGCCCAATTCCGCCGTATGCTCGGGTTCCCTTTGGGCCTTAAACCACAATACGGCCAATATGACCACAATGTGCTCGGGCAGCAAAACTTCCGGAAAAACCGATATGGCCATGCTAAATCTCTTTATCCCCGGGGCACAGATCAAAGACAGCGCGGCGCAATTGCTAAAACGCGTGAGCGAAACGGGCGGCCCCTCGCTTCTCAACGCAGGCGGTCAGCCCTGGCCGGGAATGGATATCTGCACCGGCTGTCCGCTTTTAAAGTTTGAAGCGGTCTAAAAAACGGCCGGGGACTTTGTGAACCCGGGGCATGAAAAACCGGACCTCCGGCACCTTCCCACCCCGGCGTTTTTGTCACAGGTTGGCTATGAAAACATCTCGCCCCCGGGTTATAGAGTTTCGGCAGTTTCAATTGGCGCTACTAAACGAGATCCTCGATAAGCTTCCCCTGGCAGCCTTCTAAAAAAACATTTATAAATTGTTATTTGCAAATTCGATTGCCCCAGTCCGCGCTCCATTTCCAATCTGTTTGCAATCAGGTTGCAACGCCTGTCCGTGGACTATTGCATCCCTGCCTGAAAAACCCCTGCCGGACGCGTCGCGCCCGAGGCCGGGACCTGTGGGAGGACGCAGGGAAAGTGGTTACACCACTACATTTGCGCACGAAAATGTCTAATCGCACTTTCAAAAGGCGCCCGCAATTTGTAAACAGCCAACCAGTCGTATTAAGGCTTGTTTTCGGCTCACCAAAAACAGGGAAATCTTCCGGCTTCCTGGTCTTTGGGAAATAATATTGACTCCTGTCGATCTATAGACTATATTGAGAAGTACAAATCTATGGAGAGTGAAAAAACATGCAAAAATTCATGAAGGCCATGAAGGCCCTTTCCGATCCTAACCGGGTAAAGATCCTGAAGCTGCTCCAGCAAAGATCCTTATGCGTTTGCGAGTTGCAGGCTCTCCTGGGGATCGCGCAACCCACAGTTTCCAATCACCTGAAGGTGCTGGAGGATGCGGGATTTGTGGACTCCTGCAAAAGCGGGCTCTGGGTGGACTACTCCCTGACCAACGGCGACACCAGTCCCTATGCGGCTTGTCTTCTTGGCAATTTAAGGCATTGGCTAAAAGACGATCCTCAAATCGCGCCCCTTGTCGAACGCCTCCCGGGCATAGACCGGGAAACCGTGTGTAAAATCAAATTGCAGAAGACAGACGATCAAAAGCAGTCTGCCGCTCTTCGCCGCTCTGGATGCAAGACTTCATCATAAAAAGGAGAAAAAACAATGGTCATTAAAGTACTCGGACCCGGCTGCAAGAAATGTCATGAAACAGAAAAGGTCGTAAGGCAAGCCCTTGAGGAGGCGGGCTCTTCGGCTACGGTGGAATCTATCACGGATATTGCTGAAATCGCCAAACACGGGATCTTTAGCACCCCGGCGGTGATCGTTGACGCTGCTGTTAAGTCGGTTGGCAAAGTCCCGTCCAAAGCCGATGTGAAAGCCTGGATCAAAGAGTAAAGGCGGTTTGGAAACCTCGGAAGGGACGTTTTGCGCCTGTGCCGCCAGAGGCGATAGTGGCCGTAAGGGCGGGCGGAACATAAAATATTTAGCTTCCGGAGATAGCGATGGCTGGCAGGGACGTTACGCGAATCAACGTGGGCAAAATCTCGGTTGGCATTATCGGCCTCAAACCGCTCATGGACAAGATGGCAGCCACGCACGCGGATAAATCCGATGAAGAGGTGTGCTCTTTCATGCTGGCCGAACTGGGCAGGGACAACTACATCCCGCGCGAGGCCAGGCAGGACTACGCGAGGGCCCTCCTTGGAGAGTTTCGAAAATTTCTCGGTCAGCCCTTTACCGGAGAGACTCCCGGGGGGCTAAACGTTAAAGTCCTGGGAGTTGGCTGCCCGCAATGCCACGCTCTGGCACAGTTAATAATGGAAGTGCTCGCGGAGCTAAACCTGCCCGCAGATCTCGACCAGGTAACCGATATAAAAGAAATCGCCGGCTATGGGGTGGCGGGCTCTCCCGCGCTTCTCATAAACAGCCGCGTCATGGCCGTGGGCAGTGTTCCCTCAAGGGACCGGGTTAAAAAATGGCTCGTTGAGGCCGCTGCGTCTTGTTGATGGATCAAGGAGAAAACCCATGTTGCTAAAAGGCTACCGCAAGGAAGTTATTCGACCTGAGTGCAGGCCGGAAGCCGAAGCGTTGCATTATATCGTTCACCTCGATGAGGACATCTCCGCAGTTCTGCCCTACCTCAATGCGGTGCTCGGGGGCTTTCAATACATAAAGGAGCCACCCTGTGTTTCCTTTAGAGTACAGGGGAAACTGATCGCGGTTCATCCGGGGAAAATATGCATCAATGCATTAAGAGACGAGGCGGAGGGCGATAAAATTACCGAGTGGTTAAAACAGGAGATCAACTCGGCCTGGGAGCGCCGCAGCGAGATTACCCCGCAATTTGAAGGTGCTCCAAAACCAAAGGTAATCGAAATATTAAAGCTTCTGCCAAAGACCAATTGCGGCCAATGCGGTCGGCCCACATGCATGGTGTTCGCCACCCATGCGGCCGAAGGCGGCATAGGTCCCGAGGATTGCCCGCCCCTTAGCGCGGAGAACCGGGAAAAACTTAGCGCCTACCTTGGTCGTTTCAAGTTCGACTGAGAAAAGGGAAAAATCAATAAGGAGTACTCTTATGACTGAATCGGTGTCCAGGCGTTTGTCGTTTCTTGATCGCTATCTGACTCTCTGGATTTTCCTGGCCATGTTTGTCGGCGTAGGGGGAGGCTGGCTTTATCCGGGGATTAAAAACGTCATCAACTATTTCCAGGTTGGAACCACGAACATTCCGATCGCAGTGGGCCTGATACTGATGATGTATCCTCCCCTTGCCAAGGTAAAGTACGAGGAACTGGGCGAAGTATTCCGAAACTATAAGGTGCTCGCTCTCTCTCTTGTGCAAAACTGGGTAATCGGCCCGATCCTCATGTTCCTTCTGGCCGTAACCTTTCTGTCCGGGCACCATGAGTACATGGTGGGACTGATCATGATAGGCCTTGCGCGCTGCATCGCCATGGTAATTGTCTGGAACGACCTGGCCGGCGGGGACACCGAATACTGCGCGGGGCTCGTGGCCTTCAATTCCATCTTCCAGGTCCTCTTTTTCTCGGTGTACGCCTACATCTTTATCACTATTCTTCCCAAATGGATCGGCATAACCGGGGCCGTGGTCGATATTTCCATGAAACAGATCGCGGAAAGCGTCTTTTTCTACCTTGGCATCCCTTTTATCGCAGGCATGCTTTCGAGGTTTATCGGCCTCAAGACCAAGGGCCGGGAGTGGTACGAGAAGAAATACATTCCGAGAATCAGCCCTATTACGCTCATAGCGCTTCTGTTTACCATCGTCGTAATGTTCTCTCTAAAGGGCCAATATATAGTGGATCTGCCCTTCGATGTAATCCGCATAGCCATCCCGCTTTGCATCTACTTTCTGGTCATGTTCCTGGTAACCTTTTACATGTCTAAAAAGGTTGGGGCCACTTACGGCCAAACGGCCACCTTGAGCTTTACCGCCGCCTCCAATAACTTCGAACTGGCAATTGCGGTGGCTATTGCTGTTTTCGGGGTGAATTCCGGGGAGGCTTTTGCCGCCGTCATAGGTCCTTTGGTTGAAGTGCCCGTCCTGATAAGCCTTGTGAATGTAGCACTGCGCTTCAAGCAGAAATACTTCCTGCTCGCTGAGGATTCGCCCGCAGGCTCCAGGCCGCAGGATTAGTTTTGTTAGTGGCTCTCGGGTAATACAGGGAAATAGTGCCTGTTTGGGAAGGAAAAAACAAATGGCTAAAGACTTTGTCCAGGTAAAAATCCTGGATTTTCCCGCACCTGGGGGGGGCTGCTCTTGCGGCGCTTCGCTGCGTGGTCCGCAATACATGGAGATGCTGTTGCAAAAGTGCGCGGAGCTCAAGGAAGCCCTGGAAGCGAGCTTTCCGGGCAAAACCAGCACAAACTTCTTCGATTTGACCCTCTGCGCGGAGGAAAAAGATAGCGAACCGGGGCGCCTTCTGGCCCACGGGGAGTATCAATGGCGTTGACTTAAGGTCTGTTTGTCTCACGCGAAGTCGCGAAGGAGCAAAGCCGCGAAAAGTGAACCCGTAAAAAGCGCCATTTCGGAAAGGTCTTCGAGGGCTAATTCAGGCCTGGAG
>JBMFHI010000020.1:0-40951 GCA_049976905.1 Syntrophobacteraceae bacterium | reverse complement strand
CAAGTGCGCGCAGCACCTGCGGAAGCTTGTAGTCCGCAAAAGCCGTCAGGTGGTCCATGTCTCTAAACGCGCCCCATTTTTTTCCACCGAAAGCGGTGAAGACATCCGAGACAAAAATCTGGGCCCTTTTCCAAAAATAGACTTTTTCACCCTCGTAGCTCCCCTCGTCTCGAAAGCTTGGGAAATGGGAAACCACAAGGCACGCCAGGTTTTGGGCGCTTTCCCGCGCGGCCTCTAAAAGAGCCTCTATATCCGTCCCGGGCTCTTGGAGCATTGTAGAGCCTGCTTCACGAAGATTCTTTAGCCTCTCCAAAAACAGGGGGATCGGCTCTTGCGCAGGATGATTCCGATGGCCGTGGCCGTGAAACGAAAAAATTTCACCAAGTTTTTCCTCATCGATATCGGCTAGAAAAGCAGGCTCGGTTAGCGGGATTCCACTCTCCTGGGCTCGCTTTAACGCCGCGGCCAGCCCCCAGTAGCCCGAAAAGGTTTGGCCTTTGTAGAGGACCGACCAGGCGGATTTGCCCCTCTCAGGCCAGAAACAATGGTTTAAAATGTCCAGGACGAAGATCCATCTGAGGGTTTTTTGAGAATCGTCGAAAAAATGGCAGGGATGTTGCCACGAGGGGGGCGCAAGGGCGATGTTGCCCCATAGGGTAACGGCCGGCCCTATACGGTCTGCATGAAAGAGGACCGAGCGGCTTTTAGCTGCCACCGGTTCGATGGAGGAAAGAATCTGCAAAGGGCTCAAGTGCCAATACCCGAAAGGTTCGCATGAGGCGGGTGGGAGAGCGGAAAGCCGGAAAACCCCACCTATTTAGCCCTGCGTGGTTTTCCGGCTTCTTTACTCTTTAGAGCTATGCGGCAGCCCTTTTTCCCATGTAATCGAAGATATCCTGAACGGTGCGGATTTTTTCCGCGTCATCGTCTGGGATTTCGGTATCGAAAGCTTCCTCAAGAGCCATTACAAGCTCGACTACGTCCAGGGAATCAGCCCCAAGATCGTCAACTATATTTGCGCCGGCGGTAACCGTTTCCTTGTCCACTCCCAGCTGGTTTGCAATGATATTGATTATTTTGCTCTGTTCTGCAGTCATGCTCATTTAGTCCTCCTTGGTTTTTTAATAGTTTCTCCATCACTTTGCCTTAGCCGGGAAAACCCCTTAGAGTCATCCAGGGTGTTGTGCTTTGCCGGCTCTCCTGTCTCAATTGCTCTGTCGTCTCTTACAAACCCGTGGAACAACACCTCCAGCACCCCGGGGATTTCATCACAGAGCGGATAAGTACAATCCCTTGCGAGCCATTTCTGGATCACTCCGTGCGCAAAACCCATGGTGCCGTAAAAAACCGTTTGAAAATCGACGTCTTTTAGTATCCCCTGCTGCGTGCCCTCGTAGACCTTCCTTTTTAGATTCGGAATGGTCCGCATCACTTTCTTTAAATACTGGTCCGGAGAATGTTCCACCAGGTCCAGGCCCTCTTTCATGATCAGCCTGTAGAGCCGCTGGTTTTGGTCGAAAAATTGGAAGTATATCCGGATATAGTTGGAAATCATCGCCAGTACGTCCTCGTTTGCGTCGATGACTTCCTCGCTGTTTTTTTCAAGCTCATCGAGCCTTATGCGCACCAGTGCGGCAAAAAGCTTTTTCTTCGTCTCGAAATGGCGGTAGAGAGTCCCTTTGCCCACCCCGGCCTTTTCGGCGATCTCATCCATCGTGGCAGTGTGAAAGCCTTTTTGGGAAAAGACCTCCAGGGCCGCCTCAAGGATCCTTTCCTTGGCGTCCTGCCTTGGGGGAAGAAGAGGAGCTTCCTCGATCAAAATCTTTTCTGTAAGGGCAGGGTAGAAACTCGAGGCCGCTATGCCCCTTTTTTGGGCCATTGCCCCCATTGCCTCGATTAGAAGCGACAAAGATGCTTTGGCCTGCTGGGGCTTTGCCCGGTTGGCCCCCCGGAAGTGGATCAGGTGGCGGGCAAAGGCATCGATGAGCTCTTCGGGCGCGCAGGCTGAAAACTCGAGGGAAATGGCCTCCTCGATCGCCTGTTTGTCGCCTTCGGTGGCAGCCTTTTTTAAAAGAGCCGGCAAGCCTTGTCCCATCAAATGTGTCCCTGCTAACGGCGTGTTTTGAAATGATACTGACCGGTCCGTCATAAACCATAGCCCCGTGGTAAAGTCAAGAGAGTTTTGACAAAAGTGGGAACTTCTCACTAAAATTTGTGCCGCCTGAGAGGCTTGGGCAAAAAGAGACTCCTTTACTCTGAGAACGCCTCCTGCCTCCTCGGAGGGCAAGCTAAAAGTTTGGTCGCGCAAGTTTTCGCGGGCAAAAGTCCAAGGCCTTTGGGACAGAGCCTAAGGGCTGGGAGAAGCCCCGGGAGCGGAGTTTTTTGTAAAAACGTAGCAGGATTATTATGAAATGATTTTCATGATATGCTAGAATAAAAAATTCTAGCATAGACAGGAAAACGGCATGCCCGCTGCGCCGAGGGATTCTCTTGACAGGAAGATCGATTATCTTAGACTCTCTATTACCGACAGGTGCAATCTTCGCTGTTTGTACTGCATGCCCGAAGAGGGCGTTGCCAAGTTCGAACATTCGCAGATTCTTAGCTACGAAGAGATCGTAAGGCTTGCGCGCATTTGCATATCCATGGGAATATCCAAGGTGCGCATAACCGGAGGCGAGCCCCTGGTAAGAAAAGAGGCTCTTAAGCTGTGTGAAACCATTGCCGGCATTGCGGGGCTCGACAGCCTGACCTTGACGACCAACGGCGTGCTCCTGAGCGATTTTGCCCAGGATCTTCTCCGGGCGGGTATACGGCGCGTAAATATTAGCCTTGATACCTTAAAGCCCGCAAGGTTTTTGCAAATCGCCAGAAGGGATCTCTTTGGCCGGGTCTGGGCCGGGATAATGGCGGCTCAGAAGGCCGGTTTTTCGACCGTAAAGATAAACACCGTGGTCATGGCAGGCGTAAATGACGACGAAATCCAGGACTTGGCGCGTCTTACCTTTCGGTATCCCTTGCATGTGCGCTTTATCGAATTTATGCCTTTTAAGGAGCATGAGTGCCACACGCGCTTTTTGCCCGCCTCCCAAATACTTGAGCGGCTGCGCCCTCTGGGGCGCCTTGAGCAGTCAAGCGCCGGGGAGGCTCACGGTCCGGCTCTTCATTACGCCTTTAAGGGCGCTTTGGGAAAAATCGGCATTATCAGCGCGGTTTCCAACCATTTTTGCTCACGGTGCAACCGGCTAAGGCTTACTGCGGACGGAAAGCTTAAAACGTGTCTTTTTTCCGCGGATGAAACCGATTTGCGACTGCTGCTGCGCACCGGCGCTAAAGACGGTGAGATTGCCGCTGCGATTCTTTCGGCTGTCCACAAAAAACCTGAAAGGCACCATCTTGGCGACCCTGTTTTTCGCAGGTCCATTTCAAGGCCGATGTTTTCGATTGGAGGATGATTTTTCCGATGCACCCCCATTTCCCCACCCGCCGTGGGCCAGGTAGGCGCAAGTGAATAGCGATCTGCAAAAGATTAGACAGGAAATAGACGGGCTTGATTCCCAACTGGTGCTTCTTTTAAACAGGCGCATGGAGCTTGCCGTTGAAGTCGGCCGTATAAAGGCCGTGGCCGGTCTGCCCACCTTTCACCCCGAACGCGAGCAGCAGGTAGCCAAACGCTTGTCCGAGATAAACCCCGGGCCTTTGTGCGATGAGTCCCTGCACGCGATCTATCGGGAGATTTTTGCCGCCTCCCGTCTCATGCAGTACAGGCTTCAGGTCGCCTATCCCGGTCCGGAGTGGACCACCTCCCACCTGGCCTCGATATCGCTTTTCGGCCACTCCGCCTCCTATCTGCCCTGCTCGTCCATGGAGGACGTCTTCGACAGCTTCCTTAAAGGAAAGGCGCACCTGGCGGTTATCCCCATCGAAGCCACACTGCAGGGCTGGGGGGGCCATGGGATCGATCTTCTCTATACCCATCAGGTGCTTGTGGTTAGCGAATGCTACCTCGAAATTTCCCACTACCTCTGCGCAAGTGTTGGTAAGGACGCGGTAAAACATCTCTACGCGCGCACCGAAGCCCTCTCGCAGTGCCGGGGCTGGCTTGCGGAAAATCTTGGCCGGGTCGAATGCACCGAGTGCTCTTCCACCGCGCGGGCCGCAATGCTTGCCGGAGAGGATCCCGCTGGGGCTGCGATTTGTAACCTTTACGCCGCGCAGCGCTATGGGTTGGGCGTTTTGGCCGAACGCATCGAGGACGTCGCTGGAATCACCGCCCGGTTTCTGGCCCTGGGACACCATGTCAACTCCCCGACTGGAAACGACAAAACCTCGCTTCTTTTTTCCGTCTCCGATAAGCCCGGGGCCTTGTTTGCCGCTCTATCGAGCCTTTCCTCGACCAACCTCTCCCGCATCGAATCCAGGCCCAACAAGCTTTTCCCCGGTCAGTATCTGTTCTTTGCAGACATCGACGGTCACCGGGAGGACCCCGTTATTGTGTCTGCCCTGGAAGCTCTGGGGCAAACCGTTGCCTTCGTTAAGGTTCTGGGCTCCTATCCCAAAGGGGATCCGGGAAAACCCTTCAGGATTGAAAAGGAAAATATGCGCTCTCCCCTGGAAGGGCAGGTTAGCAGATGAAAAGTTTCTCCGGTTTTCCCAAGGCTGCGCTAAACTCCGGGCAGGCTGCGCCAGAGGGTGTTTCGAGGGCCTTTTCGGGCATTTGCGGCTGCCTTGGCCAATGCAGCCTGGAGCTTTTCCCAAAGTGGCTTAACCACCCCGGGGTGGACCTTTTGGAGTGGCGAATCGACAGGTTTTCCAAAAGGTATTCGCCAGGGGAGATCAAAGCCTTCTGCGAAGCGCTTTCGGCTGGGCCAAGACGTCCGGTGATCGCCACCAATCGGCCGGTTCGGCAGATGGGCGACTTTGAGGGCCCCGAGGACCTTCGGCTGGGGTTGCTCGAAGAGGCCGCAAAGGCTGGGGCCGAATGGGTCGATCTTGAATATGATAGCGACCCCGCAGATATTAAACGATTTAAAAAGACCGGAGCCAGAGTGCTTCTATCCTGGCATGACCCGCAGGCAACGCCCTCGGAGACTATTTTGCGGGAAAGGCTTGAAAAAATGGCCAAAGCCGGCCCCGATGCCTTGAAAATTGCGACTTTTGCCCGGGTCCCCGAAGATAACCTCAGGGTTCTTAATTTAATTTGCCTTGCCAAAAAAGAGTGGGGTTTGGACCTCGTTTGCTTCTGCATGGGACCGGTTGGCAAATGGAGTCGGGTGGCCTCCCTGTTTATGGGCAGCCCGTGGACATATGCTCAGATGGATGGGCAGGAGGCTACCGCCCCTGGCCAGTTTGACGCAGCCGGGCTGCGTTTGCTGATTCGAGCCCTTTCGTGAGCTGTGGCTCTTTTAGGAGTCTAGCGTGATAAACAGTATGACCGGATTTGGCCGGAGTCGAAAAGAGGGCGCGGGCTACGCTGTAAACGTTGAAATTCGAGCGTTAAACGCCAAGCAGCTCGATATTTCCGTGCGCATTTCTAAAAATTTCTTCGAATTCGAGGACTTGTGCAGAAAGCACATTGCCTCTACACTTCGTAGAGGCCGCCTTGACGTCTTCGTGCAGATTGAATCCGTCGATATCACGCGCAAGGCCCCAGCGATCAATCTCGAGCTTGCACGCTACTACTGGGCGCAGTTCCAGCAGGTTTACCGCGAACTTGGGGTTTCGCAAAGTCCGTTGGTAAGCGAGCTTTTGCGGGTCCCCCACATATACGAGAGCTCCGAGGCGGCCTGGGATGCCGCGGCTGTAAAGGAGCCGTTTTCAGCCGCTTTGGCCGAGGCCCTGGGCCAGGTTGTGCTCATGAGGCAGCTCGAGGGGCAGGCGCTTTTACACGACTTTACCGCGCGCCTCGATCTTTTGGGCCGTGACCTTGAGGTTGTGGCGGGCCGCCGTGATGTCGTAATCGAAGAATACAGAACTCGCCTTGGCGAGAGGATAAAACTTCTGCTCGGAGCCTCCGAGCCCGACGAAACCCGGCTCCTGCAGGAAATTGCATTTATGATCGACCGCTCCGACATCAACGAGGAAATAGTCCGGCTTGGAAGCCACATCGCTCAGGTGCGCACACTCCTTGAGGCAGAAAAACCCGCAGACGGCAGAAGGCTCGATTTCCTCATCCAGGAGCTTCACCGGGAGGCGAGCACGATTGGCTCAAAGACCTCCGATATGGAAATCGTGCAGGCCGTTGTGCGGATGAAAACGGAAATCGGTAAACTAAAAGAGCAGGCGCAAAACATCGAGTGATGGGAACTCGGGTTAAACTGTCCTCATAAGGAAACTGTTTTGGAATGTTTTTTAGGATAAGGAGTTCGATTTGAAAAGGATAAAGGCTGGGCCCTATCGGAAAAAGCCCGAGGTGAAAAACGAGTCGACTTTTGAGAGCGCTAAAGAGTGGGCTACCCAAAATACCTCGATGGCCATAGGCTTTGGGGTTGCCGTTATTGCCTTCGCAATCCTTATTGCGGGTATTGTCGCCTACGTGCACTCAAGCGAGGCCTACGCGAGGTCAAAGTACCTTGCAATCGCGACCGCTATTCCCACGCACTCCGGTGACACAGCCGCCTGGAGCAAGGCGATTCCGGAGCTTCGCACCTTCTTGTCCCGTCACGGCTATTCGACTTCAGCCCAGAACGCGAGGCTGGAACTGGCCAGGGGCTTCTTTGAGACCAAAAACTATACCGAGGCCGTTAAGATGGGAGAAGAGGCCCTGAAAAACGACCACAGCGGCAGCGGTCTTAAGCCTGTAATTTTGTACCAGCTCGGGTTTGCCTGCGAGGCAGCGGGAAAAACCGAGGAGGCCGTTAAAATATGGACGGAGCTAAAAAATCTGCGGATTCCGGCCATGGCCCGCGAAGCCGAATGGAATTTGGGAAAGCTCTACCAGGAAAAAAAGGATTTTGCCACGGCCGCGCTCATGTTTGGCCTTGCATCCCAGGCTGAGGGGGACTATCCTCCCACCTCTCAGATCGAACAAAGACTTGCGGCCGTAAAAATAGCGCAAAAGAAATAAAGGACTTGTTTTTTTGTTCGACCCGTGCTACCTATAACGGCTCAACTGAAAGCCAAACTTTTTCCATGGCTGGCTTTCCGATGGTGAGGTTCCCGAGCGGCCAAAGGGAGCAGACTGTAAATCTGCCGGCGAAGCCTTCGGAGGTTCGAATCCTCCCCTCACCACCACACAATTGGGATGTAGGAGATGATGGCGGCAAAAAGCGGGTCATTGTCGCAGGGACTACGCACGCAATGGGTTGGGAATGCCTCGGGGCTTTAAGTCCGGTTGTGTTCACGGCTCGGGTGATCTTCATGCCAGGCGCGCTATTGACCTTTTCAAATCCTTTTGTTAGTTTTAAAATTTTTAAGGCCCACGTAGCTCAGCAGGTAGAGCACTTCCTTGGTAAGGAAGAGGTTCACCGGTTCGAACCCGGTCGTGGGCTCCATCATTGGGAGTTGGTTTACCGGCTTTTAGGGCAGGAAGCGCGCGCAAGGTGTGCTCCGGTAGAAGCCGTATTTTATATTTTGCTTATATTATTGAATCTTTGTAGGGAGAAAGGGCCATGGCTAAGAAAAAATTCGAGAGGACTAAGCCCCACGTAAATGTTGGGACGATCGGTCATATCGACCACGGAAAGACTACCCTTACGGCTGCCATTACAAAGCAGCTGGCCAAAAAAGGCAAGGCCCAGTTTATCCCTTTTGACCAGATCGACAAGGCCCCCGAAGAGCGTGAACGCGGTATAACGATTGCCACGGCTCACGTGGAATATGAGACCGATACGCGCCATTATGCCCATGTGGATTGTCCCGGCCACGCCGACTACATTAAGAACATGATCACCGGCGCGGCGCAGATGGATGGGGCGATCCTCGTGGTGGCCGCAGACGATGGCCCCATGCCCCAGACCCGCGAGCACATTCTTCTCGCCCGTCAGGTTGGCGTCCCTTACATTGTCGTATTTTTAAACAAGGTGGATATGGTCGACGATCCCGAGCTTATCGAACTGGTCGAACTCGAGCTTCGAGAGCTTTTGACCAAGTACGGCTTCCCCGGCGACGATGTTCCGATCATTAAGGGCTCGGCCCTAAAGGCCCTGGAGGCCGACGAGCCTGGCTCCGATGACGCAAAGCCGGTCTTTGAGCTCATGGATGCCATCGACGCCTATATCCCTGAGCCGGTTCGCGATATCGACAAGCCCTACCTGATGCCCATTGAAGATGTCTTCTCCATATCCGGGCGCGGCACGGTCGTAACCGGAAGGGTGGAGCGCGGGGTCGTAAAAGTTGGCGACGAAGTGGAAATCGTGGGCTTTAGGCCTACTTTTAAAACCGTGTGCACCGGTGTTGAGATGTTTAGAAAAACCCTCGATTCCGGGCAGGCGGGCGACAATATCGGGGTGCTCATTCGCGGCACCAAAAGAGAAGAAGTCGAACGCGGGCAGGTTTTGGCAAAGCCCGGCTCGATTACTCCTCACACCAATTTCAAGGCCGAAGTCTACGTGCTGAAAAAGGAAGAGGGCGGTCGCCACACCCCGTTTTTCCCCGGCTACCGGCCTCAGTTCTATTTTAGAACTACCGATGTTACCGGTGTCATGACTCTTCCTGAAGGCGTTGAGATGGTTATGCCCGGCGATAATATCAGCTGTGAAGTCGAGCTCATCACCCCTGTGGCGCTTGAAAAAGAGTTGAGATTTGCTATTCGCGAAGGCGGTCGCACTGTAGGCGCGGGTGTCCTTACCGAAGTCATTAAATAGAGGGATTTAATAGATGCGAACTCTAGTTACCCTGGCCTGCTCACAATGTAAGCACCGCAATTACAACACGACTAAAAACAAGCGTACGACTCCCGAAAAGCTTTCTTTTAGGAAGTATTGCAGGTTTTGTGATGCTCATACGGAGCACAAAGAAACCAAGTAGGCTTATATGAGACTTATAGCGAAAGAAGAGCAAACTGCCGACGGCAAGTCCCGAGGCCCTGCAAAGGCTAAAAAGGCCGCAAATCGCGCCGATGCGCCCGCCAAGGCAAAAAAAGCCGATATGGTGCGCAAGGGCGAGGTTGTCAAAAAGGCCGCCAAAAAGAGCCCGGAATCAGGTAAGCCTTTCCTTGACCAGGCGCGTGATTATCTTCGCGACGTGGTGGCTGAACTAAAAAAGGTCGTGTGGCCTTCGCGAAAGGAAACCCTGGGGTCGACCTCGGTAATACTGGTCATCGTTATCCTTACGGGTGTGTTCCTCGGGCTCGTTGATACCGTGTGGAGCAAGTTGCTGCACTTGATGGTGCATTGATCTTTATTTCGGCCGGCCGCCGGCGCAACCCGCGGCTCTTAGCGCACAGGGGAATCGTGTGGCAGATCTAAAATGGTATATAGTTCACACGTATTCGGGGTTTGAACACAAAGTGAAGTCGGCCCTTGAGGAGCGTGTTAAAGCCCAGGGTAGGCAGGAGTATTTCGGCCAGGTCCTCGTGCCTACCGAAAAGGTCATCGAGCTTGTCAAAGGCGAAAGAAAGGCCTCCTCCAGGAAGTTCTATCCCGGCTATATCCTGGTGCAGATGGAGCTAAACGATGATACCTGGCATCTTGTGCGTCACACTCCGAAGGTGACCGGTTTTATTGGAAATCAGGAAAAACCGATTGCTATAACCGATGCCGAAGCCGAAGGCATACTCCTGCAGATGCAGGAAGGAGCTCAGAAGCCTCGTCCCAAGTTCAAGTTTGAAAAAGGCGATGAGGTTCGCGTCATAGACGGTCCCTTTGCCAATTTCAATGGAACAATTGACGAGGTCATTCCTGAGAAGGGCAAGGTGAGGGTCCTGGTAAGCATATTCGGCCGCTCTACGCCGGTTGAACTCGATTTCGTTCAGGTAAACCGAACGTGATGCCGGCGGCGGGGAGCAAGGAGCAGGGGGCGCCAATCGGCTATGCTTTCTGCCTCGGTGCTTCTAACTGTCCGCTGCCGATTTTAGGGGAGTTGTTCGAGAATGGCAAAAAAAGTCGTAACCAACATTAAATTGCAGGTCCCCGCTGGACAGGCCAATCCGTCTCCGCCTATCGGTCCCGCGCTTGGCCAGCATGGCGTTAACATCATGGAATTTTGTAAGCAGTTTAACGCCAAAACCCAAGGCCAGGAGGGCATGATCATCCCGGTGGTGATAACGGTGTTTTCAGACCGCTCTTTTTCCTTTATCACCAAGACCCCCCCAGCCGCAATTCTTTTGAAAAAGGCTGCTCAGATCGCCAAAGGATCGAGTGAACCCAACCGCAACAAGGTTGCCAAGGTAAGTAAAGCTCAGGTCGAGGAAATCGCCAGGCTTAAGATGCCCGACCTCAATGCGCGTGAGCTTGAAGCTGCGGTTGCCACCATTTCCGGAACCGCACGCAGTATGGGAATAGAGGTTGAATAAACCCGAGGAAGGGAGTTTCGAGAGTTAAAATGGCAAAGCATGGGAAAAAGTACATTGCCGCCCGTGGGTTGGTAGACCCGGCGAAACGCTATACCTTCCAGGAAGCTGTTCGTCTGGCCGCTGAGAGTTCTTACGTAAAATTCGACCAGACGCTTGACATCGCCGTTCGGCTGGGCGTTGATCCCCGCCATGCCGACCAGATGGTAAGGGGTACGGTCGTTTTGCCCAACGGACTTGGAAAAACTGTCAGGGTGCTGGCCTTCGCCAAGGGCGAAAAGGTTAAGGAAGCCCTGGATGCGGGCGCCGATTTTGCCGGCGCAGATGAGATCGTCGAGCAGATCCGCGGGGGTTGGCTCGATTTTGACAAAACCGTGGCTACCCCCGATATGATGGGTTCGGTTGGAAAGATCGGTAAGCTTCTTGGGCCAAGGGGTCTTATGCCCAATGCAAAGCTTGGCACCGTCACCTTCGATGTTGCCCGCGTCATTAAGGAAATCAAGGCCGGTAAGGTGGACTTTCGGGTCGAAAAGACCGGTATTGTCCATGCCCCCATGGGCAAAGTCTCCTTCGGAGATGAAAAGCTTTTGGAAAACATCTCGGCCTTTATCGAAACGCTTATGCGGATAAAACCTTCGGCTGCCAAGGGCACCTATATGAAGGGTATCGCCATCTCCACGACCATGGGGCCCGGCATTCAGGTCGATCCGCTGGCTGTAAAGTCGATTGTCGCTTAGGACATCGGCGCTTATAACTTCTTGACTGCCGTTATTGTGTTTTCAGTTGTCGCAGACCGCGGGTACCGGAGCAGATGTTTAAATTCCCCCTGGTGGAAGCCCGCACAGATTCCTGGGAACCAATCAGGCGAATGGGCTAATGATGGAAATCCTCCCGTTTTCGATTGGGCTGGATCGGTCGAAAGCACACCGGCAGAAGTGAAAGGAGGCTTGCTTTACTTTGGATCGCTCCAAAAAAGAACAGGTTATTGAGGAGCTTCGCGAGAAACTTGGACGCGCGAGCGCGGCCATCTTGACCGATTACAAGGGACTGACGGTTGCTCAGATAACAGGGTTGCGCGATTCTCTGGCCGCCGAAAAGGTTGACTTCAGGGTCGTAAAAAACACCTTGGCGCGCCTTGCGTGCAAGGAAACCGGCGTTTCGGTTCTCGAACCCAAACTGACCGGCACCTGCGCTGTTGCAATCGCCTACGGGGACCCGGCGGTTCCGGCAAAAATTATCAAAAAGTTTGCTAAAACCAATGAAAAACTCCAGCTCAAGGGTGCTGCGCTTGGCAACCGCTTGATCGACTCCGATCAGGTGTTGGCCTTGGCCGATTTGCCCCCCAGAGAGGAGTTGCTCGCGAAGATGCTCGGAACGCTAAACGCCGTACCTACAGGACTGGTTACCGTCTTGAGCGGCGTTCCGAGGGCGTTTGTCGGTGTGTTGGCTGCTATCCAGCGCCAGAAGGAAGATCAGGCTGCTGCTTGACACTATTGTGGAGGATTGTAAATGGCTGTTACAAAAGAAGAAGTTGTTGAATTCATTAAGGGTATGACCGTACTGGAACTGAGCGAGTTCGTCCATGAACTCGAAGAGACTTTCGGAGTTAGCGCTGCGGCCCCCGTGGCTGTTGCGGCCATGCCCGGCGCCGGAGCCGGCGAAGCGGCCGCGGTTGAGGAACAAACCGAATTCTCGGTGGTGATTACCGGCGTTGGCGATAAGAAAATCAACGTTATTAAGGAAGTGCGAGCCATTACCAATCTTGGTCTTAAAGAGGCCAAGGAACTGGTTGAGAAGGTTCCCGGAACGGTCAAGGAAGGCATTCCCAAGGCTGAAGCCGAGGCCGTGGCCAAACAGCTCACCGAAGCTGGCGCTACCGTAGAGATTAAATAAAGAAGTACAAAGGGTTAAAATATCGGAAATCGGCTGCCTGAGCTGGTATGACCGGCCGGTTTCCGATTTTGTTCTTTTTGGCGGCATACCAGCACAATGGGGCGGATCATATAACGACCCAGCCCGGGGAAAAACGCATAAAGCGCGGAGTCCGCAGCCGTTAGTCCTTGGCTCTTGGCGCTCCTCGCTACCTGGAGAGAATATGCCAACTGCACTGACCCATGAATACAGGGTACGCAAAAACTTCGGGAAAATCCACAAAATTGTGGAAATACCAAATCTTATCCAGATGCAAAGGGAAAGCTACGAGCTTTTTCTGCAAAAGGAGGTTCCCCCTGAGGCGCGGGTGGAAAGAGGCCTTCAGGAGGTCTTTAAGTCGGTTTTCCCTATCGAGGATTTCAGCGGGACTGCCTCGCTTGAATTTGTCCAGTACAGTTTTGGCGATGTCAAATACGAAGTCGACGAATGCCTCGCCAGGGGCATGACCTACGAGGCTCCCTTAAAGATCGTTGTGCGCCTCGTTGTCTATGACATGGATAAGGAGGCCGGTACTCGCTCGATTCGAGACATTAAGGAACAGGAGATCTACTTTGGCACCCTGCCGCTCATGACCGATAACGGTACCTTCATCGTTAACGGCACCGAGCGCGTCATCGTTAGCCAGTTGCACCGCTCCCCTGGCATCTTCTTTGACCATGACCGGGGAAAAACTCATTCGAGCGGAAAAATCCTTTATTCGGCCAGAATTATCCCTCTGCGCGGTTCCTGGCTCGATCTCGAGTTTGACCCCAAAGACATCTTATATATTCGCATCGACAGAAGGCGTAAATTCCCGGTCACAGTCTTGCTAAAGGCCTTGGGGTATTCGACCGAGGAGCTTCTTAATTTTTTCTATCCCAGCGAAAAGCTCTTCCTTGGCGAAGACAACCGGATGGCCAAGGAGCTAAACCCTGAGATCCTGCTTGGAAGCCGGGCAACCGAGGATATCCTTCATCCGCAAACCGGCGAAGTGCTCATAAAGAAAAACCGCAAGCTTGGCAAACAGGCCCTCAAAAGACTCCAGGAAATCGGACTAAGCCGGCTTCCGGTTAAGGCCTCAGAGCTCGTGGGCGGGGTCTTGGCCCAGGACGTCATCGACTTCGAAACCGGTGAGATCATCGCCGAGTGTAACGATTCGATTAACGAGGAAATGCTCAAGGATTTCTTCGAACGCCGCATCGAGCAAATCGAACTGCTTCACCTCGAGGGCCACGACATCAGTCCGTCTTTTCGCAACACCTTGCTTATGGACAAGGTCAACGCCATGGAAGACGCTCTGATCGAAATCTATAGAAGGCTTCGGCCCAGCAATCCTCCGACCTTGGAAGTGGCAAACGAGTTCTTTAAGAGCCTGTTTTTCAGCGCCGATCACTATGATCTCTCCGAGGTTGGCAGGCTTAAGCTCAATTTGCAGCTCGGCCTCGATGTGCCCCTCGACTTCAGGGTCCTTCGCAAGGAAGACATTCTTACTTCGGTTCGCCAGCTCATTAAACTCAAAGACTCCCAGGGGCCTGTCGACGATATCGATAATCTTGGCAACAGGCGTGTGCGCGCAGTGGGCGAGCTTCTTGAAAATCAGTACCGTATCGGACTTGTGCGTATGGAAAGGGCCATAAAGGAGAGAATGACCCTGCAGGAAGTCGAGGCTCTCATGCCCCACGACCTCATTAACGCCAAGCCGGTTTCGGCCGTTGTAAAAGAGTTTTTCGGAACCAGCCAGCTCTCGCAGTTCATGGACCAGACTAACCCGCTTTCGGAGATCACCCACAAAAGGCGCCTTAGCGCTCTTGGTCCGGGAGGCTTGACGCGCGAGCGCGCCGGTTTTGAGGTTCGAGACGTCCACCCGACCCACTACGGCAGAATCTGCCCCATCGAGACCCCTGAGGGGCCCAATATCGGTTTGATCGTCTCCTTGTCAACCTATGCGCGGGTCAATGCCTACGGGTTTATCGAGACGCCCTACCGTAAGGTTGCCGACGCCAGGGCCGGCGGGGAGGTTAGCTTTCTTACGGCCATGGATGAAAAGGACTTCCCGATTGCCCAGGCCAACGCCGTGCAGGGCGAAAGCGGAATGCTTAAAAACGAACCTATCTCCGCCCGTAAGGCCGGCGAGTTCGTCCTCGTGCCCCCTGAGGAGGTCACGTTCATGGACGTATCGCCCAATCAGCTGGTCTCGGTTTCCGCCTCCCTCATTCCATTCCTGGAACACGACGATGCCAACCGCGCCCTTATGGGCTCCAACATGCAGCGCCAGGCCGTGCCCCTTATCCAGACACGCGCCCCTTTAGTGGGCACCGGGATTGAGCGAAAGGTCGCCAAGGATAGCGGGGTCGCAATTGTGGCCAAACGCGAAGGCATTGTCGAATACGTCGACGCAACCAGGATTGTGGTTCGGGCAACCCACAGCATCGATGTCGGCTACGGTGTGGACATCTACAAGCTCATAAAGTTTCAGCGCTCCAATCAGAATACCTGCATAAACCAGAAGCCGCTCATAAAGCAGGGCGATTTTGTAAGAAAGGGGCAGATTCTTGCCGATGGCCCCTCTACCGATCACGGCGAGCTTGCTCTGGGGCGAAACGTCATGGTGGCCTTCATGAGCTGGGGGGGCTACAACTTTGAGGACTCGATCCTTGTTAGCGAGCGCATCGTAAAGGAAGATGTCTTTACCTCCATACACATCGAAGAATTCGAAGTGGTGGCCAGAGACACCAAGCTTGGCAAGGAAGAAATCACCAAGGATATTCCCAATATCGGCGATGAAGCGCTCAAAAACCTCGACGATAGCGGAATTATCAGGCTTGGGGCCTACATCAAGCCAAATGATATCCTTGTTGGCAAGGTAACCCCCAAGGGAGAATCCCAGCTCACTCCGGAAGAAAAATTGCTTAGAGCCATCTTTGGTGAAAAGGCAAGCGATGTCAAGGACACCTCTCTTCGCGTGCCTCCCGGGGTTGAGGGCATTGTTATCGATGCGAAGGTCTTTTCGCGCAAAGGCGTGGAAAAAGACGATCGAACCCGGCAGATAGAAGATAATGAAATCGGGCGGATTTTAAAGGACCAGCGCGACGAGCTCGACATCATCAGAAAGACCGCCGTGCGGCAGATGGCCCAGATTCTTTCGGGAAAACTGAGCGATTCCACTATAAAAGATACGAGAACGATTTATATAAAGAAGGGCGATGCCTATAGCGAAGAGGTGCTCCTGGAGATTCCAAGCGGCATATGGGACCAGATAGCCGCGGCCGGGGACCCCGCGGCCTCTATGGAGATCGAGACCATCGCCTCCAATTACCGTCAGCAGGTAATGGCGGTTAAGGAGCTTTTCGAAGAAAAGATAAACAAGCTCAAAAGAGGCGATGAGCTTCCCCCCGGCGTTATTAAGATGGTGAAGGTCTACATCGCTGTTAAAAGAAAGCTTCAGGTCGGAGACAAGATGGCCGGCCGCCACGGAAACAAAGGTGTAGTCTCAAGGATTCTGCCCGCTGAGGATATGCCCTATTTTCCCGACGGCACGCCGATGGATATCGTTTTGAATCCTTTGGGGGTTCCCTCCCGTATGAACGTGGGACAGGTGCTCGAAACCCACCTGGGGTGGGCCGCCGCCGGTATCGGTCGTCAGCTTGCCGAGATGCTCGAAAAACACCTCGAAAAGATAAAGGGTGAGGAGAGCATTGATGACAAACTCAAGCGCATATACAACAAGCTCGAGTATTCCCGGTTTTTTGAAAATGCCTCGGAAGAAGAGCTAAGAAGCGTTATAGCCGATGTTAAAGAGGGCATTCATGTGGCTACGCCCGTTTTCGACGGGGCCGAGGAGTCCGAGATAGAAGATTTTCTCGAAGAATCCGGGGTGTCAAGAGACGGTCGAACCGTCCTCTATGACGGGCGCACCGGGCTCCCCTTCGAGCAGAGGGTAACCGTGGGCGTTATGTATATTCTAAAGCTCCACCATTTGGTCGATGACAAGATCCATGCAAGGTCCATCGGCCCATATTCCCTGGTTACCCAGCAGCCGCTTGGCGGTAAGGCTCAGTTTGGCGGTCAGAGACTGGGTGAGATGGAAGTCTGGACCATGGAAGCCTATGGGGCCGCTTACGCACTTCAGGAATTCCTCACGGTCAAATCCGACGATGTGGCCGGACGCACGCGGATGTATGAAAAGATCGTGAAGGGTGACAATACGCTTGAGGCCGGACTGCCGGAGTCCTTCAATGTTCTGGTAAAGGAGCTCCAGGCGCTTGCCCTGGACGTAAGGCTCCTCGAAGATGAGGACGGCAATTAAGCTGTGGTCGCCGGGAGCTCGCCGCGGCCGGTGCTAAACCGTCGCCGCTCGCGCCCCGTTTCGCTTTGACCGTGCCAAGGAGGTCCATTTGAAAGAACTTTACTCTCTTTTTACCAAACCGAAAGATCCGTTGCATTTCAACGCCGTAAAAATCATGATCTCTTCTCCCGAAAGAATAAGGGAGTGGTCTTACGGAGAGGTTAAAAAGCCGGAAACGATAAATTACCGCACCTTTAAGCCCGAGCGCGACGGACTGTTTTGCGCTAGAATATTTGGCCCCATTAAGGACTACGAGTGCAACTGCGGAAAATACAAGCGGATGAAGCACCGGGGAGTGGTTTGTGAAAAGTGCGGTGTGGAAGTTATACAGAGTAAGGTGCGCCGGGAGCGAATGGGACATATTGAACTCGCTTCCCCGGTTGCCCATATCTGGTTTTTGAGAAGTCTGCCGAGCAAGATCGGAAATCTGCTCGACCTTACGCTAAGAGAGCTGGAAAAAGTCCTCTATTTTGATTCCTACATTATGCTCGATCCCGGCGAGACCGGCCTTCTAAAGGGCGAAATGCTCACCGAGGAACGCTACCGGCAACTCGTGGCCGAACACGGGGCAAATTTTACCGCCGGTATCGGCGCGGAAGCCATTAAGCAGCTGCTTGCCGCCCAGAACCTCGAGGTTCTTGCCGCCGAGCTGCGCGAGGAAATGGTTAAGACTAGTTCGGTGGCCAAGCGTAAAAAACTTGCCAAACGTCTCAAGATCATCGATGCCTTTAGGGAGTCGGAAAATCTGCCCGAATGGATGATTATGGACGTTATTCCCGTGCTGCCTCCCGATCTTCGCCCACTGGTTCCCCTCGATGGCGGTCGCTTTGCCACAAGTGATCTAAATGATCTCTACCGGCGCGTGATAAACCGCAATAACCGCCTAAAACGGCTCCAGGAGCTTAACGCCCCCGATATCATTATTCGAAATGAAAAGAGAATGCTCCAGGAAGCCGTCGACGTTTTGTTCGACAACGGTCGTCGGGGCAAGACGATAACCGGGGCGAGCAAGCGACCGCTCAAATCTCTTAGCGACATGCTTAAGGGAAAGCAGGGCCGCTTCAGGCAAAACCTTCTTGGCAAGCGGGTCGATTACTCCGGGCGAACCGTTATCGTTATCGGACCCAATCTCAGATTGCACCAGTGTGGGTTGCCCAAAAAGATGGCCCTCGAGCTCTTTAAGCCCTTTATTTACAATAAGCTTGAAGAACAGGGGTATGTTACCACCATCAAGGCTGCCAAAAAGATGGTGGAGCGGGAAACCCCCGAGGTCTGGGATACGCTCGATGAAGTCGTGCGCGAGTTTCCCGTGATGCTTAACCGCGCGCCTACTCTTCACCGGCTGGGCATCCAGGCCTTTGAACCCATTCTTATTGAAGGAAAGGCGATTCAGCTCCACCCTCTGGTGTGTACCGCCTTTAACGCCGACTTTGACGGCGACCAGATGGCTGTGCATGTGCCCCTGTCCATTGAAGCCCAGACCGAGGCCCGGGTGCTCATGATGTCTACCAACAACATCTTGAGCCCGGCACACGGCGACCCGATCATCGTGCCCTCCCAGGACATCGTGCTTGGCATTTACTATATGACCAGGGAAAAGCCCTATGCAAAGGGCGCCACGCCGCTTTTCGCCGACTTTGAGCAGCTTAAGGACTTGATCGGCCAGGGAAAAATGCGCTTGTACAACGGCCCCGAAGAGGTGAGATCGGCCTACGACGCCGAGGAAGCCGATCTGCACGCGGGCATCGTAGTGCGCTTTCGCATTATCGCCAAAACCGACGGTGTCGTCGATCATATAAACGAAAGAGAAATTGGTCTTGCCACGAACGGAAGCTTGCCTTCTTACCCACTTACGGACGCAAGGTCTCTTGTGGAGCGAAAGACCTTCGTAAAGGTCGCAGATCACGTCCATGCGGGGGATTTACTGGCCGAGGAATTTGTTAGAACAACCGTTGGCCGGGTTATCTTGTCCGAGATTTTGCCCGAGGGCGTGGCCTTTTCCTCCATAAATAGGGTTATGAACAAAAAAGCCCTCGCTCAGCTGGTCGATATCTGCTACCGCAGCGCCGGGGTAAAAGCCACGGTCCTTCTGGCCGACAGGCTTAAGGATACCGGCTATCAGTATGCGACCCGTTCGGGAATCTCCATTTCGATCAAGGATATGACGATTCCGCGGCGCAAGTCCGAAATCTTGCAGGTCGCCTTCGATCAGGTGCAGGAAATCGAGCGTCAGTACAATGAAGGTCTTATTACCGAGGGGGAAAAATACAACAAGGCCGTCGATATCTGGGCCAAGGCCACCGAGGACGTAGCGGCCGAGATGATGAGGGAGATCGGGGCCGGCCAAATGCTCAACCCCGAGGGGGTCACCACCAACGTCGAATCCTTTAACCCGATCTACATGATGGCTGATTCGGGCGCTCGAGGCAGCAAGGACCAGATGCGTCAGTTGGCCGGTATGCGCGGTCTTATGGCCAAACCCTCCGGTGAAATCATCGAAACGCCTATTACGGCCAACTTCCGTGAAGGGCTAACGGTTTTGCAGTACTTCATTTCGACCCACGGCGCCCGCAAGGGTCTTGCCGATACCGCCCTAAAGACCGCCAACTCGGGTTACCTCACCCGCCGTCTCGTCGATGTGTCCCAGGATGTTATCATTGGAGACATCGACTGCGGGACCATGGACGGTATCGAGGTCGAAGCCCTGCTCGAAGCCGGCGAAATTATCCAGAGGCTTGGGGATCGCATCTTGGGACGAACCGCGCAGGAGGATATCGTCGATCCTGTGACCGGCGAGATCATCGTCCCGATGGGGGCCGAAATAGATGAAAAGAAGGTAATCGAAATCGAAGACGCCGGCATCGAGAGGGTAAGCATTCGCTCCGCCCTTACCTGTCGGTCGACCAGGGGAATTTGCGCCATGTGCTACGGGCGCGACCTGGCTCAAGGCAAACTTGCCGAAATAGGCGAGGCCGTGGGTATCATCGCCGCCCAGTCCATTGGCGAGCCCGGTACCCAGCTTACAATGAGAACCTTTCATATAGGCGGCACCGCGAGCAAGAGTATCGAGAGAACCTCTATCAGCAACCGGTATTCGGGGAAGGTCAAGTTCATCAACTTAAATGTCGTGCGCAATCGCGAGGGCGATCTCGTGGCCATGAACCGTAACGGTGAGATCAGCATCATCAGCGATACGGGCCGTGAGCGTGAGCGCTACGTTATTGTCTACGGCGCCAAGTTAAAAGTTGCCGAAGAGCAGCTGGTCGAGCCCGGCGCGCTTCTTGCCGAGTGGGACCCTTTTACAACGCCCATTCTTACCGAAGTCGTGGGTGTTATAAAGTTTGGAGATATTACCGAAGGCCAGACCATGCAGGAAAAGCTTGACCCTGTTACGGGAAAATCAAGTAAGGTGGTCGTGGAGTATCGCGAGGGCGATGTTCGTCCCAGGATCTCGGTAAAGGATGAAAAGGGAAAGACCTCCAGGGTCGGTGAAGGCGGCGTGGCGCGCTACTATATGCCTGTTGGCGCTATTTTGATGGTTACCGAGGGCGATCAGGTCTTCCCCGGAGACGTTCTTGCCAGAATTCCTCGGGAAACTACCAAGACCAAAGACATCACCGGCGGTCTGCCAAGAGTTGCCGAACTCTTCGAGGTTAGAAAGCCCAAGGAAAATGCCGTTATTACCGAAATAGACGGTACTGTTGGATTTGGCAAAGACACCAAGGGCAAGCGCAAGGTCACCGTTACGCCCCAGGTCGGAGATGCCCGTGAGTATCTTATCCCCAAGGGCAAGCACATCAGCGTTCACGAGGGCGATTATGTGCGGGCGGGCGAAGCCCTTATGGACGGCTCTCCCAATCCTCACGATATCCTTACCGTTCTTGGTGAAAAAGAGGTCGCCAAATACCTGGTCGACGAAGTCCAGCAGGTCTATCGGCTCCAGGGTGTAAAGATAAACGACAAGCATATCGAAGTGATCGTGCGGCAGATGCTGAGGCGGGTTCGCATCACAGACCCCGGAGACTCGGAGTTTCTGATGGGCGAACACGTCGAAAAGCCCATCTTTGAGGACGTCAACAGCCAGCTTGTGACCATGGGCCAGCGGCCCGCGGCCGCGGAGGCCCTGCTGCTTGGCATAACCAAGGCCTCCTTGAGCACTCAGAGCTTCATTTCGGCCGCCTCCTTCCAGGAAACCACCAAGGTGTTAACCGATGCGGCCACGGCCGGAAAGGTCGATAACCTCCTGGGGCTTAAGGAAAACGTCATCATGGGCAGGCTTATCCCTGCGGGCTCTGGTCTCAGGCAGTACAGGGATGTTGGAAAATAGTCCCGAGGGTCAAAAGGCGCGCGTGATCTGATGCAGCCCTTGCCCCTTAAAGTTTTAACGGTCCTAAACTATTTTAAACTTGACACGAGGCCCCCGTTCCTATAAAAACAAAGGATTTTCCAGCTGAGAAAGCTGAAGGGTTTGCGTTGTGTCGCCCTTTTTAACTATTTATCGGATATCGGAGTTAAATAAGTAATGCCGACAATTAACCAACTGGTAAGGAAGGGGAGGGAGGAAGTTCGCAAAAAGTCGAGCACTCCCGCGCTTCAAAGCTGCCCCCAAAAACGTGGGGTTTGTGTGCGCGTCTACACTACGACGCCCAAGAAGCCTAACTCGGCACTGCGTAAAATCGCCCGTGTTCGTCTGACAAACGGGGTGGAAGTCACCTCGTATATCCCCGGCATCGGACACAATCTGCAGGAGCACTCCGTTGTGCTTATCCGTGGCGGCCGTGTAAAGGACCTTCCCGGTGTCCGATATCATATCATTCGCGGTACCTTGGACGCCCTGGGCGTTTCGGACCGAAAACAGGGCCGCTCCAAATACGGTGCCAAAAAGCCCAAATAGGGCCCTGTGCTGACAGTTGCGGGATATGGCCCAAAAAAGCTTGCGCCATGCCCCTCTTTTTTGATTTAAAATTTTTATCCGATCGAAGGAATAGGGATGCCCAGGAGAAGAGAAGTCCCGAAACGCTACGTGTTGCCTGACCCTAAATTTAACAGCAGGCTTGCGGCTAAATTCATCAATAACGTTATGCGGCGCGGGAAAAAGAGTACTGCCGAGCAGATCTTCTACCAGGCCCTGCAATTTATCGAGCAGCGCTCCAAGCAGGAGCCCCTGGATGTCTTCCATAAGGCCCTGGAAAATGTCAGGCCCGTTGTGGAGGTTAAGTCCAGGCGTGTTGGCGGGGCAACCTACCAGGTGCCCGTCGAAGTGCGCACGGAGCGCCGCGATGCCTTGGCCATGCGATGGATAATCAACTACTCCAAGTCGCGCTCGGAAAAGACCATGACCTTAAAGCTCGCGGGTGAATTGATGGATGCGTCTCAAAACCGCGGCGGTGCAGTTAAAAAGCGCGAGGACACTCATCGGATGGCCGATGCCAACAAGGCGTTTGCGCATTACAGATGGTAAGCATTGAACAGACATTGGCGTAGAGTGGCCAACGAGCGTAGCGTTGGCATTGAGCGCGCCTATCCTTGGTTTTAAGCCTGGCAGAGGAGGATTCCTGATGGCTAAAAAGAAATTCGAGCGGACAAAGCCCCATGTGAATGTTGGGACAATCGGGCATATCGACCACGGGAAGACAACTCTTACCGCGGCGATCACCAAACAGCTTGCCAAAAAGGGCAAGGCCCTCTACATCCCTTTTGATCAGATCGACAAGGCGCCCGAGGAGCGAGAACGCGGTATCACCATTGCGACGGCTCACGTCGAATATGAGACCGATACTCGCCACTATGCCCACGTCGATTGCCCTGGTCATGCCGACTACATTAAGAACATGATCACGGGGGCCGCCCAGATGGACGGAGCGATCCTGGTTGTCGCCGCAGATGACGGCCCCATGCCCCAGACCCGTGAGCATATACTGCTTGCCCGTCAGGTCGGCGTACCCTACATAGTCGTTTTTCTAAACAAGGTCGATATGGTAGACGACCCCGAATTGATCGAACTGGTCGAACTGGAGCTGCGCGAGCTTTTAACAAAGTACGGCTTCCCCGGCGACGATGTTCCGATTATAAAGGGTTCGGCTCTTAAGGCCCTGGAGGCCGATGAGCCTACCTCCGAGGACGCCAGGCCGGTCTTTGAGCTCATGGATGCCATCGACGCCTATATCCCCGAGCCGGTTCGCGATATCGACAAGCCCTACCTTATGCCCATCGAGGATGTCTTCTCGATCTCGGGTCGTGGTACGGTTGTTACCGGTAGGGTGGAGCGCGGAGTCGTAAAGGTGGGCGATGAAGTGGAAATCGTTGGCTTTCGTCCCACTTTTAAAACCGTTTGCACCGGCGTTGAGATGTTTCGAAAGACCCTTGATTCCGGCCAGGCCGGCGATAATATCGGGGTGCTCATTCGTGGTACGAAAAGAGAGGAAGTCGAACGCGGTCAGGTTTTGGCAAAGCCCGGTTCGATCACTCCCCACACCAAGTTTAAGGCTGAAGTCTACGTGCTGAAAAAGGAAGAGGGTGGTCGACACACGCCCTTTTTCCCCGGCTACCGCCCGCAGTTCTATTTTAGAACGACCGACGTTACGGGTGTCATGACCTTGCCCGAGGGCGTCGAGATGGTTATGCCCGGCGATAATATCAGTTGTGAAGTCGAACTCATTACGCCTGTAGCGCTCGAAAAAGAGCTGCGATTTGCCATTCGCGAAGGCGGCCGCACCGTTGGTGCGGGGGTCCTTACCGAAGTTATTGCCTAGGTTTAATTTACTGTGGACAGCCGGGGCGCTAGCTCCGGTTGTCTATTTGATAGGAATGCAAATGGTGACGAATCAAAGAATTCGCATCCGGCTCAAAGCTTATGATCACAAGCTGCTTGACCAGTCAACCACCGAGATCGTTATGACGGCCAAAAAAACCGGTGCTCGCGTGGCTGGCCCGATTCCGCTGCCGACAAGAATTAATCGCTACACCGTTTTGAGATCTCCCCACGTCGACAAAAAGTCGCGCGAGCAGTTCGAAATTCGTGTTCACAAGCGCCTTATCGATATTCTTGAGCCTACGCAGCAAACGGTCGATTCTCTCATGAAACTCGATCTGTCTGCCGGGGTGGATGTTGAAATCAAGCTCTAGGACTTTCGCTGAAGTCTATAAGTCAAAGAAAGCAGCAGCTCATGATTAAGGCAATGATTGGACGCAAACTCGATATGACCCAGGTCTTTTCCGGCGACGGTGCGGTCTACCCCGTAACCCTCGTTCAGGTCGGGCCCTGCACCGTGACCCAGGTTAAAACCGTTGAAAAGGACGGCTACGCTGCCTTGCAGATGGGCTTTGGCACCAAGAAGGCTAAAGCTGTTAACCGTCCGATGAAGGGGAAGCTCGATAAGCTCGGAAAGGGCTACTTTGAGGTTCTAAGGGAAGTTCCCACGGAAAATCCCGCCGAACACAACCCCGGAGATCAGGTGCTTGCCGATGTCTTTCAGATAGGTGATCGTGTTGACATCATCGGAAAGAGCAAGGGCAAGGGCTTCGCCGGTACGATCAAACGATGGCGCTTTAGCCGGGGACCCGATGGGCATGGTTCCAAAAATGTGCGCGAACCTGGCTCAACCGGTATGGCTACTTATCCGGGCCGTGTAATAAAAGGCAAGAAAATGCCGGGGCAGAAGGGCAATGTGCGCACGACGGTTTTGAATCTGCGAATCGTTGATGTGCGTCCTGAGTTAAATCTTCTGCTCATCCACGGCGCGGTTCCGGGCTCAAAAAACGGGATTGTGATTGTTCGTAGCGCCAACCGGGCCTAAAGCCCGCCGTTTTGGCCGAAAAGTTTTTGGGCGAAAGTAAAATGGGCTCTAGAAGCCCTGGTATTTGAGGACTGCCATGCCTACTGTGGATGTGTATAACCTGGCAAGAGAAGTGACAGGTCAACTCGAGCTAAGTGATTCTGTATTCGGTGTGCCTGTAAAGACTCATGTGCTCCATGAAGTCGTTGTCTATCAACTGGCCAAGCGACGCGCTGGTACGGCCAAGGTCAAGGGGAGAAGCGAGGTCTCGGGCGGAGGTAAAAAGCCCTGGCGCCAAAAAGGCACCGGTCGGGCTCGCTCTGGTACGAGTCGCTCTCCTGTGTGGCGCGGAGGCGGTACGATCCATGGACCCCACCCCAGAGACTATGAGAGCCGCGTTCCTAAGAAAGTGCGCCGCCTCGCTCTAAAGATGGCGCTCAGTCAGAAGGTGCTAGATGACGGCTTTAAGGTCATAGATGAGTTTACTTTGGAGCGAATTCGCACCAAGGACTTCCTCGGGCTTATGGGACGCTTTGATCTGGGTAAAACCTTGGTGGTGCTGCCCGGTCCCGATGAGTTTATCGAAAAGTCGGCGCGAAATATTCCAAACGTTAAGATCTTGCGCTCTGAGGGTCTCAATGTCTATGACCTTCTTAACTTTCGGGACGTAATTCTTAGCAGGGACTGCGTGGAAAAGATCGAGGAGGCGCTGGCATGAACTCGAAAGCTTATGAAATTTTAAGGCGCCCTCTTGTTACCGAGAAGAGCACCACGGAGAAGGACCAGAGAAACAAGCTCTTCTTTGAGGTGGACCGCCGGGCTAATAAGATCGAGATCAAAGAGGCTGTCCAAAAGTTTTTCAAGGTCGATGTCCTCGATGTTGCCACCTTGAACATGAGTGGTAAAGTCAAAAGGGTTGGCCGCAATTTCTCTAAAATGCCCGACTGGAAAAAGGCCGTGGTAACGATTAAGGCCGGCCAGCGGGTGGAGTTTTTCGAAGGCGTCTAGGGCCCCTGTGGCACAAATGATTTTGTAGGAGCGGCTCCTGGGCCGCGATAGGAAAAGACACGATGGGTATTAGAAAAGTCAAGCCGACATCAGCGGGCCGCAGGTTTCAGACCTACTCCACCTTCGAGGAGATTACCGCGGACAGGCCGCAAAAGGGCTTGGTCGAACCTCTTAAAAAATCGGGCGGCCGCAATAACGTCGGCCGGGTTACCGCCTGGCAAAGAGGCGGAGGCCACAAGAGGCTCTACCGGGTTATAGACTTTAAGCGAGACAAGGAAGGAATTCCTGCAAAAGTCGCTACGATCGAATACGATCCCAATCGCTCTGCAAATATTGCGCTGCTCCATTATGCCGATGGGGAAAAACGCTATATACTGGCACCGGTGGGAATTAAAGTCGGCGACCGTCTCATGACCGGGCCGGAGTCCGACATTAAGCCCGGCAATTGCCTGAAGCTTGCCAATCTGCCCCTTGGCGCCGTGGTGCACAACATAGAGATGCGCCCCGGAAAGGGTGGGCAGCTCGCTCGCTCGGCGGGTTCGAGCGCGCAGCTTATAGCTCGTGAGGGCAAATATGCCTCGCTTCGTATGCCTTCGGGCGAGATGCGCATGATCTCTATTGAGTGTAAGGCCACCGTTGGCCAGGTCGGCAATATTGATCATGAAAATATTACACTTGGAAAAGCCGGGCGCACGCGCTGGGCGGGCAAAAGGCCACATGTGCGCGGTGTTGCGATGAATCCTGTTGATCACCCCATGGGTGGTGGCGAGGGCCGAAGCTCAGGTGGGCGTCATCCCTGCACGCCCTGGGGCATTCCGACAAAGGGGTATCGCACCCGCAGGGCAAAACCTAGCGATAAGTTCATAACTCATCGCCGCAAGTAGGAGGATAAGGTGCCTCGGTCATTAAAAAAAGGGCCGTTCGTTGACGAATCCCTGTTCGATAAGGTCGCAAGAGCCAAAGACGTGGGCGACCGCAAGGTCATAAAGACCTGGTCGCGCAGGTCCACCATACTGCCCGAGTTTGTCGGGGTCACTCTCGCCGTTCATAACGGGAAAAAATTCATTCCCGTTTTCGTTAGTGAGAACATGGTTGGGCATAAGCTCGGTGAGTTTTCTCCGACTCGGACATTCCATGGCCATGCCGGAGATAAAAAGACCAAAGTAAAAGGGAAAAAATAATGGAAGTGAGAGCTGTTGGTAAATACCTGCGGGTCTCCTCGCAGAAAGCTCGCCTGGTTGCCGATATGGTGCGCGGCAGGAAAGTCGATGAGGCGCTGATACTGCTTAGGTATACGCCAAAGAAGAGCGGACGGCTGATAACCAAGATTTTGCGCTCTGCCATGGCAAACGCCGAAAACACCAGTGCCGGCGATCTCGACAAGCTCTATGTCAAGACCATAACGGTCGATCAGGGTCCCAGGCTCAAGAGGTTTCAACCTCGTTCCATGGGCCGGGCCAATCGGATCATTAAGCCGTCGAGTCACATAACGGTTGTTTTGGACGAGAAGAAATAATTCATACGGAGGTGAGGTTTGGGACAGAAAGTTCATCCGACAGGGTTCCGGCTCGGCATACTTAGAACCTGGGATTCGAAGTGGTTTGCCACCAGGGGCTATTCCAAGCTGGTTTTCGAGGATCGCCAGATCCGCGATTACATAAAGGAACGGCTGTTTCATGCCGGCATCTCAAAGGTGGAGATCGAGCGGGCTGCAAACAAGGTAAAAGTCCGCATACACACGGCGCGCCCCGGTATCGTTATCGGAAAGAAGGGCGCGGAGATCGAGGTGCTTAGGCGCGATCTTGAGCGCAGGTTCAAACGCGAAGTGCTAATCGATATCCAGGAAGTTCGCCGCCCGGAGTTGGATGCGACCCTTGTTGCCGAAAATATCGCCCTCCAGCTCGTTAGGCGCGTTGCCTTTCGTCGCGCCATGAAGCGCGCGGTTAGCTCCGCTCTTAAATTCGGGGCAAAGGGCGTAAGGGTAGCCTCCGCGGGTCGACTGGGCGGGGCTGAGATGGCCAGGAGGGAATGGTACCGTGAAGGCAGAGTGCCCCTGCATACGCTAAGGGCCGATATCGACTACGGCACCGCTCTGGCCAGAACCACCTACGGTATCATTGGCGTTAAGGTTTGGATCTTTAAGGGCGAAGTGCTGCCTGGTTAGTAAATAGTGACTGGCGATTAGTGATTGGTGATTAGTGGGTGCTGATCGGTTGCGGGGCCTGAGCCTTTCGTAGCTGGTTATCAGCCGCTAGTCACCGGTCGCTTGAGTGGAGAAATTAAGATGCTAGCACCCAAAAGAGTTAAATTCAGAAAAGTGCAAAAAGGGCGCATGAGGGGCGCGGCCTATCGCGGATCCGATGTGAGCTTTGGCGATTTCGGCCTTAAGGCCCTGGAGCCGGGCTATGTGACATCGCGCCAAATCGAGGCTGCCCGTATCGCTATTACCAGGCACGTAAAGCGCGGCGGCAAGGTTTGGATCAGGATCTTTCCCGATAAGCCCTTTACCAAGAAGCCTGCTGAAACTCGTATGGGCAAAGGCAAGGGATCGCCCGAGGGGTGGATGGCCGTTGTCAGGCCCGGCAGGGTTCTCTACGAAATTAAAGGTGTAACCGAAGCGGTTGCCCGCGAGGCTCTGGGGCTTGCTTCCCATAAGCTTCCGATTCCAACGCGCTTTGTATCAAGGCAGGATATACTATGAAGGCTGGCGAGCTGCGGGAAATGACAAAGGATGAGCTGATCGGGAAGCTCAAAGAAACCCGGGAAAGTCTTTTTAATCTCAGGTTTCAAAAAGCGACCGGGCAAATGGACAATACCGCCCAACTCCCGAAGCACAGGAAGGACATCGCGCGCTTACTCACGGTTTTGTCCGAATTGGACAAAAAAGCGGGACAATAGGGACAGGGAATAACCATGGAAGAATTGAAGTCTACCAGGAAAACTCGAGTCGGTAAGGTCATGAGCAACAAGATGGACAAGACTGTTGTGGTCATGGTCGAACGGCTTATCCAGGACGCCAAGTACCGCAAGTTCGTCAGGCGCAGGAATACCTTTAAGGCCCATGACCCGCAGAATTCCTGCTCTGTGGGCGATGAAGTGTTGATCGAGGAAAGTCGGCCTATTAGTAAGGAAAAACGCTGGCTCGTTGTCAAGGTGATCGAAAAGGCGGCTTTCTAACGCGGTCCCCCTGTTGGGCCGGGCGTGGTTGGGCAAGGTTGCTGGCGCCCACCGCAGCGGAATAATTGCCAGACCAATTGGAGTAAGACATGATTCAGGCGGAAACCCAATTGAATGCCGCTGATAATTCCGGGGCCAAGCGGCTCTATTGCATCAAGGTGCTCGGCGGGACCCGTAGGCGTTATGCAACGGTTGGCGATGTCATCGTCGTCTCCGTCCAGGAAGCGATTCCCAACGCGAAAGTAAAAAAAGGCGACGTTCTGAAGGCTGTTGTCGTTCGCACCAAAAAGGAAGTCCGCCGTCAGGACGGCTCCTATATCAAGTTTGACGACAACTCGGCGGTTCTAATCAATGCGGCCAGAGAGCCTATCGGCACCCGCATCTTCGGACCCGTTGCCAGAGAACTTCGCGCCAGGCAATTTATGAAAATCATATCGCTCGCCCCCGAGGTACTTTAGCGAAAAGGGATTGGTTCGATGAAGCACCAATGTTATGCAATTAGGAAAAACGATACGGTCAAGGTGATCGCGGGCAAGGATAAGGGGAAGACCGGTAAGGTCTTGCGCATTATCCCCAAAAGAGGCCGTGCGATCGTTGAGAAGCTCAACATGGTTAAGCGGCATCTTCGCCCCAGCGAACAAGCCAGGCAGGGGGGCATCCTTGAGAAGGAATCCCCTATCGAGATGTCCAATCTCATGTTGATTTGCTCCAAATGTACGGACCCGACCAGGGTGGGCTATCGTATGCTCGATGACGACCAGAAGGTGCGCTTTTGTAAAAAGTGCAACGAAGTCATCGACTAGGCTGGGTTGCGGATGGGCTAGGAGCGGGCTGGCTGCCTGACTTAGCACCCGATGCAATGTGGCGGCGTCCACCATGATGGCGGCAATGGAGGTTAGATGGCAGCACTGCGCGAAAGATTCAATCAGGAAATTGTTCCCAAGCTTCAGGAGCAGTACGGGTATAAGAGCCCGATGCAAATCCCAAGGCTTGTAAAAATCATCATTAACATGGGGCTTGGCGAAGCTATTCAAAACGCCAAGATCCTTGAGTCGGCTTCAACCGAACTCACCCAGATCGCCGGGCAAAAGCCGGTTATTACCAGGGCCCGCACCTCTATTGCCGCCTTCAAGTTAAGGAAGGGCATGCCGATAGGCTGCATGGTTACCTTGCGCGGAGATCGCATGTACGAGTTTTTCGATAAGCTCGTAAATGTCGCCCTTCCCCGCGTTCGCGATTTCCGTGGTGTTTCCTCCAAGGCCCTGGACGGCAGAGGAAATTACACCCTGGGCATTAAGGAACATATCATTTTCCCCGAAATCGACTACGATAAAATCGATAAGATCAAGGGGATGAACATCACCATGGTTACCACTGCCGGAACCGACGATGAGGCCAGAACACTTCTCGCCCTCATGGGTATGCCGTTCAGACGATAAGGAGGCCCCGTGGCTAAAAAGTCACTCATTGCTAAGGCGAAAGCGAGCCCAAAATTTAAGGCACGCGCGTATAACCGGTGCCCGGTGTGCGGTCGGCCACGCGCCTATATCCGCAAATTCGGAATCTGCCGTATTTGTTTTCGAAACATGGCGCTCAGGGGGGAACTTCCCGGAGTGGTCAAGGCGAGCTGGTAGCACCGGAGGAGAGATCAGGACATGATGGTATCGGACCCGATAGGCGATTTTATCAACCGTATTCGAAATGCGCAAAAAGCGCGCTTTGACAAGCTCGACATCCCCGCTTCCCGTATGAAGGCCAGTCTGTGCCGCATACTTAAAGAAGAGGGGTTTATAAAGAACTATAAATTCATTAGAGACGACAAACAGGGCGTTCTGCGCATAAACATCAAGTACGGGGAAGGCCGGGAAGGCGCCCTGACGGGTGCTAAGCGCGTAAGCAAGTGCGGGCGCCGGGTTTACGTGGGTCATGAAGAGATCCCCAAGGTCTTAAACGGGATGGGCATATCGATCCTTTCGACCTCTCGGGGGGTCATGACCGACAGGCAGGCGCGAAAAGAGCGCGTTGGCGGCGAGGTGCTTTGCGCCGTCTGGTAGTTTGGCAGGTAGCGGTGGGTGGCAGGTAGCCAGGGGCAAAAGCCCCAAATGCCGGCGACGGCCTTACCGCATTAAATGCCTGTAGACCAAAAGCATTGGGTTGGAACAAAGTAGCGCCAGGCTTTGGCCTTATCGCTTTTAGCTTCCTGCCGGCTTTTGTCTGCGGGTTATAAAGGAGCAACCGCATGTCACGGGTGGGTAAATTGCCCATACCTTTACCGAAGGGGGTCGAAGTCCTTTTGCAGGATTCTTCCCTTACCGTTAAAGGCCCTAAGGGGACTCTCGCCAGATCGGTTCCTGCGGGTATCGACATCGATATCAGCAAGGAGACCGTGGTGTTTCGGCGAATGGATGATTCCAAACAATCCCGTTCGACCCACGGACTGATCCGGGCCCTTGTCCACAATATGGTCAAGGGGGTCAGCGAGGGATTCGTTAAAG
This sequence comes from Syntrophobacteraceae bacterium, assembly GCA_049976905.1. Lineage (GTDB taxonomy): Bacteria > Desulfobacterota > Syntrophobacteria > Syntrophobacterales > Syntrophobacteraceae > SbD1. The sequence goes on along the minus strand of JBMFHI010000020.1, from coordinate 9,790 downwards.
GACTGGAAATTCAGGGAACCGGCTACAGGGCCGAGGTGCAGGGGAAGACGCTTAACCTCAACCTTGGGTATTCACGTCCAGTACAATTCGAACTGCCTGAAGGCATTAGTGCGAGCGTGGATAAATCCAACGCTGTCAAGCTCGAGGGTATCGATATCGAGGTGCTGGGCCAGACGGCGGCGCGCATTCGCGCCCTGAGGCCCGTTGAGCCCTACAAGGGCAAGGGTATCCGCTATACGGGCGAGCAGGTTCACCGCAAGGTCGGCAAGACCGGTTCGAAAAAATAGGGTCGGAGGATCAAATGGCATCAGCAACGACAAATCCGCGCTATACCGCTCGGCTGAGACGAAAAAAACGGATTCGCAAAAAGATCGAGGGCGTCGACGAGCGCCCCAGGCTGACGGTTTTCCGCAGCGATAAGCATATGTATGCACAGATCATTAATGATTTGACCGGTGTGACCCTGGTTTCGGCCTCCACCCTTAATGAGGACTTTAAGGGTATGGGACCGGTTGCGGGAAAGGTTGCCGCTGCCGGCCGTGTGGGGCAATTGATTGCCCAAAAGGCCATGGAACAGGGGATCGCAAAAGTCGTTTTCGATCGAAACGGCTTTATTTACCACGGGCGAATCAAGGCCCTCGCGGACGCTGCCCGTGAGAAGGGTCTCGACTTTTAATCCTTATCAGGATCGGAGGCATTTACATTGATAGCGGTTGAATCCAGCCAGCTCCAGATGATTGACAAAGTCGTCCATATAAGTCGTGTGGCCAAGGTCGTAAAGGGCGGCCGTCGTTTTTCCTTTAGCGCCATCGTCGTTGTCGGAGACGGCAGCGGCAAGGTCGGCTACAGCCTTGGCAAGGCTAATGAGGTTCCCGAGGCCATACGCAAGGGAATGGAATCGGCCAAGCGAAACATGGTTGCCGTGCCCCTAAAGGATAGTACCATTCCTCACGAGGTGCTTGGAAAATTCGGGGCTTCCTCGGTGATTTTAAAGCCTGCCTCGCCAGGTACGGGTGTTATTGCCGGTGGTGCTGTTAGAGCAATCATGGAGGCGGCTGGCATTCATGATATTTTGACAAAATGCGTTGGATCGAGAAATCCTCACAATGTGGTCAAGGCCACCGTTGAGGGGTTAAAAAGACTTCGCAGCCTCGAACAGGTCTCAAAGGCCAGAGGCAAGAACGTTCTCGAAGAAGCTGCGAGCTCTTAAGGGCTGTGTGTGATTGGTCTCGGAGGGTAGAGACCTTCCATCTTTTTTGTGCGTGCCGGTCACACAGGGTATCAATTGCCGATAAACGTTAGCCGATTTCAGGGTGAAAGATATGGTAAAACCAATTCAGGTCAGTCTGATCAAAAGTCCCATAGGGCGTCCGGAAAAACACCGCAGGATCCTCCGCGCCCTTGGACTAACCAAGATGCACAGGGCCGTTGACCTGTACAGTTCCCCTCAGGTGCTCGGGGCTGTGAGGAAGGTTATTCATCTAGTCAAGGTCGTTGAAAGACAGGGGTTGTAGATGAGACTCGGACAACTTGCTCCGCCTTCGGGAGCGAAAAAAAATACGAAGCGGCTCGGACGTGGGTCGGGTTCAGGCCAGGGTATGACTGCCGGAAAAGGTACGAAGGGGCAGAAGGCCAGATCCGGGGGCGGAACGCCTCCCTGGTTTGAGGGCGGGCAGATGCCGCTCCAGAGGCGCATCCCCAAACGCGGTTTTACCAATATATTTAAAAAACAATTCTCGGTTGTCAACGTGGGAGACCTTGGCGAATTGGCCGCTGAGGGCGTCGTGGGTCCCGATGAACTCGTGTTCGCGGGCCTGGTGAGGAAAAATCACCATCCGGTCAAGTTGCTGGCCAATGGAGAGATTTCCCGCCCCGTGACGATCCGCGTGCACAAGGCCTCGGCTTCGGCTGTCCAAAAGATAGAGGCGGCGGGCGGCAAAGTTGAATTCATTTTGCCCAGGGAAGGAAAATAACCAGTGCCAGGCGGGTTTACGGCCATAGGGAAAATTCCTGAGCTAAAGCGGCGTATATTTTTTACCCTGCTGTTGCTTTGCGTGTATCGGTTGGGGTGCTACATCCCAACCCCTTATATCAATACGATGGCTTTGCAGGCCTACTTCAAGCAGGCAAGCGGCACCCTTCTGGGGCTCTTTGACATGTTTGCCGGGGGGGCTCTTAGCCAGTTTTCGATTTTCGCCCTTGGTATCATGCCCTATATCAGCGCCTCGATTATCCTGGAGTTGCTTACCGTCGTTGTCCCCACCCTTGAAAAGCTTAGCAAGGAAGGCGAAGCCGGGCGCAAAAAGATCACTCAGTACACACGCTACAGCACGGGCGTGCTTGCCGCTATCCAGGGTTTTGGCATAGCCGTTGGTCTTGGCGGCCAGGTCGTGCACGGCGTTCCTCTCGTTGTTATTTCTGGCTGGGGATTTCGGCTAATGACCGTTCTTACCTTGTCGGCCGGAACCGTTTTTCTCATGTGGCTGGGGGAACAGATCACGGAGTTTGGCATTGGAAACGGCATCTCGCTCATTATCTATGCGGGCATCGTTAGCCGGCTGCCTTCGGCGATTTTTGGGACTGCGAGGCTTTTAAAGGCTGGAGGAATGAGCATCTTCGCTCTTACTCTGATTGTAGCCCTTATGCTGGCCGTTATTGGCTTTATCGTCTTTATGGAGCGGGGCGAAAGACGGGTGCCGGTTCAGTATGCCAAACGGGTGGTGGGAAGGCGTGTCTACGGCGGCCAGAATACTCACATCCCCTTAAAGATCAATACCTCGGGTGTTATTCCGCCCATTTTTGCCTCCTCTATAATAATGTTTCCGGCTACCGTGGCTAACTTTATCAAGATCCCCTGGGTCCAGTCCGTTGCCCGGGCCATTACGCCAGGCCATTGGATCTATATTGTCTTGTATGTGAGCCTGATTATTTTCTTTTGTTATTTCTATACCGCCATCGTTTTTAATCCCGTGGACGTGGCCGATAATATGAAAAAATACGGCGGATTTATTCCCGGTATACGTCCCGGGAAGTCTACGGCCGATTATCTGGATAAAGTTCTAAGCCGCATTACCCTTGGCGGCGCCTTCTATGTCTCGGCTGTGTGCGTTCTGCCCACCATATTGGTGGAACGCTTCAACGTGCCCTTCTATTTTGGCGGCACCGCCCTTCTTATCGTTGTTGGCGTGGCCATGGACACCTTGTCCCAGATAGAGGCGCACATGTTGTCTCGCCACTACGAGGGGTTTCTAAAGAGCGGTCGCGCTAAGGGCAGGCGGTAGGCCTTGGCGGCGGTGTGTAAATGGTGGTTGGTGACCAGCTAGTGGCAACCGGTGTCTGCGAAGAGCCCTATTATGCTTGTTGCTGCTTGTGTGAGGGGGTAAGAACCCCTTTGTTTTTGACCTGTCAGCTCTTTATTGCATTTTTCGGAGGGAAGCAATGAACATCATTTTACTCGGACCGCCCGGAGCCGGTAAAGGCACCCAGGCAAAACGTCTTGTTGAAAAATATCATATTCCGCAGATTTCCACGGGCGATATGCTGCGTGCCGCGCTTAAAGAGGGCACTCCTCTTGGCCTTGAAGCTAAAAAGTTCATGGATGCGGGCGGTCTTGTTCCCGATAGCGTTGTGATCGGCCTTGTAAAGGAGCGTATCCAAAAGCCCGATGCATCCGGGGGCTATATGCTGGACGGTTTTCCCCGTACGGTTGCCCAGGCCGAAGAACTCGATACCATCCTTGGCTCTCTTGGTCAGAAAATAGACCATGTGGTCAGTGTCGAGGTGCCAAGCGCAGAGCTTTTGGGGCGACTTACGGGCCGCAGAACCTGCAAGGCTTGCGGCGCCGGCTTTCACGTGCTGTTTGACCCCCCTAAAAAGGACGGGGTCTGTGACAAGTGCGCCGGCGAGCTTTACCAAAGATCCGATGATAATGAGGCCACTGTTAAGTCAAGGCTTGAAACCTATGACGCTCAGACAAAGCCCCTGATAGATTACTATCAAAGGCAGGGTAAACTTCGTCAGATTAACGGTGTGGGCAAAATGGACGATATCTTGCAACGGATTACAGCGATTCTGGGATAGGGTCCCGGGGTAAATCGCTGCTTAGCGGCGCACGTTTGCATCTCTTTTTTGTCGCCTTATAGTTTTGCTTGTTAAAGGGTAGGGGGCTTTGCCCCTTTCCCGATTTTTGAATCCATCGGTTTTTAATCGGACGGCTTTATTGATTACATTAAGGTCTAGAGCTGAGATTGAAAAGATTAGGGCTTCGTGCGCCATTGTTGCCGAGATTCTCGATGAGTTGGCTGTCAATATCAGGCCGGGGGTTACAACCTGGGACCTCGATGCGATCAGCGAGGACCTCACGGCAAAAAAGCATGCGCGGCCTGCCTTCAAGGGCTATCACGGCTACCCTTATGCCCTTTGCGCCTCGGTTAACGAGGAGGTTGTCCATGGGATGCCTTCGAAGAAGCGTCGGTTGAAAGCGGGTGACATTATCGGCCTGGATTTCGGGGTGGTGTTGGACGGCTATTACGGGGATGCTGCCATTACGGTTGCCGTGGGTGCTATCTCCGAGGCCGCGGCAAGGCTGTGCACGGTTACCGAGGAATGTCTCTACGAAGGAATCGCAAAGGCTGTTAGCGGCAACCGGCTCTCCGATATCTCCCACGCCATTCAGGAGTATGTGGAAAGTCGAGGCTATTCAGTCGTAAGAGACTTTGTGGGCCACGGTATCGGTCAGAATCTTCACGAAAGCCCTCAGGTGCCTAATTACGGGTCACCCGGCAGGGGCGTGAGGCTAAAGCCCGGAATGGTGCTCGCCATAGAGCCGATGATCAACGCAGGCAGGCCCGAGGTGGAGATTCTTGAAGATGAATGGACTGCGGTCACTCTGGATGGAGAGCTCTCCGCCCATTTCGAGCACACCATTGCCGTTACGGAAAATGGACCGGTAATTTTAACAGGGCGTAAAAATCAGTTTACAAAACTGTACGGATAACTTAAAGTTAAAAGTTCGGAAATTGAACTTGGAGAAATTTGCCCATGGCTAAAGAGGATGCTATTGAAGTCGAAGGAACCGTTGTCGAAACTCTTCCCAACGCTATGTTCCGCGTCGAGCTTCCCAATGGCCATCGGATTTTGGCACATATATCCGGAAAGATGCGCATGCATTTCATTCGCATCTTGCCCGGCGACAAGGTGACGGTTGAATTGTCTCCCTACGATCTGACCCGGGGCCGTATCACGTACAGATCCAAAGCCTAGAGTTTCTGGCGGCGCCGGCCTGTTGAAAGGAATTTCCAAATTGAAAGTGCGGGCATCGGTTAAACGTATTTGCAGAAAGTGCAAAATTATTCGCCGCCACGGCATTGTGAGGGTGATTTGTGAAAACCCCAGGCACAAGCAGCGCCAGGGCTAAGAGACGGCGCCTATTTGTAGAAATGTGCCGTAGGCCCTGAGCCGCCTATGGTTGGCGGGTCCGGCGCAAACCATCCTTATGGGTGGACGCCGTTTCTGCAATTCTAAGAGGAGTAGGACATTGGCACGTATTGCAGGCATTGATTTACCTAAAAACAAGCGCATCGAGATCGCTCTGACCTATATCTATGGTATCGGCAGACCAACGGCCCATAAGATTCTTGAAATGGCCGCCATCAACGGGGATACCAAAAGTGACGACCTCACGGATGTCCAGGTTAATGCCATAAGGCAGGTCATCGATTCCAATTTTAAGGTCGAAGGTGATCTGAGATCCGAGGTCTCCATGAGCATCAAACGCCTCATGGATCTTGGTTGTTACCGGGGGTTGCGACATCGCCGGGGGCTTCCGGTCCGCGGTCAGCGCACTCACACCAATGCCCGCACTCGTAAAGGTCCGCGCAGGTCCGTTATGGGCAAGCGAAAGAAAGCGTAAGGATGGCACATGGCTAAAGAAAAGGCTGCACCCAGAACCAAGAAAAAAGAGCGCAAGAACATTCTTAACGGTATTGCTCATATCCGCTCGACCTTTAACAATACGATCATCACGATAACCGATGTGAGCGGCAATGCCATCTCCTGGTCCAGCGCCGGAAGCCAGGGGTTTAAGGGCTCGAGGAAAAGCACGCCCTTCGCCGCCCAGGTTGCCGCTGAGATCGCCGGCCGCAAGGCGCAGGAGCACGGTGTTCAAAATATAGAGGTCTATGTCAAGGGACCGGGCTCGGGTCGTGAAGCCGCACTTCGCGCTCTCCAGGCTGCCGGCTTTAACATTACCTTCATTAAGGACGTTACGGCGATTCCGCACAACGGCTGCAGGCCTCCCAAAAGGCGGCGGGTATAAACCGGTTTCTTTATCTCGTAATACGGCCCGCCTAAGCGTGCGGGCAAAAGGCGGTCTTGCCGCCTCAGGAGGATCACTTTGGCTCGATACACCGAAGCTCAATGCAGGCTTTGCCGCCGAGAGACTATGAAGCTCTATCTCAAGGGAGATCGCTGCTACTCCGATAAGTGTGCCGTTGAACGGCGCAACTTTCCCCCGGGGCAACACGGGCAGGGCAGAGGCAAGATTTCCGACTACGGCGTCCAGTTGCGTGAGAAGCAAAAAATCAAGCGTATCTATGGACTGGTCGAAAAGCAGTTCGAGAGCTACTTCGAAGAGGCCGAACGGCGAAAAGGGGTAACCGGCACTAATTTCTTGATCTTGCTCGAGCGCAGACTAGACAACACTACCTACAGGATGGGATTTGCCAATTCTCGTTGCCAGGCTAGACAACTCGTTCGACACGGTCACTTCCTGGTGAACGGTAGAAAGGTCGATATCCCCTCTTTTCTGTTAAGACCCGGGGACCGTGTGACGGTGGCTGAGGCAAGTCGAAGTCTTCAGATCATTAACGAAGCTGTTGCCGCTCTGCCGCGCAGGGGGCTTCCCGCTTGGCTTGACCTTGATGCCTCAAAGTTCGAAGGGACTTTCAGGGCCTACCCAGTTCGTGAAGAGATTAGCCTGCCCGTTCAGGAGCAATTGGTGGTTGAATTCTATTCGAAGTAAGATAGAGAGCTTGCTGTTTGCAGGAACTTCGGGGTGGGGCGGGATTTGGGCGGCTTTTTCGCATCCAATGGCCCTGCCAGGTACCGGAGTTGGGGGGCCTGTGGTGATGTCTCTTTCATGAGGATGAAAAATGCAAAAGAACTGGCGCGAGCTTATCAAACCCAAGCGCTTGGAAGTTGAGACAAAGGAGCCCAACACGCACCAGAAGTTTGAGTGCGAACCCCTTGAGAGGGGTTTCGGGGTCACTTTGGGGAACGCGCTCAGGAGGGTGCTCCTGTCTTCTCTTCAAGGCTCGGCTATCACCAGTGTCAAGATAGACGGCGTTCTGCACGAGTTTTCAACCATCCCTGGAGTTTTGGAAGACGTTACCGACGTCATTTTAAACCTCAAGGAGGTTCGCTTCAAGGCTTCCGGTGAGGCCGTGACCAGGCGCCTGCTAATAGAAAAGCAGGGCGAAGGCAGAGTGTGTGCGGGAGACATTCAGACCGGCGCGATGGTCGAGGTTTTAAACCCGCGCCTTCACATCTGCACCCTTGCCAAAGACGCCAAGCTTCGGATGGAGCTTACTCTAAAGCAGGGAAAAGGCTATGTTCCGGCCGAAAAGAATATAGATGAAAATCAGGCGATCGGGACCATCCCTATCGATGCTGTGTTTTCGCCGATTCGCAAGGTCAGCTATACCGTGACCCAGGCTCGGGTGGGCCAGATCACCGACTACGATAAGCTGACCATGGAGATTTGGTCGGATGGGAGCGTGAGGCCCGAAGACGGGTTGGCCTACGCCGCTAAAATTTTGAAAGACCAGTTGTCCGTTTTTGTTAATTTCGAGGAGGAAGCCGAGGCCCAGGAGGAAGAAACCCTTTCCGAGCCTCCGTTTAATGCGCACCTTCTCCGCAGTGTCGACGAACTGGAGCTGTCGGTACGGTCGGCAAACTGCCTTAAGAATGCTGATATCCGTTATATTGGCGAGCTTGTCCAAAAGACCGAGCAGGAAATGCTAAAGACTAAGAATTTCGGTCGAAAATCTCTTAATGAGATCAAGGAGATTCTCGCCGAAATGGATCTTTCTCTGGGAATGAAGATCGATAGCAGCTTGCCGCGTCGCGAAGAGATCGAACAGAGAAGAAAGGAACAGGAATAATCCATGCGCCACGGAGTTTCCGGCAGAAAGCTCAATCGTACGACGAGCCACCGCCTCGCGATGTTTCGCAATATGGTCACTTCGCTCCTTGGTGAGGAGCGCATCTACACAACGGTTCCCAAGGCCAAGGAAATTCGCCGCTGGGCCGAGTGGATGATCACACTGGGTAAACACGGCGATCTTAATTCCAAAAGACGCGCCCTGGCGGTCATTCGGGAAAAGAAGGTCGTCTATAAGGTCTTCGATGAGCTCGCCGATAGATATCGTGATCGGCCGGGGGGCTATACCCGGATCGTTAAGGTGGGGTTTAGACGCGGCGACGCTTCTCCCATGTGCCTTATCGAGCTGATTAGCGACGGCCTGGCCCAGAAGGCGAAAAAGCCTAAGGAGGCTGCTCCCGCCCAGGGTGAATAGGCAACCCTGTCGAGTTCTTCCAGGACTTGCCTGCAATAAAATAAGAGTATCCTTGCTTCGTAGAGGGCCTGTTGCGGTCCCTCTACGAAGCTCGTGACCCCCCTTGTGCTCGCGCCTTTTCCCCCGCTTCTTTGTTTGCTGTTTGTGTTGCCGCCCCTATAAACTCGTCGTGCCGTTTCCTTGTCGTATTTTGTAACTTGCCCCAATCATCACGGGTAATTTTGTCCGGTTGGACGGATCATTATCTCATTTACGTTAACATGCGCGGGAAGAGTTAGAAGCCAAACAATGCCGGCCGCGATGTCGCTTGGTTCGAGTAATTTTCCAAACTGAGCAACCCCTTTGCCGAAGTTTTCCTCAGTGTAGCCCGCGACTTTCTGAAATTCGCTTAGCACGATTCCGGGCATGACCAGACTGACACGAACGCCGTGGGCGCAAACCTCGCGTCGCAGGGCCTCGGCCAGGGCCCCCACTGCGAATTTGCTTGAACCGTAGAACCCGCTGAATGGCGATACGTTTCGGCCTACATTCGAGCCAAGGATAACGATGTCGCCTCCTTTTTGCGCAATCATCCGGGATGCGGCAATGCGCATGAGATGGGCCGCTGCCAGGACGTTTAGTTCAAAAACTTCGCGCCAGGCTGATTCATCGCTGGTTAGAACCCCGCCCGCCAGTCCGCGCCCGGCGTTTACGATAACGATATCTACCTTGGAGCCGCCATCCTTCCATTGCAAAGTCTTAGCGAGCATGGCGTCGATATCCGAGGTTTTTTTCGCATCCCCGGCCGCAACCAGGGCTTTGCCGCCCAGAGCTTTGATTTCGGAGGCAAGTTCTTGGAGTCTTTCCTCCCGTCTAGCCTGAAGAACCACCGCGGCGCCCGCCCTGGCCAAAGACATGGCCGTCGCATAGCCTATGCCCGAACTGGCGCCGGTTACTATAGCCGTTTTACCGAAAAGAGATTTGTCCATGTCCGGTTTTCCTCCTGTGATTGGCAATAAGTAAACTGATTTAATGAAACAGGCCTGCGCAAGGCCGGTCCCTGGGAATCTAGGCGCTGCTGCCCCTCTAAGTCAAGCCCGTTACGGGCGCCGGGATGGCGATAATTGCTCCGTTAGAACTTTTGCCAAGGTTTTAAAAAGAATTCGCTGTTTTCGGTGACGTTGTCATGGCGTCTGAATTTGCATAATTATCGCAAACCGGCGTAATAGCTGTTC
>JBMFHI010000019.1:0-41077 GCA_049976905.1 Syntrophobacteraceae bacterium | reverse complement strand
CCGTCGCCGTGATGGCAGTCTGTGTCCACTATCGCCACGCGGTCGACGCCATAAGCATGCCGCAGGTATTCGATCATTATTGCTTCGATATTTATATTGCAGAAGCCCCGGGCTCCGTGGACCACCCGCATTGCGTGATGGCCGGGGGGGCGAACGAGGGCAAACCCGCGCGCGATGTTGCGCTCGCAGACCTGTGAGCCGATCTTTTTTGCTCCGCCCGCACTTATGAGATGCGATTGGGTGGTAACGGCAAGTTCGTCTGGAACGCAGAAGTGCACGCGTTGAATATCGCGGACAGTGGCGATATCGGGCTTGAATTCAACAATGCCCTCGATGTCGAGGATGCCTTCCTCGAACACCTGGTCCTGCGTGTAGAGCAGTCGCTCCTCGCGCTCGGGATGCGTTGCATCGATGGCCCAATCGAATGCGGGGAAAAATACCAGGCCGATTTTGTCGCGCGATGAAAGCATATTCCTTATAACCTCAGCGATTAGCGGCTTGCGATCAGTGAGTGGACTTATCTAATGACCCTGCACCAATAACGGGCCGCTAAGCACTAAATACATTCCGGCAGCATGCAGCAGTTAAAAAAAGAGTGGGTCAGATAACGGCATTCCTCAATTAGGCCGGGCCGCGTTTGGACCCGCACTCGAATATTTCGTCCAACCGTGTAAAAATCTCTTACCATGTTGAACTGACTGTCTTCGACTACCTCAAGATCGATCTCGCATTGCAAGGCGCCCGCCTTCAAACATTTGGAGCGCAGCAGATCGCAGGCAAGACAAAGAGCGGCCTTCCTGTCGAAGTCCTTGCCAATCGGGCGGCTAAATTCCTCTTCGGGCGCCAGGGCAAGACCTCTTTCCGTATCGGCGAAAAGAGTTACCTGGGAGGTGTTCTTGGCCATTGCAGCCCCTATGGCATTGGTTACATGCCACTGAGGAACCGCGCAGGTCGCAATCCCTGAAGCCTCTTCGAGGAGGGGCGCCAAATAGGGCGCAGGACCTCCCAGGACGAGGATTTCCGCGGGTTGGACCTTGTAGCCGCCCAAAAGCTCCTTTACCGTATAGACCGGTTTGCCATTGATCTCTTCAGTCATCTCGCGGGCCGCGCGCAGGATCTTTTTGCACGAAAGATCCAGGACAAGGCGCGCGGTTTCCTCCAAACCGGTTTCGAGCCGGTCGGCAACCGCGCCTAAGCCCTGCCGTGAGGCCTCCAGATTTCCGTTGTGTGCCTTTCCCAGGACAAAAAGAGCATCCGTAGGGGTTGGATGAGAACCTCCGTAGGCCAGCGCCGGTCCAAAGCGGCAGGGACCGATCCTGAGATCTCCATCGATTACCTCCACGCAGCTGTCGCCTCCAAGGGCAATGGACCTTGTTTTAAGGGCTCTTACAAGGGTTTTTCGCCCCGCGATCTCGCCTCCAAGCGGTTCGAGCAGCGGGGTCCCGTGGACGAATACGGCAATATCGGTTGTTGTGCCGCCAATATCCAGGACAAGCGTATCGCCTTGGCTCGAGGCAAAGGGCAGGGCCCCCAGCACGCTTGCCGCCGGACCCGAAAAGATCGTCTGCTCCGGCGCATGGAGGGAGGCTTCAAGGCTCATCGTCCCACCGTCGGCTTTTAGTACGTAGATGGGAATTTCAAACCCTTTGCTCTTAAGCGACTGCTTTACGGCCTCGAAAAACAGCTTGTGGATCGGATGCACCGCCGCGTTTATCCATGCGGTGGCGATCCTGCGGGGAAAATTCAGGGTCGCCGAAAGACTGTGGCCGGCTACCACGATATCGCACGAGCGACTTAAGATCCGGGCCATCTCAAGTTCGTGTTTGGGGTTTCGTACCGAAAACTTCGATATTACGGCGGCCCGGCGGATGTTTTGGGCAAGAAACAGGTCTGCGATTTCTTCTATTTCCCGTACCCGCAGGGGCTGGACCTCACGGCCCCGATGATCGATCGAGCCTGATACGCAAAAATAATGGCTGCCGATTTGAAAGTTGGCCGGGTCTACACCGGGCCCGGCAGATACGACCACGCCGATTTTTTCAAGCTTTCCCTCGGCAATGGCGTTGGTCGTAAGGGTTGTGCTGAGGACCGCGCGGCCAATGGCACCGGGTTCCACGTTTGCGGTAAGCTTGTCCAGACAGGCCCAAACGCAATCGAAAAGATTGCTGGTATCGGTTGCTACTTTTACCTGGCGTAAAATGGCGCCATCTCCGATCAGTACCCCATCGGTGTGCGTGCCGCCAACGTCCAGACCGATTATCATTAGATCCCCTTGTAAGCGCATGAGGAGCAAAGGTTTAACTGTGGGATCATACCCCGCAAGCCGTGATTAGTGAATAGTGAATAGCGGCCCGATACCCCTTAGCCCCCGCTTTTCCCACTGACTGTTACCTGTTGGTATACAATCCCAGAAGCATTTGCCTGCCCTTCGAATAATTGAGACCTGAAAACGCCCCCACCTGTTTTATGTGAAGATCTAGACGATGGGCTTGCCTAAGGAAGCTCACCGCCTGCCTGCGGTCAACCAGGGCGAGTGCTCCGGGGTTTTTGCGCAAAAATTCAGCAGCGCCTCCAGCCGAGGTTAAAAGAGTCTTTGTCCCCAGCAGAAAAATCAGGCTGGGTTCGTCGTAGCCAACCGAACAGAGCCTGACGTTTTTGCCTCCAATCTCAGCGGCGGCATCCCTTACGCTTCTGCTAAGCCATAGCGAGTCCATCCCGGGCAGTATCCACTGAAGGCCGATCGCCAATACGATGGCGGTTGCCGCGACAGCCGCGGCGGTAGCGCGCAGATAGCGGCGTTTGAGGAAGTCCAGGGAGGAAACGAGCGCTCCCAGGAGGGCCCCTAGAGCTGCCACAAGGGCCAGAGGCTCGAACCTATGTTCCAGAAACCATGGCGCGAAAAGACATCCTGCGCCAAGACATACGAGTACGAGTTGGCACAAAAGATAGCCGGTTCTAACGAGCTTGGAGTCAAGTTCTGCGGCCTTGCCGTTCTGGCCCGAAATCAGGGTGTGAGCGATAAGAAGACACAGGGCGGGATAGAGAGGCAGTACGTAATGAGGCAGCTTGGTTGGAACCAGCTCGAAGACAACCCAGGCGGGTATTATCCACGCGAGGCAAAAGCGTGTCGCTACAGTCGACTTGGACTTCCATGCCCGGTAGAGGGCCGCTCCCGCAAGTGGCGAGGCAGGCCAGAGGGTGAGGGGCAAAAGGAGCAGGTAAAAACCGGGTGGAAATCCGTGGGATTCCTGTCCGGAAGCTACCTTGGAAAGAAAATCGCCCATCACCGCCTGGCGGTAAAAAGCCCCTTTGGTCGCAAGGCCGATGGCGATCATCCACGGGCTTACCAGAAGCGCCGTTAGGGCCAGGCCGTAAAGAGGCCTCAGCCCCTTTAGCCACCCGATGTCCCTGTCGGCCAGGCAAAGGCAGCCGATCGTTAGTAGGCCTATCATGGGCGCTACCGGCCCCTTTACAAGAATTCCCGCTGCCTGGGCGAGCCAGAAGGTTAAAAAAAGTCCGGTTCCCGCCGGTTTGCTTCTGTCGTCTCGAAGATAAAAACCGGCAAGAGCGTATTGGGATGCCAGGACCGTTGCCAGCAGCACGGCGTCGGTTGTAGCAAGGTGGGCTTCGACTACCAGCAGTATCGAACTGGAGAAAAGAATTGCCCCAAGCAAACCGCTGCGTTCTCCAAAAAGCCTCCTTCCAATGGCAAAGGTTAGAAGAACGGAAAAAATAGCGCCCAGAAGCGATGGGATGCGGTAGGGCCAGATGTTTCGGTTTGCCGCCGGGCCGGAAATTTCGGCAGCTGCCGATTGCAGCCAGTAGATCCCGATCGGTTTTTTGTTTCGCTCGGTGTTTTGGAAATTTATCCTGACGAAGTCGCGACTTTGGACCATCTGCTTGGATGCCTGGGCGAACCTGGCTTCATCCCGGTCAATGGGGGGAAGGCTGAAAAGCCCCGGGATATAGAAAAAAAGGCAAAGCAGGATAAGAAGAAAACACTTTGAAAGTGTTTCGCCGGGTGGGGTAATTTGAGGCGGTTTGCTTTGTTCCACGTCGTTTGGGACCGTTCCTGCCAGGTCTGCACTTCGCAACTCGTGCTCATCGGGAAGTCAGCCCGCTGTGGAGGGGCGGGCTTTACCGGCCAGTCATGCCCGCCCGGGATTTGGAAGTAGCGCAGGAAGCGGTTTATGCGCCGCCCCTGCGCCGCCGGTTTAACTCCGCAGTTCTAGCGCAATTTTTCCAGAGCTTTTTTTACCGCATCGAAGCCCTGCTCGATTTCCTCGTCTGAGAGAGCATAGGAAAACCGGATGCAGTTGTCCTCGCCGAAGGCCTCGCCTGGGACCACCGCCACGTGGGCCTCCTCCATGAAAAAATCGGCGAGATCAAGGGAGCCTTTTATCGTGCGGGTTCCAAATTTTTTCCCGTAGTAGGCGCTAAAATTGGGGAAAACGTAAAAAGCTCCATCAGGAGGGGGGCAGGTTACTTTTTCCATCCCGGAGATGATTTCCATTACCCGGGCGCACCGCGCCTCAAATACCCTGGCCATTTCCACGGCCGCCGTCTGATCTCCCGCCAGAGCCTCAACGCTTGCCCACTGCGAAATGGAGGAGGCGTTGCTCGTTACCTGGCTCTGGAAGTCCGTGGCAGCCTTTATGACAGTCTTGTCGCCTATCAGGTAGCCGATGCGCCATCCGGTCATGCAATAGCTTTTGCTTACCCCGTTGACGATAAAGATGCGCTCGCGAAGTCTTTCCTCCACCATTCCCAGGCTCACCCACTTACGACCGCCAAAAAGAATGCGGTAGTAGATGTCGTCGCTTACGACCAAAACATTTTCATGGCGCAAAAGAACCTGGGCGATAGCCTCCAGCTCCTTTTGGCCGTAGTACTTGCCGGTCGGGTTGGAGGGGCTGTTAAGTATGAGAAGGCGGGTCTTGGGAGTTATGGCCTTCTCGAGATTTTCCGGACGAAGCATGAAGCCGTCTTTTTCCGGGCAGGTGACCACGACCGGGTTGGCGTTTGCAAGATTTACCATGTCCGGATAGCTGACCCAGTAGGGCGAGGGCACGATCACCTCGTCGCCGGGGTCGAGCAGGGTCATAAACAGGTTATAGAGGGCGTGTTTGCCCCCGTTTGAAACCAAAACGTTTTCCCGTCCGTAGGAAATGCCGTAATCGGCCTTAACGGTGGCGCAGATCGCATCTTTTAACTCGTTTATGCCGCCAACAGCCGTATAGCGGGTCCGGCCCTTGCCGATACTTTCAACACCCGCGTTTCCAATATTTTTAGGAGTATCGAAATCGGGTTCGCCAACGCCGAAATTGATAACCTTTACGCCGCTTTTTTTCAGTTCGTTTGCCTTGGCGTTAATCGCCAGGGTGGCAGAGGGTTTTATCCTGCCAATCATTGCAGATAACTTCATCTCGATTGCCTCCGCTGGATAGTCCACCGTTTTGTCCGTAGTTGACCGACATAAGATAAAGGCCGCGCCCCGGAGCGGTAATGCCGGCCTGTTTGCGATCACCGCTTTTTAAAATGCGCTCGAAGTCCGTGGTCGTTTTCTTTCCTTTTCCCACCTCTACGAGCGTGCCCGTAAGATTTCTTACCATGTGCCGCAAAAAACCGTCGGCTTCGAAAGTAAACTTCAACCTGTCGGGCCCCAGGTTTTCGAGTTCGGCCCTCAACATGGTGCGCGAGGTCGATGAAACCGGGGAACCCGAGGCCATAAAGGCCGAAAAGTCGTTCTTACCGCAGACTATTTTCAGGCATTCCCTCATCGGGGCCACCGCAAGAGGGTTTCGCACATGCCAGAGGTATTTGCGCAAAAGTGCCGTTGGCGCCAGACGGTTAAGAATGTGGTACTCATAGACTTTGCTTAGGGCTGAAAAACGCGCATGAAAAGACCTTGGGACCTCCTGTGCGGCTATAACCGCAATATCGTCGGGAAGAAGGCTGTTGAGTCCCTTCTGGATTTCCTCTGCGCTAAGGCGCGTTCGAACCCGAAAATTTATAACTTGCCCTTTGGCGTGAACTCCCGCATCGGTTCTGCCCGATGCGTTGATGCCAACCCTTTGCCCCAGCATGATCCCAAGGCGCGACTCGATAACTTCCTGGATGGTAAGACAACCCGCCTGGCGCTGCCATCCGTGGTAGCCGCCTCCGTCGTATTCGACCACGAGCTTGATGTTGCGCTCGGGGTAAAAAACAGGGGTCGCTTCATCTCCTAGGGTTGCCATGGAGCGTCTTTTAGCCCGCTGTGCTCGGGCAGCCCGCTCATGAGGTTCATATTGCATACGGCCTGTCCGGAGGCGCCCCGGGTAAGATTGTCGATTGTGGAGATGACTATGCACCGGTTGGTGCGCGGATCGACCTTCCAGCCCAGATCGCAGAAATTGCTGCCCCTGACATGAAGAGTAACCGGAAGACTCTCTCCGCCAAGGCGCACAAAATGCTCATCGCGGTAAAAATCTTCAAAAGCCTTGTCTACGTCTGCCTTTTGCACTCCGGGCTTCAAGTTGGAATAAACCGTGCTCAGAATCCCTCTAGTCATGGGGACAAGGTGCGGGGTAAAACTTATGGTGACGCTGGAGCCGGCAAGAAGGCTTAGTTCCTGCTCGATTTCAGGCGTATGGCGGTGTTCGCCGACCTTGTATGCCTTAAAGCCATCGTTTACCTCGCAGTAATGGGTCCCAAGCGATACGCCTCTACCCGCTCCGGATACTCCCGATTTGGAATCGGCGATTATCGTTGTCGGATCGATAAGGCCGCGCCTAAGAAGGGGAGCAAGGGCGAGAATAACGCTGGTCGGGTAACAGCCGGGGTTGGCGATAAGACGGGCCGCGCGGATTTTTTCCCGGTAGAGTTCGGGAAGGCCGTAGACGGCCTCGCCCAAAAGCTCCGGGGTCTTGTGCCGCGTATACCACTGCCGGTAGACTTCCGGGTCTTTTAGCCGGTAATCGGCGCTCAAATCCACAACCTTTACGCCGCGGGCAAGAAGGGCTGGAATTATTTCCATCGAAGCCTGGTGCGGCATGGCCGTAAAGACCAGATCGGATTGGTCCGCGAGCTTTTCGGGGTCGGTGTCCTCGAATACCAGGTCGTAGTGGTGCTTGAAAGCCGGATAGAAGTCGTCGAGGCGCACGCCTTTTTGCTGCCTCGATGTAATCGTTGTCACCCTTACCAACGGGTGGGCGCAGAGTATGCGCAACAGCTCGAACCCAGTGTAGCCGGAAGCTCCGGCAATGGCGACCCTCATCATCGCGACGTCCCTCGATAAAAAAGCAAAGGCGCGTGCACGTAAGTGCAGCGCCCAACTATCGATTGGTGACCGGCAAACCAGTTATCGGTAAACCGTAAACGCATATTTTTACGTTCACGACCCGCTACAGGCTGTCCTTACTAACGCTTCGAATACTGGAACCGCGCCCTGGCGCTCTTGCGGCCATACTTTTTGCGTTCCTTGACTCGGGAGTCTCGGGTAAGGAAACCGGCGCGCTTTAATACTTCGCGGTATTCAGGGTTTATTTCGAGCAATGCCTTGGAAATTCCGTGGCGAATCGCTCCGGCCTGACCGGAAATCCCGCCGCCCAGCACATTGACCGAGATGTCGAGTTTGCCCAGAGTGCCGGTAAGTGTTAGAGGCTGAGCAATCACCATCTTGCTCGTTTCTCTATCCAGATACTCATCGGAGGGCTTTTTGTTTATCACGATGACACCCGTTCCGGGCTGAAGCCAAACCCGGGCAATCGAGGTCTTTCTTTTTCCTGTGGCATAAAACCGTTGTTCGGCCATGTAAAAAGCTCCTAGCTGCTATATTTCACGATGGGTTTGAAAACCTCGGGCTGCTGAGCCCCGTGAGGATGATCGGGGCCGGTGTATACCTTGAGCTTCTTTATGAGCTGGCGCCCCAAACGATTTTTGGGAAGCATCCCCCAGACCGCAAGGCGTATCATGCGCTCCGGGCTCCGCTCGCTGAGCTTGCGGGCAGTTGTTTCTTTCATCCCGCCCATGTAGCCGCTGTAGTGATAGTAAGTCTTTTTGTCCCACTTATTGCCGGTAAGTTTTACTTTTGCGGCGTTTACCACAACGACGAAGTCGCCAAGGTCCACGTGGGGGGTGAAGGTCGTCAGGTGCTTGCCTCGAATGCGCATTGCAATCTGACTTGCGAGCCTGCCCAGTGCCAGATTCTCGGCATCGACCACTATCCATTTGCGCTTTTGCGGTTCGAACTTGGCGCTTTCAGTTTTCATCGCTGAACACTCCGATGGGGAAAATTAGCTAAAGAGCGAAATAATACCGATCCCCCACAGCCTTGTCAATTAAAAAACGATCTCACGCCGGGGATGACACCATCCCTGCCGGACACTCTTAAATATCCTAAAGCGTAGCGCGCCGCAACAGTAAACCGCTTCCAATAAAAATTTTTCTAAAATCATGCCGCAATTCTTGCTTAAGACCGGGGTCCCTCATAATTTCTTGCCAACTTCCTTTTAAAAGCTTGCTATTCCAGATTCAATCTCTATAATAAGAGGCTGAAAGGGTTTTTGACGCCCGCAAACCGGCAAATCATTTTCCGGCAAAGAGCTTCGTTAAACCCCCATCGATCACTGACCTCCTTGCACCTCGCACATTTATGTTGCATAGCATATCGGTTGGCGACGATGTTTTTGTGCCGACCACACACGAAGGCGTTTACCGCTGCGAATTAATTTACGCGCCGCTATACGGTCACTCGGATTTTTGCAGAAGGTTGCAGCCCCAACCGCAGCTCTAGGTCTGCTCTTCGTCCGGCCCCCGTGGCTCGGATTACATTTACCTGTAATTATTAAGGAATGCCAATTTTATGTCATTTGAAACACTGCAACTTGACCCCTCCATCCTGAAAGCGATAATCAAATGTGGCCATGATGCCCCAACCCCCATCCAGCAGGAAGCAATTCCCAGGGCGCTTTCGGGCAGGGACCTGATTGCATCGGCAAATACCGGGACGGGAAAAACGGCGGCCTTCGTTTTGCCCGCCCTCCAAAAGATCTCGAGTGCTCCCTCCCAAAAAGGGTTGCGGGTACTGGTCCTTACGCCCACTCGCGAACTCGCCGAGCAAATTGCCAGGGCGACCTCCAGCTATGGTAAATTCATGAAGGTCCACAGCGTGGCCATCTATGGGGGCATGCCCTTTGGCGACCAGATAAGGGCTCTGTCCCAGTCGCCGGAAATGATAATCGCAACCCCCGGCAGATTGATCGACCATATATGGCGCGGCCGCATAAATTTGTCAAATGTCGAGCTCTTCATCCTCGATGAAGCCGATCGCATGCTGGATATGGGCTTTATTGACGACGTGGAATTTGTATCCGAGGCTATGCCCGAGGAATGCCAGACGCTGCTTTTTGCCGCGACGATGAATCAGGCGGCAATCAAGTTCTCCGAAAAATTCATGAAAAATCCCGATCGTGTGGATTTGGCCAAAAATGGTAAAATAACCCACGATAAAATCGAGCAGCGCCTCCATGTCACTGACAACTACCAGCATAAGGCCAAGATCCTCAGACGGTTATGTTCGGATAAGGATTTAAGCCGGGCCATAGTCTTTTCGGCCACGAAAAAAGATGCCGACAGCCTCGCCCGGGAACTCAGAAGCGAAGGTTTCGGGGTTGCCGCTTTACATGGCGATATGACCCAGACCATCCGCAACAGAACAATGGAAAATATGAGACGGGGCAAGATAAAAATTTTGGTGGCTACCGACGTTGCCGCTCGCGGAATTGACATAACAGGAATAAGCCATGTTATAAATTTCGACCTGCCCCGATCGGCCGAAGATTATGTCAACAGAATCGGCCGCACCGGGCGGGCCTCGGCCTCCGGAGTTGCCATTTCACTTGTCTCGCAGTGCGATTTTCGCTATCTCGAGCAAATCGAGCGCTACATTGGGCAAAACCTCAATGTTCACGTTCTGCCTGGTTTGGAACCTACTCGCGCCCTGACGGGTACGAAAAAACCCAAAACGGGTTCTCAGGCACCCTTCCAAAAGAGTAGAAAACCGCCTTTTGCCGGCCCAAGGCGCCGTGCGACAGCCCCAAAGCCGGGCAGCCGTACCGCGGGTTTTAATGCAAAAGCTAAATGAGCGGTTCCGCCTGAAGCGCTCTAGAAGATACGAAGGCTCGCCGCGACTTGCTTTAAGTCGCGGCTCCAAGCCTGAGTCCTGCCAAATCCATCCCTAAATTTTACGCACCGAAATATTTAGTACTCAAGAAAACCATTGTGAAAAAGATGCGGATGAAACATAATCGAGTTTCTCCCGTCCTTGCATTCGGAAGAGCACGATGCCGTCACGTCCGCTCGTCTGGATTACTGTCTTTTTCATGCTCGGGATATCGGCAGACCACCTGTTTGGAAAGATTGTCCCGCTGCCCATCTCCTGGCTCGCTTTTTTCTCCCTGGCTCTAATCGCCGCCATGGCGGCGGCTCTGTGGTCCAACTGCGCTCCTTCCGATTCCTCCATTAACCGTGTAAGCCGTTTGCCCGTCCTTTTTACATCGGCTCTTTTGCTGTTTTTCCTCTTTGGTATCTGGGCTTCCAAAGGTTGTGCTCCAAGGTTTCCAAAAGAGCTTGAGCCCTTCCTTGCGGGGCGCCCCGCCTGCTTTACGGCAAAAGTGCGAGGCGCTCCCGACTACTATCCGGGTAGGATCAGGGTATCGCTCCAACTTTTGGAGGCGATAACCGACCGAAACGTGACACCGCTCCACGGGGGAATCCTTCTAACTCTTCCCGCATCCAGGGTGTGCGCCCCCGGGGCCTTCCTGCTCCCGGGCGAAAAAATCCTTTTTCGGGCCTGCCTCAAGCGTTTCCATAATTTCAACAATCCCGGCGGCTTCGATTACGTGAGCTATCAGGCCGGTAAAGACCTCTTTGGCCGCTGTTTTCTGCCCAAAAAGCAACTGCTCGTAAAGATCGATCAGGAGGCAGGGCTATCTTTTGGCTCAATATTGAACACGATAAGGGACCGGATAGAACTTTTTCGGCAAAAAAACCTCCTCTTTTCTCAAAGCGTGCTTGCCCAGGGCCCCGCGGCTTTTTATGCGGCGATGATACTGGGATATAAGCACCTGCTCGATCGTAAATGGGAGTACCGAATCCACCAAACCGGCCTTTATCATCTGCTCTCCGTTTCCGGTCTGCACATTGGGATGGTTTGCATTTTCATCTTCTGGCTCTTTCGCCTTGGGGTTCGCCTGCTTTTCCCCTCGGTTTTAAACTACGTTAGCGACCAGAGGCTGGCCCTGTTGCCCGCAACCGCCGCCGGTATCTTTTACGCCCTGCTCGCGGGGTTTGGAACGCCCACCATCTGGAGATCCGTTCTCACCCTGGCGGTGATTTTTGCTGCGGCCCTGAGGTACCGCGCCGTCGATTCCCTTACCGTGCTCGCCCTGGCAGCCCTTTTCATCCTGCTCCCGGATCCGGCCTGCCTTACGCAAATCCCGTTTCAGTTCACTTTCCTGTGCGTTTTCGCCATAATAGTGCTCTACCCCAAATTCCACGGAATCAGGCTGTCGGCCAAATTTCGCGCCCTTGGTCCTGATAGGCTTGCGGGCAAAATTGTTCGGCAGTTTGAAGACGCCTTTCTGGTCTCTTTGGCAATCAATATTCTTTTGCTGCCGCTTATCATCTACTACTTCAACGGATTTTCCCTTGCCGGAATAGTGGCCAATATTTTCCTTCTGCCCTACGTGGGCTTTGTGGTTCTTCCCGTGGGGCTGCTTGGCGTAGTGCTGTTCGCAGTAAGTCACACCCTGGCCTGGCCGGTCATGTGGGTGTTAAATTACTTGCTCTGGGTCTGTTTGAGCGTAATTAAGCTGTTTTCCGGTTTTTTCTGGAGCTTTTTTTGGACCGGCGGCTTTTCGACCGCATGGCTTATAGTGATTTATGCATCCCTGGGTCTTTTGCTCTCGCCTTTTCCAAAAAAATTAAAAACCGCCGCGGTGGTTGCAGTTGTCGTGGCAGCCTCCCTGGCCCTGGCTATAAACAGCAGCGCCGCGCGCCTGCGTCGTCCCGCGGATACCGGCGAGCTTAAAGTCGATGTTATCGACGTGGGGCAGGGCTCTTCAGCCCTTATACGGTTTCCCGGGGGAGAGACGATGCTTGTTGACGGAGGAGGGGTCCCCGGGGGCTCCTATGATATCGGAAGCCAGGTACTGGCGCCTTTTCTGTGGCACGAAACGATCCAAAAGCTCGACTATGTCGTCTTGTCTCATTACCATCCGGACCACGCCCTGGGACTTTGCTTCATCCTCAAGCATTTCAGGGTGGGCGAGTTTTGGACCGGCCAGATCTGCGGAAGCGACCCGGAAGCAACGATGATCATGCACCGCCTAGACGAAATAGCTTTCAAGCAAAAGATAGCGACTCGCGCCTTCCCGTCTCTGTTTAAAAGTGTGACAATCGGTTCGGTCGCAGTGAGGCTTCTCCACCCGACCCGGGATTTTATAGACCAGGCCTCACAAAAGAATCTAAACGAGCTTTCCCTCGTATGGGAAATATCTTTTGGGAAAACACGAGTGATCCTGCCAGGCGATATCGACGCAAGAGTGGAAAAAACGATCATCGCGCACCTCGGGGCAAACATGCAGACGCTTCTTGTAGCTGCGCACCACGGCAGCAGCCACTCCAACTGCAGGGAATTTCTCGACGCCCTGCGCCCGGTCGCCCTCATCTTTAGCTGCGGCTATGACAATATATTCCATTTCCCCGCCTCTGTGGTGCTAAGGCGCTGCAGGAAACTGAACATCCCTGTATACAGAACCGATCTGCAGGGTGATGTGCATGCGGTATCCAATGGGCAGCGGTGGACTATAGCTGCGCAAGTGAAGCGGAAGGGCCATGGGAGCCTATTTCATGGCAGCCTTTAGCGATATGACCAGCGCAACATTGCTGAAGGCAAAGATATATCTCCAAAAATCTTAAAGTTACCATAGCAACAAGATTATGCCGTCTTTAAAGGCTGCCGTGTGACTTGCCAACGGCATGAGCGCTACCGCGCAGAATGCGCGGGGCTGGTGTGACATCCCTTCCGTACCGTTATAGCGAAATCATCCAATATTTGTTCGTTATATCGCCTTGTTAGCACCGATGCCATGTATGCACTACCAGGAGATTGCCTCCCGTCCTATTTCGCACCATCTCCTGGATGATTATCCTTGTTTCCATTGCGGATAGGCGGAAGTTCAATCATGGGGCGGGTAAATTTAAAAAGAGAAAGACAAAGAAGATGCATAACTCTGCGCCGCCGGGCTCAAATAAAAGAGGACGGCAAACCTTGGAAAGCGATAGCGGTGGAACAAGGCCGCAAGCTCTCTCCCCCGGTGAGCCGGCCGCAATCCGTGATCTGGAGGTTCAAAACAAGGAGTTGCCGCAGAAGCAGGGAAAACTGAGAAACTCCGAAAAATTATATAAGGATCTCTATGATTTTGCCCCGGTTGGATACGTGGGGCTTGACCGGGTAGGGATCATTCTTGCGGCCAATCTTGCGGCCTCGGATATGCTGGGGTTTTCAAAAGACAAAATAATCGGGGAAAGGTTTTCCCGCTTCATCTATCCGGAGGACCATGAAATTTACTCCGGGCTGGTTTTGAAGACGCTTGAAAAGGGGGGAGAAAACCTCTTTGGAGAAATTCGGCTTCAGGGTTTGGGCCCAGAACCTTTTTATGCCCGCCTGGAGTTAAACGGCACCCTGGAGACTCATGGCGGTCCGGCGGGATTGCGAATCGTGTTCCTGGACATATCCGCACAGAAAAAAGCCGAGGCGAAGCTAAAAAAATATGCCGAAAAACTGGAGCGCAGCAACCAGGAATTGCAAGACTTCGCCTTCATTGCCTCCCATGATCTTAACGAGCCTCTTAGAAAAATCCAGGCTTTCGGGGAGCGGCTGCAGAAAAAATTTGCGCCGGTTCTCGGACAGGAAGGAATAGACTATGTGGCAAGGATGCGCGGGGCGACCAAAAGGCTCCAGGACATGGTCGGGGGGCTTTTGGAGTATTCGAGGGTCTCGGCGGTGGGGTCGGGGTTTTTGGCGGTCGATCTTGAGCAGTTGGTGTGCAGTGTGCTCTCCGATCTGGAATGGCAGATCGAAAAAAACGGGGCGCAGGTTAGCCTGGAAAATCTTCCAACCCTGGAGGCAGACCCGGGGCAAATGCGGAGGCTTTTTCAGAATCTAATATCTAACGCCTTGAAATTCCATGGCAAAGTATCTACGGTAATAAAAATATCCGGCAGGCCCGCAAGTGTCGACGATAACAAGTGTGAATGGTGCCGGATCGTTGTCGAAGATAATGGCATAGGTTTCGAAGAAATATACGCCGAGCGCATCTTCTCGCTTTTTGAACGTCTTCACGGCAGGAGCGCCTATGAAGGCACGGGTATGGGGCTTGCCATCTGCCGGCGCATCGTCGAGCGGCACGGAGGCACGATTACGGCCAAATCCGTCCCGGGCAGGGGCGCTGCTTTTACGATCACCCTGCCGGCCAGACAGGAAAAAAGCCGTTAAATAGGCAAAGCCCGCCTCACAAGATAAATTCCAATTAAAGTTTAATCCCTCTATAATTTAGACACCGTCTCTTAGCCTCCATCGGCGAACAGGAGTCGTTTCGCCGATGAATTATGGTTAATTTTGCTAAGGGGGCCCGAGGAGCAGCCATGCCGGAAAAAGACAAAAAAAGAGAGAAAGCGGGAAAAAAATCCTTAGCTTTTAAAGAGGGTGCGGGCAGGGGAGAAAACGGGGACAATCCGGCCGAAACCCCTGAAGAATTTGAGGTCGCCGATAAGCAGGCCGTGGAAACGGCCGGGACCTCCCGAGGCCAAACCGGTTTGGAGGGCTCCAGTGACGCAAAGTCTTTTCCAATAGTCGGTATTGGCGCTTCGGCGGGCGGGCTCGAGGCTCTCGAGGAATTCTTCCAAAACGTTCCCCCACTTAGCGGCATGGCCTACGTAGTTGTATCCCACACCGACCCGATGCGCTCCAGCCTTCTTCCTGAAATTATCCAGCGCCGCTCGAACATTCCCGTCGTTGAAGTAAAAGAGGCAATGCCCGTCGAGCCCGATACGGTCTACCTGCCTCCATCCAACAGGGACCTCGAACTCGAAGGCGGTTGCTTTCGGCTAAGGGATCAAAAACGCGGCGCCGCGCTCCAGCTTCCCATAGACAGATTTTTTAAATCCCTGGCCTATTGCCGAGGCGGGCAGGCATGCTGTGTCATCCTTTCCGGCATGGGCACCGACGGCGTCCAGGGGCTGCGGGCGGTGAAGGAAAAAGGCGGGGTAACGATTGTGCAAAGCACCGCTTCGGCAAAGTATGAGGGAATGCCGGGAAGTGCGATTGGAACGGGTCTTGCCGATTTCGTTCTGGCCCCCGCGTTGATGCCCGAGAGAATAATCGACTGTTTTTCGGCCGGTTGCGAACTGCCAAAACCCGAGGATACCGAGGCGAGCGAGGATGTCTCCTCCACTCTATCCAAAATCATAACGGCCATAACCAACCGAAAAGGCCATGATTTTTCAGTATACAAGAAAAGTACGCTTGTGCGGCGCATTCAGAGGCGGATGGCGGTTGCTAGGGTGAGAGGAGCCCAGCAGTATCTTAACTATCTCTACCGTAACCCGATCGAAATAGATGCGCTCTTTCAGGATCTTCTAATCGGCGTCACCAGTTTTTTCCGTGACCCCGAGGCCCACGGTTTCTTCCAAAAGGGCGTTCTTCCCGGTCTTCTTAAACGCGACTCGGAACACGAGCCGTTTCGGGTGTGGGCCGCGGGTTGCGCCTCGGGGGAAGAAGTCTACTCGATTGTAATAATGATTGTGGAATGCCTCGATGAGCTGGGCATCAGAAAGGAAGTCCAGGTTTTCGGCACCGATCTCGACCCGTCCGCGATAGAGAAGGCCAGAAACGGGCGCTACCCGGAAAACATTGCCGACGCTGTTACGCCCCAGAGGCTCGAGCGTTTTTTTAAAAAGGAGCGTTCCGGCTTCGAGGTCCGAAGAATATTGCGCGAGCCGGTGGTCTTCGCAGCGCACAACGTACTAAAGGATCCTCCTTTTTCGAGACTCGATCTTTTGGTGTGCCGCAACCTTCTTATCTATCTGGAGCCAAAGGCCCAAAAAAAGATCTTGCCCCTTTTCCACTACGCTCTAAAGCCCGATGGGGTTCTTTTCCTGGGAACTTCGGAGACGGTGGGCGACTTTGCCGATCACTTCCTGCCTGTCAGTAAAAAGTGGAGCATTTATCGCAGAGTGGACCTCAGAGCGACGCTGCAGCCGATAGTGGAGTTGCCAACGCGCGGGAAAACGCCCGCAGCCGCTGCGGAACAGCCCCCCGGTCAGCCGGTCATCGAGCCCAACGACCTTACTATCGCCGAGGCCACCTCGCGGCTCATCCTGGAAATGCATTCGCCCCCATGTGTCGTGGTGAACCGGCGAGGCGACATCAGCTACATTCACGGGCGCACCGGCAAGTACCTGGAGCACGTTCCCGGCCTTATGAGTGTAAACGTCGTCGAAATGGCCCGCGAGGGGCTGCGCTTCGAGCTTGCTTCAGCCCTTAGGAACGTGGTCGTCGACGGGCGCACGGTCAGAAAAGACGGGCTGAGGGTTAAAATAAACGGCACTTTTCAGGATTTCAACCTGATAGTCAAGCTTCTGGGCACCCCGGAATCCATCAAAAACATGGTGGTAATAATTTTTGAGGAAATCCCCAATTCCCAAAAGCCGAGGCGCAGGAAAAGTTCGGCCCACGATGCAATAACCGAGCGGACAATAGAGCTTGAGCGCGAAATTGTAAGACTTCAGCAGGACCACCGCATTGCCATGGAAGAACTGGAGACCTCCAACGAGGAGTTGAAATCGGTAAACGAGGAGCTTCAGTCTTTCAATGAAGAGCTTCAAACAACCAATGAAGAACTGGAGTCCTCCAGGGAAGAACTGCAGTCGCTAAACGAAGAGCTTCACACGGTAAATGCGGAACTGCACGAAAAAATCCTCGAAGTCTTCCATTCTTATGAGATCATCAATCGCGTTTTGAACGCCACCGGGGTCGCCATCCTTTTTGTGGATAGAGACCTGAATGTCCTTCGTTTTACCCGGGAGGCAACCAATCTGATAAACCTCATCGAGGCCGATATTGGGCGCTGCCTGACCAATATATCCACGAATTTGGATTATGATGATTTTTTTGACGACATTCGCAAAGCCATTATCCTGTCCAAAGCAGTGGAGAGGCAGGTGAGCACGTGGGAAGGGCGCCGGTATTGGACGAAAATCGTGCCCTACAAAGACCCCGGCGGGCAAATGAGCGGAGCGGTGGTTACTTTTACCGATACGGGAGTCTCCTTGGAAACAAGATGAGAGTCCGAGCCATGAGGCGCTTTGAGGAGCGCGCCGGCCCGCACCCAAAAGCAGTATAAACTGGACTGCGTCAGGGAAAAGAGCCGCTTAAACAGAGGGCTTCCGCCTGCTTTTTTCTCTTTTTTCTTCCAGAGATCCGACTGATTTCCCGCTCCGTTTTCCCCCTCTTGTGCCGCCTGATCTTTTTATTTCAAAGGGCCTTTATCCTGCCTTGCCCGATATTAACTTATTCTAAGATATTGATGGTTTAGCGTTATTCTAAGAGCTTTTGCGAGGCATGGCTCACAGGAGGGCCGCAATGATCCGAAAAAAAATTCTCACCTATATAGTGATCGGGATTCTTTCAGTTGTAATGACAGTCCCGGTTGGCGCTTTCGCGCAGCCCGCTTCAAGCGCTGAGGGCGGCGCCGCTCAAAAGGGATTTAGCCAGGCCCAGATCGACCAGATGCTGGCACCCGTGGCGTTATATCCGGATTCACTCCTTGCTCAGATCCTTTTGGCGTCGACCTACCCCTCCCAGATCGTACAGGCTCAAAGGTGGGTTAAGGCCCACAGGGGTTGGAGCAAGGCCAGGATCAATGCCGCATTGGATAAGATGAACTGGGACCTGAGCGTAAAGGCGCTCGTTCCCTTTCCAAAGGTGCTCGCAATGATGGATAAACACCTTAACTGGACGACGAATTTGGGAGAGGCGTTTTTGGGCCAGCAATCCCAGGTAATGGCTCAGGTTCAGGTATTGCGGCAGAAGGCTTATGCGCAGGGAAATCTCAAAACGACCGCGCAGCAAAAAGTTGTTGTTGCGAGCAACGACATAGAGATCGAACCCGCAAATCCCGAAGTTATCTATGTTCCCTATTACAATCCGTGGGATATTTACGGACCCTGGTGGTGGCCGGCTTATCCTCCCTTTGCGTTCTTTCCTTACGGGGGACCTTATCTCGCCAGCTTTGGCCTGTTCGGTTTTGCGGCCGCCGTTGGTGTTGGCCCCTACTGGAATTGGGGTGACAGGAACATGTATGTAAATGTTAATCGAACCGCAAACATCAACGGTTTCCACCCGGGATTTAACCGCAACACTTTTAGAACGGCTAATTTCCATTCCATTGCCAGGCATCAGGTAGCCGGCCTTGGCCGAGTAAACGGCGCCTTAAGACCCGGTGCTCACCCTGGGACCTTTGCCAGGTCTCCGGCGTCCTCGGTCCAAAAGGGCCTTGCAAGGCCCGGGGTTGGGGCGGTCCACGGCTTTGCCGCTAAAAGGGGCACTGCTGTTCCGCATGGACCGACGGCTGTGGGTGGCAATAACCATGGTTTTGCAGGGAAAAACAACTTCAGGGGGCGTACTTTCAGCGGTTCCAACTTCGGTCATACCGCTCCCGGTTTTGCCGGAAACCGGGGCGCCGGCACTTTTCGAGCCCCGGTAGGGGCTGCCCCTCATTTTAACGCGGCTCCAGGCTTTGGCGGTGTCAGGCCGGGTTTTGGCGGCGGCGCACCCCGTTTTGGTGGAGGCGCACCACACTTTGGCGGCGGCGCATACTTTGGAGGCTTTGGAGGTGGACGCAGATAGGTACAGTTTTGTCCTGGCAGGGCATTTGAGAAGGGGGACCGTTCCCGGGAGCGATCTCCCTTTTTTTATTTTCGTTTCCGCGCCCACTGGCAGCAAAAATTTTTGAACGGATTACAGGCTAACGAGATCTAAAGGAAAAATATTTTCAGCTCTTCTGATCCGCCAAATCCTGTAAACCTGTAATCGGTTGACCCGGAAACGGTCATTTGTTATCGTTTCGGGTGTATAAAAAATACTTCAATACGAAAATCGAGAACAAAATGGACGGCTCAAACCAAAAGACCAAAGAACTGCGTGGAATTGGCGCCCTCTTTAGCGAGGTGGAACGTAAAGACCTTTTCCGCAAGTATTTTCATTTCCTCTGCTGGGTCGAACTCGGGATTCTCATTACCTGCTGGCTCTTCCAGATAAGCGGGGGGAGCAGCGAGCAACACTCCGCCTTCCCGTGGCGGCTCTATTTTCTTATTGCCTTCCTTGCGCCCATCGCCATTACCTTTTTGACGGGCACCATAGTTGTCGGTTTCAATAAATATTTTACCGAAGTGGGTGAGGAAGGCGCGGAATTGAAGGGGCCGGTGGCTCTGGCAGCCGAGGGCGGCAGAATGGAGAGGCTTGGCAATATGGTAGCCTGGGTGCAAAGGCTTCCATTCCTGGCCCTTCTTTTGCTTCTGGGCGTGGCGGCCGGGGTTTTCTACAAGCTCGACGCCATTATATCGCTTGTGGGTACCATAGGTGGAAAATCCTTAGAGATACTTTTGATCTCACTTGGCGTCGTTTTGTTTCTGGGAGCCCTGCTGGGGTTGATATTGCTTATCATGAACTACAAGTTGCGTAAAACGGCGATGGAATATGAGTACAAGACACAGGTGGCCGAGAAGTTCGGCCTTGTGATCCTTGAAGATAACACCGTCATGAACAGTTCAGGCAAGCTTCTGGTAAATGGGGTCAGGTTCAGGAAATCTGCCGCGTTGCTGCCCGAGCCGGAGGGTGAAATCAAAGCGCTGGATGAAAAAAAAGAGGAAGACTTCGGCGCCGATTCCATTACAGCCGCCGCGGCCGGTCAGGAGAAATGAAGCCGGCCGACAAGCCTTTTAAGCAACTGGCATTCCAGTTCATCGAAAAGAATCGTCTGATAAGGCAAGGAGACCATATCCTGGCAGCGGTTTCCGGCGGCCCGGATTCGGTTTGCCTTCTGAGCGTTTTGATCGACCTGAAAGACGCTTTGGGGCTTTCTCGCTTAACCGTCGCCCATTTTGATCACCGGCTCCGGGGCGCCGAATCCGACCAGGACCTGGAATTCGTTCGCTCTCTGGCGCACTGCGCAGGGCTTGACTTTGTCTTTGACCGCGCCGATGTCAGCGCCTTTGCCCGAAAAGAAAAGCTTTCGATCGAGATGGCCGCAAGAGAGCGGCGCCGCTCCTTTTTCTTTAAAACAGCCGCGGAACTCGGGGCCGATAAGATCGCTCTGGGACACACCGCCGACGACCAGGCCGAGGAGGTGCTTCTAAGGATTTTGAGGGGGACGGGGCCAACGGGCATTCAGGCGATGTCTGCCGCAACCGGAGAGCGAATAATTCGGCCGCTCCTTTTTGCCACCCGGGCCTCCATATTGAAATACCTGGGGGAAAACGGCAGGGAGTTTAGAAACGATTCGAGCAATTTTGTTGCTTCCTGCCAGAGAAACTTTCTGCGCCTTAAGGTTTTTCCGCTCCTCAGGGAAGCCTTTAACCCCCAGATTGCTCTTACCATCACGCGTTGCGCGGAGCTTGCGCGGGAGGAAGAGTCCTGGTGGAAGCCGCAAATAGAAAAGCTCTGGGACGAGTTATGCCTGGAGCAGTCCAGTGGGGGGTGCGCCCTTGATTTAGAGCGCCTCGCAGGGCTGCATCCGGCCCTTTTGCGCCGCGTCCTTCGCTTTAGCATAAGCATGGTCAAAGGTAATCTTTCCGGCGTGGGATTGGTGCACCTCCAATCTCTAATGGGTCTTGTCCTTTCGGGAAAACGGGGAAAATCCGTCGAAATTCCCGGAGAAATCCAGGCAACGGTTCTTGGTGCAAAGATTTTGATAAGCTCTCCTGCGTCCCGGTGCCGGGAATTGCCCAAGGAGCCCCTTCTTATCGAGGCCGCGGGCACTTTTGTTTTCGCGGGAAGGAGGTTCGAGCTTGGTTTTGCCGATGCTCACGGCTCCCTGCCCGATCGTGGGGCGGATAGCGCCCTAATGGATGTCCAGAAGCTCAGGTGGCCACTTCAACTCAGAGTGCGAAGGCCCGGAGATCGCTTCCATCCTCTTGGCATGAAAGGGGGCAAAAAGCTAAAGGACTTCTTTATCGACTGTAAAATCCCGAGGCAGGAGCGCCAGGGGGTTCCGCTCCTTTGCGACAGCGAAAAAATCTGTTGGGTCGCCGGGATGCGTTTGGACCAAAGGGTCAAGGTCGATTCCAATACCAGGCAAATTCTCATAGCCAAGCTTATCGGCTCTTGACTTCCACTCCGGAGATTAATAAAAGCGAAAGCTAAACCCGCGGCAAGCTCCATTGAGATTTCTTACCCTCTCCAGCTTGCCCGATCCCAAAAGCATCGATCGAAAGGACTAGGCATGAAAAACTGGGTGTTCCTTTTTCCCGGCCAGGGCTCCCAATATGTAGGAATGGGGCGCGAGTTTCACGACAACTACGCCGAAGTGAGGGAACTATTCGAAAATGCCAATGATATTCTGAAAATGGATATTACCAGGCTCTGTTTCGAGGGCCCGGAGGATGTGCTCGTGCTGACCGAAAACGTCCAGCCGGCCATGACCGTGGTAAACCTCGCCTGCCTGGCCGTATTGCGGATCCACGAGATTTACCCGGTCGCGGCCGCGGGACACAGCCTCGGAGAATATTCGGCACTCTATGCGGCTGGGGTGCTAAGCCTGGAGGACACCCTCAAGCTCGTCTTGAACAGAGGAAAGTTCATGCAGGAGGCCGCCATCGCCGAGCCTGGCGGTATGGCAGCCATAATGGAATTGGAAGAGCAAAAAATACGAGAGATTTGCACTCTTTCGGGCGCCGAGATCGCCAATATAAATTGCGTCGAACAGATCATAATCACCGGGCCTGAAGTAGAGGTCGACAGCGCCGCGTCGATGTGCGAAAAGGCCGGGGCCAGGAAATGCGTAAAGCTTAACGTAAGCGGCCCCTGGCATAGCCGGTGTATGGATTATGCGCGCAAACAGTTCGAGCCGGTTCTTGGACAATGCGTTTTCAAAAATCCGCAAATCCCGGTCGTAAATAACGTCGACGCTCAAATCCCGGCAAGCGGCGCTGAGATACCCGAAAAGCTCAGCCGCCAAATCTGCGGCTCGGTTCTCTGGCGCCATTCCATGGAGCGACTGCTTGGCGCCGGGTTCCATAGTTTTGTCGAAGTCGGCCCCAAAAAAGTCTTGCGCGGTCTTATGAGAAGGATCGATCGAAGCGCCAGGGTGCTCAATGTCGAAGACGAGGCAAGCCTTGCTGCCTTTTTGCAGGAAAACTCGGACCAAGAGGCCTGAGTTGGAACCGGGGCGGCAAACCCCAGGTTTTAATCCAGGCGCCTGCGGAAATCTGCGGTGAATTTAGAAAACAACCGCCTCGGAACTGATTACCCCTGACTATCCTGAGAGGGAAGGTTGACAGCGATTCTTTGCTTTTGTTAAAGTTCAAATTCCTTTGGTCTTCACAACTTACTCACTTGAGGTTATGAAATTGCCTATCTACGAATTTCGATGCGCGAAATGCGGCAAAATTGAAGAATTTATCCTTTCCGGAAGCCGGGAAATCGAGATAAAGTGCGGCGCGTGCGGCAGCGAAGAACTCGACAGGATTATCAGCAAGACAAATTACGCCATGGGATCGTCCACGGGTTCACCGGGCAGCTCCGGCCCGTCGGCGACCACGCGCAATTGCGGTCCTGGACAGTCGTGCACCTCCATACAACTGCCGGGCCACACCAAACCATAAAGACAAAACCGGGGGCGCCGCGCAAGGGGCTCAATCGGAAAACGGCAAGCGCGCTCGCTCGGCTCAATGCGCCTTTTGCTTTTTTTCCATTTTATCGACCAGCTTTTCGTAATAGACCTGGTTTTTCTCCAGCGAAAGCGAGCTTTGGCGGGACATGTTGAGCTTCATGATCAAATAGTTAAGCCTTTTGATCTGCCTGTATTTTGCCTTCGTGTCCTTTTCCCCCTCGAGCAGTTCTTCAATGGTAAGGATTTCTTTTCGTATCTCGAGCTCGGGCGGCAGGCAGTTGGCGTTTTGCAGGATTTTGTGCGCAAGGCGGATGTCTACCGGAAGATGGCTGTCCTCTTCGAGTTCGAGCCGTTTTCCCTTGCCCGGTAAATCGTCGAATTCGCCGTTGTCGATGGCTTCCTGGATTTTTTTCTCCGCAATCTTATTGAATGCCTCGAATATATTGCTCATAATCTTATCCAATCGGCGCTGGTTATTTTAAATAATATACACCACATGGTATGGAAACAAAAGATGACGGACATGTGC
Organism: Syntrophobacteraceae bacterium; assembly: GCA_049976905.1. Classification (GTDB taxonomy): domain Bacteria; phylum Desulfobacterota; class Syntrophobacteria; order Syntrophobacterales; family Syntrophobacteraceae; genus SbD1. The sequence goes on along the minus strand of JBMFHI010000019.1, from coordinate 17,611 downwards.
AATTCGGCCCCGGATTTTTTTCCTGATATTTTTCCGCCCCGGCGTATACGAATTCTTGGCGCCGGCCGTTTCGGAAGGCTTGCCGCCCAGAGGCTCAAGGAGCGCTTTCCGAGTGCCCGGCTTTCGGTAACCGATAAGGATGGAGACAAGGTCGATAGAATCTGTGGGGAGCTGGGGATTTCGGGCGAGGTGGGCGAGTGCGTCTCAAGCCTGTGCCAAAACAAACCCGACGAGGATTTGTGGATCATCCCCTCAGTGCCTGTCCACGTGGGGTTCGAGTGGGTGTTAAGAGCCCTTGGCCCTTTGGGTAAGGCCCGAAAGGTCGCGGTCCCCGAGGAAGTCGATTGCAAAGTCCCAAACCCGATGCGGGTCGGCTCCGGCGCCCTTTACGCAAGTTTTGCCACTTTCCTTTGCCCCGACTACTGCAATGAGCCGGGTGAAATATGCACTCACACCGGAAAAAAGCGACTGGGAAACCTCTACGAGGTCCTTGGCGCAGCCGGGGTTCCCGGGTTCGACGTCGTTGTGTTAAGGAGCTGGCAGCTTGCCCCCGGCGTTGGAGGCTATCCGGGTGGAAGCCTTACCAATCTGGCGGCGGCAATTGGCGCAAAACCGGGCGGTTGGCTGGTTGCAACCAGTTGCCGTTGCCACGCTGTTATAAATGCCCTGGAATGGTGCCCCAGTTGACATGTTTTGCAAGGGCCAGTTCCAGTTGCCATCCGGCAAGGAGCTGTTCTCCGATCTGCCGCTGAATAGCCAGGACCGTTTTCTCCCCGAGTCTATCCAGGAGGCCCGGGCAAAAATAATTGAGGCAGAAAGAGTGTCGAAACTTCAGCCTGCACCCTTTTTCTCCCACGAAGTAGCAACTTCCTGGGACATCGTCATTTTGGGGCAGCTCCACCCCGAGAAGCCGGTTTGCAAAAAGCTCGATCACTCCATAGCTTTCGCCCATTTCCCTGAAACAGCAGCTCCCGGTGGCCTTTGCGCACTCGGAGCAAGATGCTGCGACTCCGCAGCTTAGCATCAAAGAGTCGGTGGTCTCGACCTGGCGGCGAAGCTCCCGGATGAGCCTGCCCGGTTGAGGGGCTTCGAGGCAGGCCTCGCCAAGGGTATCGTTTAGAAAAGATGCCCTTTCAATCGCCTTTTTCAAATTCCTGTAGGCTTCGCTCATAAATAATGTGTCCTGGTTGGTATCCGGCAGGCAGGCTTCCTTGGACGTGGAGCTTTCCATGCAAGCCCCACGACGTGCCGTTTGGTTTTTTGCCTCCCGCCCCGCCTGCTCCTTGAGTCTTGCGCAATTCAGCTCAGCCACTGCTCGGTCAGGGATTTCATTATCTTTACCCACTCCTCGAAACTGTCGGGTTTGGTCAAAAAAGACTCGGCTCCCCCCTCCATCGTAAGTTCGATATCTCTTGCGTCCTCCGAGGTAGTGAGGATAACGATCGGAATGTCTTTCAGGGCGGGTTTGGCTTTTATTTCCGCCAGGGCTTCGCGGCCGTCCTTGCGGGGCATGTTAAGGTCGAGCAGTATAAGGCCCGGCAGCCTTTCGTCCCGCGACCGGGCCCGATCGAGAAGGTATTCGATAAGCTCGATCCCATCCTCTACAAAGCAGATGTTTACCTGCGCCCCGCTTTCGGAAAGGGCTTCGGTGGCAAGCAAACAGTCTTCCTGATCGTCGTCGGCCATCAAAACATATTTATTATTGCTCTTCAACGACACTCTCCAGATCGGCATGTTTTACAGGAAGCCGGATTATGAAGCGAGAGCCCTTGCCCGGCTCGCTTTGGGCCGTAATGCTCCCGCCGTGGCGTTCAACTATTTTTCGGCAAATGGCAAGGCCCATCCCTGTACCCTCATAGGCGCTGCTTTTATGCAGCCTTTGAAACGGTTTGAAAATACGCTCGGCAAAACTTTGATCGAATCCTATGCCGTTATCCTCCACTACGATCTCGCACATCCCAAGCACATCGAGATCGCAGGTAAACCGGATGCGAGGCTTTTGGCTGCCGCGGTATTTCAAACCATTACTTATCAGATTTTGGAATAATTGTAATATCTGACTTTCATCGGCTTCAATGGCGGGCATGTTTTCGAGCTCTATTTCGCACCCGGTTTCCTCGATGGTTTGCTCGAAGATATCGGCCGCGGCCCGCGTGATTTCGCACAGATCGACCCTTTTAAAGGGCGCGGGCCGGTTTGTAACCCTCGAGAACTCGAGCAAATCGCGCAAAAGCTGCCGCATACGTTCCGCCGAATGAGATACCCGGTCAAGATATTGCCTGCCCGTATCGTCTAAGACGGGACCGCACCTTTTCATGGCCATGCCGCAGAAAGTCTGAATTTTGCGCAAAGGCTCCTGCAGATCGTGAGAGGCAATGAAGGCAAAATCTTCCAATTCAAGATTAATTGCTTCAAGCCGTGAGGCGTAGACTCTAAGCTCTCTTTCGGAGCGTCTGCGCTGTTGGGCCATTCTCAAGGAGGTGATTCCGAAAGAGAGGTTTTGGGCCAGATCGTTTAGCAGGTTGGATTCGGCCTGATCGAAGGCATCGGGCTCGGAGGCGTAGATGGTAAGGGCGCCTATAACAGCTCGCTCCACTATGAGGGGGAGGGAGATCGAGGAGGCGAAGCCTCTTTTTAGCGCCTCAAAACGCCATGGGAAAAAAACCGGATTGGATTCGGCGTTTTGCGAAACCGACATCTTTCCGGTGCGAATGGAAACTCCGCAGGGGCCCTGGCCTCTTTCGTCGTCTGCCCAGGTGATGTTTGCCTGCTCCAGGTAGCCGTTGTCATAGCCGGCGTAGGCAACCGGTGAAACCGTCTTGTTCTCATCCTGGTTGGCAAAACCCACCCACACCAGCCGGTATCCCCCGACGTGGGCCACAGTTTTACACGCCTGTCGCAGCAGTTCCATTTCGTCGTTTTGGCGCACCATCGTCTGGTTGAACTCGCTAAGGGTTCTTAGCGCCCTGTTGACTTTTCGAAATTCCTCTTCGCCGATCTTTTTAGCGGTTATGTCGCGGTTGACTTCGATAAAGCTGGGTGGCTCGCCGTTTCTTCCGGCTTGCAGAGCCCAGCGGGAGTCTACAACGATCCGTTCCCCATTGGCTTTGGTGTGCCGGATTTCGCCTTTCCACTCGCCTGTTTCCAACACAAGTTGCTCGATTTTTTCGGTCGCGAGGGGAAATGTGGCCTTTAAGAGTATATGGCTTTTTTTGCCAAGAGCCTCCTCGCGGGTGAAACCGTAAGTCTCCCGGGCTCCCTTGCTCCAAAAAACCACCCGCCCCTCATGGTCGCGAATAAAAACAGCGTCTTGAACCAAGTCGATCGTCTCGGCCTTCTCCCGCAATTCCTCTGTTACTTCCATCAGCTCTTTTGTGCGCTCGCGAACCCGGAACTCGAATTCGTCTCTTGAGCGGCGAAGCTCCTCCTCCAACAGTTTGCGCCCGGTCACATCCGTTTGTACTCCGTCCCAGATTGCGCGCCCCTCATCGGTTCGGCGCGGCCGTGAGTGCAGCCTCATCCAGCGAAGCTGCCCATCGGGCAGGCGCATCGGCAGTTCCATATCAAAATCAGACATTTCCCGTTCGCTTATCTTTTCGGCTTCGCTAAATCGCTCCAGATACCCGGGCACGATTTGGCGATAGAGCGTAGAGGAGTCGTTAAGCACGTCTTCGCGGCTTACCCCGTTTAGCCGCTCGATTCCGGCGCTGATATAGAGAAAAGATATCTGGCCGTCGGGTTGGTGCGTATACTGATAGACAGCGCTTTCGGGCAGGTTGTCTCCAATCAGCCGCAGTCGCTCCTCACTCTCTTTAAGTTTTTGCTCAGCCGTTTTGCGATCGGTTATGTCAAGAGCCGTAAAGATAACCCCGGCCTCCGGGTTTGCGAACTCGATAGCTGCCGAACTCAGAAGAACGTGGAAAATAGAGCCGTCTTTTTTTCTCCACACCGTTTCCACCGTGCCGATCCCCTCCTCGGAGATCTGCGGGTACTTCCCGCTTCCCACCCAACCGTACTCTTCGTTGGCAGGATAGAGCATCAGGGTGGAGGAACCGGTCAATTCCTCTTTTGAATAACCGGTCATGCAACATAACCTCTCGTTTGCCTCCAGGATAACCCGGTCCACGATCAAGCCGACTCCCACGGGCGCCGCCTGAAGGATGCTTCGAAGTTTTTCCTCGCTTGCCCGGAGGGCCAGCTCGGAACGCTTTTTTTCCGTAATATCCTTGGCGGTGCAAAAAATCCCCTCCACCTTTGCCGAACTTACCAGGGGAGAGCCGGCAATAATTATCTGCCTGAGACCTCCGTCCTTGTGGATTATGGTTATCTCGGTTTCCGCGGAATGTCCTTGAAGCCCCCTTTTGAAGGCGGTAAGGATCTTCTCCCGAAACTCGGGCGCGCAAAGATCGGTGAAATTAATTTCTTCCAGCTCCCGGGCCGAATAGCCCGAGATGCGTTGCGCCGCATGGTTTGCCATCAGAAAACGGCCGTTTCGGTCAACGGCAAAAATACCGTCCAGGCTCAATTCAAAAAGCGAGCGAAATCTCGCCTCGCTCTGCCGCAGCTGCTCACCGCTTTTTTTCCGCTCGGTGATGTCTTCGGCGAAAACGACTATGCCTGCGATCTCCGCGGAGGAGTCCTGCCACGGTCGCACCTCCCAGCGAAGCCACTGGACCGCGCCGTCCTTTCGCACGAACCGGTCCTGCTCGGTGCGCACCACTTCACCCGCAAGAGCTCGCCCGTAAATTTGTTTCCATTTCTCCCCTATCTCTGGAAACACCTCGTAGTGGGATAATCCTTCCAGGTCGCGCTCCCCGAGGTTGAAATCGCTTAGCCACCTGCGGCTTGAGCTGATGTAGCGCATCTGGCGGTCAAACATGGCAAGGGCCGCGGGGGCGTGTTCTATGAAAAGGCGAAGCCGCTCCTCGCTTTGCTTAAACTCTCCGAAAAGCAGATTCCACGGGGATACAAGGCTGGTCTCCACGATGGCTTTATAGAGAAGGTAGAAGGCGACCACCTTCAGCAGGTGTCCGATCACATTCGAGGGGCCATAGGCGCTCATGTACTTTGTGAAGGCGATCTCCTGGGCGATCGTGGCCGCAATGGAGCAAACCAGAAGGATTAGAACGGTTTTGTCAAATTTGTCCGATCTTTTGATTAATATGACTATGGTGGTAAAAAGCAAGATGCAGATAAGGTATTCGCTAAAAACCTTAAAGGGGGTAAGGCCCACTCCCTCTATGTAGCAAACCGGGAAGAGCTTCCAATAGAAGATGGATAAAAGCAGAAGCCCCGTGATAAGACTAAAGGCGAGAAAAGTCAGGCGGGCCGAGACCTTCCTGTCCAGAAACAGTGTGGCCGTAAGAAGCGAGAAGGCCTCCACGTACTGGCCCGCAACCCAGAATTGCGTGGAAAGATTTGCGCCCGAGCCTACGAAGACTCTCATCCCCTGGGCGCTAAGAAGGTGCAGGATGTCCAAGCCGCCCACGAAGAGGTAGCCTATGCCGATAAAAAGCAAATAGTGGCTTAGAAGGACCTTCCTTGCATTCCAGGCTATAACGAAAATGCCGCAGCATAGGGCGACGTTAAAGCATACGCTCAGGCTGTGGAAGAGAAAGAAACTGTAGAAACTTGTCAGGGATATCCCAATAAGTATTGCAACTAAAGTGAGCGCGCTTGCAACCAACCGCATTTCGTCTCATCCAGCTAAAGGTTTATAACTGCCTCATGGGAAGCCTTACGATAAAAACAGCCCCTTGCCCCGGAGCGCTCCGTGCTGTAATGCTTCCCCCGTGGTGTTCGACTATCTTTTTGCAGATGGCAAGACCCATGCCCGTTCCTTCATACGGGCTGCTCTTGCCGTGAAGCCTGTGGAAGGGTGCAAATATCTTCTCGGCGAACTCCTCTTCGAATCCGATGCCGTTATCCTCAACCGCTATTTCAAGTGTGCAATTCTTAGAGGAGACGCAAGAAATCGATAGAATCGGTTTTTCGACGTCCTTGTGGAATTTTAGTCCATTTCCGATCAGATTTTGAAAAAGTTGGCGCATTTGCGTTGGATCGGCCTCAATGGCGGGAAGTTCTCCCACATTCACCACAGCGCCGCTTCTTTCGATTCTTACCTCCAGATCGCTTAGCACCTCTCGAACGATTGAGCCAAGATCCAAATCCACGAAAGGCTCGACCCTGGTGGAAAGCCGTGAATACTCCAAAAGCGCTGTAAGAAGGGACTGCATGCGGTGGTTGGCAAGGAGCATGCGCTCCAGATAATCGTTTCCCTTTTCCCCTAGTAAGGCGCCCCACTTTTGTTTGAGCATCTCTCCGAAAGTCTTTACTTTTCGCAGAGGCTCCTGCAGGTCATGGGCGGCAATGAAGGCAAAGTCCTGGAGCGCGAGATTGCTTTCTTCAAGTCTTGCCATATAGGTCCTCAATTCCGCGGTGCGCTCCTCGACGCGCAACTCAAGTTCAGACCGCGATTTTTTGAGTTCCTCTTCCATTCTGCGCCGTTCGGTAATATCGATAAAAGAGGTAACGGCCCCCAGGAGATTGCCCAGATCATCATAGACGGGCTGCGCATTCACCAATCTCCAACTGATTTTCCCATCGGTTGTTGGAACACCCATTTCCACATCGTCTGCGGCCTTGCCTGTGCGAAGCGCTACAATTCCAGGCCGCTCCTCGATCGGAAACAGGGACCCGTCGGGTCGAACGACCCGTCCGCCCGGATAGGAACCCGCGCCCTTTAGTTCCTGCAAGGTGTGGCCATCGATCCTTGCGACCGCATCGTTTATTTCGACCACCTCACCCTGGCCGTTTAGAAGAACCACGCCTTGTCTCAGAGCCCTGAAAATAGCGCGGAGCTTGGCTTCGCTCTCTCTTAACGCATTTTCGTAATTCTTTCGCTCGCTAAGATCCTGGACCAGAATCGCGATCTCTTTTCCCATTGGAACCACAGCGACGCGAAGCCAGGTAGGCTCCCTGGTCCCGCCTTCGGGATAGGCTGCCTCGAAGACATGAGGTCTGCCGGTTTCGGCCACCTGCTTGTAGGCCGAGTAAAAAGGCGACTCGACATGATTTGAAAACAACTCGGAGAGTTTTCGCCCCGCTATTTGCCGGGAATCCGCGCCATTCATTCTGGCAAGTGCCTCGTTTTCATATATCACCAGGAAATCAACGACATTTCCCTCGGGATCGCAGACCGGCTCCAATATCAGAAAGCCGTCGGGGGAGAGCTCCTGGGCCGTGCGAAAGCGCTCCTCGCTTCTCTTTAACGCTTCCGCGTACTTTACTTCAGCCGAAACGTCCTTGTAGAATACCGATAACCCCTCGGGCGTAGGAAAAGCACGGATCTCAACCCACCTGTCAAAGCCCGCGTGATAGGACGTAGCGGTCACGGGTTTTTGTTCCCGGATCACCTGCTCGAATTGGCTGATGGTTTTGTAGGAATCCGCATCCGGATAGACGCAGCGAACGTCTCGGCCAAGAAGTTCTTCGCGGCTTACCGATTGAAGCAATTCCGCGGTGGCGTTGGCATAGGTATAGCGCAAATCGCCATCGAAGCTCACGAAGGCGTCGGGCATGCTTTCCAGAACCCCTGTAAGCCTTTGCCCGATTTTGCGCAGCTCCTCCTCGGCCCGCTTTCTCTCCGTGATGTCTCTGCCGTAGGCGAAGATATATTCCTGGTCGCCGTATTCGACATGATTGACGAACACCTCGGCGGGATACTCGCTGCCGTTTTTCCGGCGATGGGTGATCTCCAGGGTAAAAGACTTTCGCCGGCGCACCTCTTGCCAATGTCTTTCGTATTGCTTCCAGGTCAAGCCGGGGCTGAAATCAAGGGCGGTCATCGTCAACAGTTCATCGCGGGAGTACCCGAGCGTTTTGCATGCGGCCTCATTGGCGTAGCGGACTTTGCCGTCAGGGGTAAACCAGCCGACCATCTCGGCCGCGACGTCTATGGAGGCCTGGGTAAGCCCCAGGGCCTTCTCCTGGCGTTTTTGCTCGGTGATATCCGTGTTGGTCCCAAACCATTGGACCACATTGCCCTCGCAATCTTTTACAGGCTCGATTCGCGTAAGGAATTGCCGGTATTCTCCCTTTGCTCCCCGCAGAGGAAAGACCATATCGAAAGGTCTGCCCGTGGCGATAGACTCTTTCCATTTGTCAAGAACCCGGGGCAGCACCTTCGGATCATGAACGCTTTGCCAGCCCCACCCCGCCATTTGCTCCGGGGTCGTTGCCGTGTATTGGTACCAGCGCTGGTTGTACCAGTAGATATAGCCATCCGGTCCGGCAATCCATGCGAGCTGCGGAATAGAGTTGGCCATGACCCGAAACCGCTCTTCTCCCTCGCGCAAGGCGTCCGCTTGATCGCGCTCGCGCTCTCTTGTCGAGTGCTGCATTCCGGCAAGGAGGCTAACGCCGATGGAAGCTATCGTCCAGATAAGCTGGCGCGCGACTACACCCTGGTCGTAGGCTGCCTGCCGGCCGAATACGAAGTGTATGAACACAAGGGAAATGCAGGTCGATAGAAGCCCTGGACCTAACCCTCCCAAAGCGGCCGAAAACACCACCGCGGGATAAAAACCAAGGTAGGGCGCGCGGGTTAGCGCACTTGATAGAAACAGGCGAAGCAGAGCGGAAAGCGAAGTGAATATAACCGCCAGCCCATAACCGGAAGCTCTTCGCACAAGACATCGCCAAGAAGCACTGCCGGTATTTTTAGATATTTTTGCAGCATTCTTCATAGAAGTTTCCACGAATAGTGGTTTAGCGTGGTTTAAAGATTATTGGATTAGTGACTTATATTTTATCACTGATTTTAGTAAATGTGGGAAGGAAAAAGAAAACGGCTCACTGACGTTTGCAGGCAACCGCAAGCAGGGGAGAGGGCGTTGCCTATGCAAAAAAAATAATTTAGAACTCGTTGGGCTAAATAACCGCTCTTAACGGTCGCGGCTGTAGCGTTCTTCCTTCCATGGATCGGCGGCATTGCTGTAGCCCCGCCTTTCCCAGAACCCTGGTTCATCCTCGGATGCGACTTTGATCGCCTCCAACCACTTGGCGCTTTTGTAAAAGTATAGATCGGGAATCACGACGCGAACGGGCGCCCCCAACTCCCTGGGAAGTCTCTCGCCATAGAATCTGTGGGCGAGGATCGAGTTCTTTTGTCTTGCAACCGCTATGGGCACATTGCTCGTGTAGCCCGCGGCCGCCTGGAAAATTACGAACGCCTCATTTTTCCCGGGCTTGACCCTTTCCAGTATCGTCTCCAGAGCAACGCCGCTCCATTGGGAATCCAGAAGGCTCCAGCCGGTTACACAGTGAATGTCGCAGGTGATGTCCACCTGTGGAAGGTTTAACAGATCCTGGAAGGAAAAAATGGCCGGTTTTTCCACCTCGCCGTGGATGCGCATGCTCCAGTTGGCAACAGTTGCCGTTCCAGGCGTACCGCCCATGTACTCGATTTTTTGAACCGCTACCTGCCCGGGGGGGAGACGGAGCCTGCCGTCGAGCCGTTTCTCGGCAGCCAGAGCGCTTTGCCCGGCCTTGGATAACCGGGTGAAAATCCCGGGGAACCCGATGTTTATAAGAGCGCCGCCCGCTGCGGCCAGTAAGGTTCTCCTGGAGATTTTCAGATCCTTTTCCATAACTTCTCCCCTGGTCTTTTGGGAAAAATGAGACTCCCGCGCTCTTGGGCGTCTTTTATACGTGTTTATTTCAGTATGTTAATCAATACCGCTCGCTTGGTAAACTGCTCCTCCCACCGCCTTTTTCCAATCGGTGTAGGCTGCAACCGTGGTGTGGATATCAATCCCGCGTCCGCTCTCAGGGCTTGGCGCAAGATGCCATTGCCAGGTGCGCTCGGGGGGCGGAAGCCTCACCCCGTGAAGAGGGTCCCACTCTTGCCAGATGCCCGAACTCCTCATCGTTTGCCTTATCGCTATGTCGGTGATAAGGGCCGTGCGACCTGGAAGCCTTCCCAAAAATTCGAGGTGGGCTTCGATCAATTGCCTTTCAAAGGCACCGATAGTCTGTTCGTCTCGCAGGCCGTTTAGATAATTTGCTGGAACATGGGAGAGTTGGGAAAGCAGGTTTACCGAAAGCGTAAGATCCAGCCGGGGATCGTTAATAAAGAGCGTTGGGTGGGAAAACGGCAGGGCACGCTGCGGGAATTTGGCCGCCTGCCGGAGTTCTTCCATAACTTCCGTTACGTCCGCGCAGATTTGTTTTACATTGCCAAAGCGCCGCGTGCAAACCCGGCTTAACCAGGGGTGAACGATATCTACCAGCATCACCTCTTCAAAAAGTTTGCAGAGTTCTCCTAGAGGGATGTCGTGCAGAAGGCCGGCGCCAAGCACCGCGACCCTGCGTCGGCGCCCACATTTGTGCGCGGCCTCCAAAACGGCCTCGCGAGTCTTTTCGATATGGGGCGCCCAAAATCTTTTGCAACGCCTGAAACGGGCCCGCACCCGCATGGAAGAGGCAAGAAAACCCATCTTTTCGCCGGGCTCGGAACGCGAACTCATAAGGTATTCCAGAAACTCGAGTATCATGGTACCAAAGAAGTTATACGAGAACAAAAGGGGAAGCAACCTCTGTGATTCTTTTCATTTTATTATGTGTACGCCATTGCGCGCAGGCGCGGGCGGAGTTTCCAGGGATAAATAACAGGAAATATTGTCAACGGACCAACCCGCCCTTATAAATAGGAGAATTTTTCAGGCGGGTTCTCAAACGGACTTTTTCTTAGAAAGGGGCGGCAATTATGTTGGACGGTTTTTACCATGCGTTGGAGGCCGTAGGCTATACTCACCCCATCCATCCCACACAGGTCAATATGCCCATAGGGCTTGTGGTTGGAGCGCTCGTACTGGTTTTGGCAGCCGTTTTGTCTAAAAGGGCGCACCTTGCGGTTTCCGCACGCCACGCCGTGACCGTGGCCTTCTTTTTTCTCATTGTTACGGCTGCCGCCGGGGTGATGGACTGGATGCACTTCTACTCCGGCGTCTGGCTTTTTCCCATCAAGGTTAAAGTCGTTCTGGCCGTCTTTCTTTTCGTCCTCCTGGGCGTGGCTATCCTTGCGGGAGAAAGGCTAAAACCGACATCTCCCGTTCTCATCTCCATTTATGTTTTGAGCTTTCTTACCGTAGTCGCCCTGGGTTTTTTCGGGGCAAACCTTGTTTTCGGAGGAAGAACCCCACCTCTTCCCAAACAATACCTGGCGGGGGAAAACGTCTACCGGATGAACTGCTGCGGATGCCATCCGTATGGGGGAAACGCCATTAAGCCCAGAAAAGCCGTCCTTGGTTCGGATAAATTAAACGATTTCCAAACATTTGTCGGTTGGCTTCGCGCCCCGCGCGCCCCCATGCCTCCGTTTTCACCGGAGAGGATCTCCGATGCGCAGGCCAGACAGTTATACCAGTATGCAAAAAACCTTCACGACTGATGCAGGATATCTCCCACAGCGCCGGCCCTGTTGGGCCGGCGCAATTAGGTCGCCCTCTTTCTTGCGCCCTTAAAATTTCCCCGAGGCTAAAAAATTCTTGACTAAATAGTTGCGCGGCTGTACCCAAAAAAGTGCCCTGTTGCTGACTCCTCTTTACTGGATTGGACTATGCTCGGCAACTGCATTCTCTTTTGTGCGGTCTGAGCTTTTCTTTTTGGAGGGGCTGTGTAAATATTACCCGGGACTTTGACCGGCTTTTGCAAACTTTGGCCTTTTAGTGTATGGAAACCAGGGAAGAATCTATCAAGACTGCAATTCATCAGGTTATGCGGATTGCCGGAAAGTACTCGCGTATCGAACGAATGCCCATTCAGGTCGATCCAAACGTAGTGGTCTCAACCGCCGAGGTTCATACGACTGAGGCCATAGGCGAAAGCGATCAGATGCGGGGTATCGATGTCTCCTCCTATTTTGGCATAAGCAAGAGCGCAGCCTCCCAGATGCTTTCCCGATTTAATTGTAACGGGCTTTCTTCAAAAAAACGTTTTCCTTCCAACAATAAGGAATTCAGGTTAACTCTTAAGGGGGACCTTGGAAGATGAGTAAAATCTATGCAGATCACGTGTTTACTTCTGAATCGGTAGGCAGTGGGCATCCGGATAAAATTTGCGACCAGATTTCCGACGCCGTTCTGGATGCGTGCCTTGCTGTCGATGCTTCGAGCCGTGTGGCTTGTGAAACCATGGTAGGTCACAATCTTGTCGTAAATGTGGGAGAAATCACCTGCAGCGGGTGGGACGCCATAGATACCGAAGCCATTGCGCGTTCGGTGGTCCGCGATATTGGTTACAATAAGCCGGAGCTCAAATTCTGGCACGACTCTTTCGAGTATATAAGCAGAGTACACGGCCAGTCGCCCGATATCAGCCAGGGGGTCACCGCCGGCCAGGGTCTCTACGAAGAACAGGGCGCCGGAGATCAGGGGATGATGTTCGGTTATGCCACAAATGAAACGCCCGAGTGTATGCCCGCGCCTGTGGCCTTTAGCCACCGCCTTCTCTTCGAGTTGGAACGGCGCCGCAAGACCGGGGCTATAGCCTATCTTAGACCCGATGCCAAATCCCAGGTTTCCGTGCGTTATGTCAAGGGAAAACCAAGACGCATAACAAACATAGTCATTAGTCACCAGACCGCCGATGTTGCCCTCGAACAGATTCGCAAGGACTTGATCGAGGTTGCCAGGGAGGTCCTCGACCCCACGGGAATGCTCGACAGGGATACCGAGTTTTTTATAAATCCGACCGGTTCCTTTGTGCTCGGAGGCCCTTATGCGGATGCCGGTGTTACGGGTCGAAAAATCATAGTGGACACCTACGGGGGCGTTGGAAGCCACGGAGGCGGCGCCTTTTCGGGTAAGGACCCTTCCAAGGTCGATCGTAGCGCGGCCTACTATGCCCGGTATGCAGCCAAGAATATAGTTGCCGCCGGTCTTGCTGAAAAATGTGAAATCCAGGTCGCCTATGCAATCGGGGTTGCCAGGCCGGTAAGCATTAATGTGGATACGTACGGGACCGGAACCGTCAGTGAAAAGGAAGTGCAGGAAATTTTGGAAAAAAGCGGCCTCTTCGATTTTCGGCCCGCAGCCTTGATCCACTCTCTAAAGCTTCTAAGTCCATCGGGCTGGTCCTACCGGCAAAGCGCGGCTTACGGCCATTTCGGCCGCGATGGATTTCCGTGGGAAAAAACCGACAAGGCCGCGGAGCTGCAAAAGGTTGCAGGTATTAGAGCTGTCGCGTAATCGATGATCAGGAGAATTAAATGAGTACCAATGCAGTAAAAAAAGTGGCGATGGATAACAAAGCCGATTTCAAAGTCAAAGACCTGGCCCTTGCCGGTTATGGACGCCGTGAAATAGAGATGGCCGAACACGAGATGCCCGGCCTTATGGCTACCCGAGAAAAATATGGCCCGTCCCGTCCCCTGGCCGGCACCCGGATTGCCGGAAGTCTGCACATGACCATTCAGACCGCCGTTTTGATAGAGACCCTCAAAGTCCTGGGGGCCGATGTCAGGTGGGCTTCGTGCAATATCTTTTCGACCCAGGACCACGCGGCCGCGGCTATAGCCCAAACCGGCACACCCGTTTTCGCCTGGAAGGGTGAAAGTTTGGAAGAATACTGGTGGTGTACGAAGAAGGCACTTACCTGGCCCGACGGGAGCGGTCCCAACCTGATCGTAGACGATGGAGGCGATGCGACCCTTATTATCCACAAGGGCTATGAAGCCGAAGAAAACCCGTCTCTGCTCGACGAACCAACCGATAACAAGGAACTCCAGATTGTAAACGCTTTATTAAAGACCACACTCCAGGAGGATCCGCGATTTTGGCACCGTGTGGTGAGCCAATGGCGGGGCGTTTCCGAGGAAACCACAACGGGCGTCCATCGTCTCTACCAGATGGCTCTGGAAGGAAAGCTCCTTGTTCCGGCCATAAACGTAAACGATTCGGTTACCAAGAGCAAATTCGATAATATCTACGGCTGCAGGGAATCTTTGGTTGACGGCATAAAGCGGGCCACAGACGTCATGGTCGCGGGCAAAACCGCTGTCGTATGCGGCTTTGGCGATGTCGGCAAGGGTTCGGCCCAGGCTCTCTCGGCCCATAAGGCCCAGGTGATCATAACCGAAATAGATCCCATCTGTGCTCTTCAGGCCCTCATGGCAGGCTACAAAGTAATGACGGTCGAAGACGCGCTTCCCCTGGCCGATATCTTTGTCACGGCTACCGGCAACAGGGACGTCATTACGGCCGAGCACATGATCCATATGAAGGACCAGGCCATCGTTTGCAACATCGGCCACTTCGATAACGAAATCCAGGTCGACAGGCTCAATACGACCCCCGGGGTCGAGAAAATCAACATTAAGCCCCAACTGGACAAATATCTTTTCCCCGACGGCCACAGCATCTATATCCTGGCGGAAGGCCGCCTCGTAAACCTTGGCTGCGCAACCGGCCACCCAAGCTTTGTGATGTCCAACTCTTTTACCAACCAGACTCTGGCTCAGATAGATCTTTGGACCAACAAGCGGGAAATCGGGGTCTACTGCCTGCCCAAGGAACTCGATGAGGAAGTGGCAAGGCTTCATCTCACAAAACTTGGAGCAAGGCTCACTACCCTTAAGCCCGAACAGGCCGCCTATATCGGTGTGCCGGTCCAGGGCCCCTTTAAGAGGGATCAGTACCGGTATTGAGAGACGCTTTTAAGAGGAAATCATGCCTAAGCTCAATCATTTGGAAATCTATAAGCTATTGCCCAAGACCAACTGCCGGCAATGCGGCGCGCTGACTTGTCTGGCTTTTGCCGCGGCGCTCATGCGCGGGGACAAGGTTCCAAAGGATTGCCCTCACCTGGACCGGGCCGTAATGGAGAAACTGAGTCAAGGCTCCGAGCCGGAGGGGGCCGATAAGGGCGAAGGCGAGCGGGAGCTGGATGCGTTGCGCAGCCGGATAGCCGGGGCCGATCAGGCTCTTCTGGCCGATCGCCTCGGCGCCGTATACGATGGCGGCAGGCTGGCCGTAAGATGTCTTGGCAAGGATTTCTTTCTCGACTCAAACGGCAATATGACCTCGCAGTGTCACAATAACCGCTGGGTGCTGATTCCCTTGTTGGACTACGTCGCCAACGGCGCCGGGGTTGATCCGGTTGGCAAATGGGTCCCTTTCCGGGAATTAAAAGAGGGTGCTGCCCGTGCTGCCCTTTTTGCCCAAAGGTGCGAGAAGCCCCTAAAAGAGCTTGTGGATAAACACACGGAGCTCTTTGAGCTGATCGTCGATATTTTCGATGGAAAGTCGTCTCCGGGCAGTTTCGACTCCGATATTTCCGTAGTGGTCCATCCCCTGCCCAAAGTGCCCATGCTCATCAGCTACTGGAAAAAGGAAGGCGATCTCGATTCTTCCCTTAGCCTTTTTTTCGATGAGTCGGCAAACGAAAACCTTTCCATCGGAGGTTTATATACCCTGGCCGTTGGACTGCTCACAATGTTTGAAAAGATCGCGCTCACCCACGATAAGGGAGCTTGAACCGGTTTTCTTTCTTGCCGCCCGGTGAGAAAGACCATGGACTGAGATTGAGGATCGGGTAAAAAGCATCGATGGCGTCGGAGGCGCTTTTGCAACGGCCGCCGTCGCTCCCGTTCCTCATTCTTAAACCATAAAAAATTTCTTTTTTCGCGCCTTCTCGTCTTTGCGTGAGAAAGACTCCTCCAGCCAACTCCCCTTTGGAGCAAACCATGAACTATCCCGTGTTCGATCAGATAGTGGACTCCCTTTCGGATGCTTTGATTACGGTTGATCGGAACAAAGAAATCGTGATCTGGAACAAGATGGCCGAGACCATGTTTGGCTATGACAAGGTGCAAATAGAAGCAGCGGGTCTGGAGGCCATTATACCCCCTGCCTATCGCCAAAGACACCGGGAGGGCTACGAAGCCTTTTTGAGTTCCATCGACACCCGCGACTCCTACGTCTCCGAGCCCCATGAATTCGAAGGAATCCGAAAAAACGGGGAAATCTTTCCCCTTGAACTCACTCATTCGCTTGTCAAGTTAGACGATGGGCAGTTCTTTATTACGGCTCTTGTGCGGGATATCGGGTTGCGCAAGCGCTACGAGGTGATGCGGGAAAGGTTTGAGCGCATCACCTACCACGATCTAAAAAACAAGCTGGTCATCGTCTGTCTTGCCGCCCAGAGGCTCTCAAAGGGCCTGGGGGCTGTGGAAAAATCGCAGGCCGCAACCTATACAGATATAATCCTGAGTGAGTCCAAGGGGTTGATTGACCTGCTCGACTCCACCAAGGAACTCCTTCTTTTGGAGACAGGGGAATACAAACGAAAAGATGAAAGGATCGAGCTGGCCGAGCTTTTACGTCTTAAAGCCCAACACATGCAGCCCTTTGCGGCAGCCAGGGGAGTGCAAGTCGTTTTTAACGACCGCGCCGAGCCAGGTATTGCCGTTCAGGGTGACAGGCAACTGTTTGAGCGTGCGATCGAAAACCTGTTAAAAAACGCGGTCGAAGCCGAAGATTCTTCCAATGCGGTTGAAATGAGCCTTCGGGAAGGCGAAAATAAAGTCCCTGTGATCGAGATCCATAACGGAGGAAAACCGATCCCCGAAGAGCTGCGCGACCTTATCTTTTCCGCCTATGTAACGCACGGTAAAAAAGAGGGTACGGGCCTTGGACTCTATGCCGCAAAACTCATCCTCGAAACCATCCACGGATGGCGGATTTCCTTTCGCTCCGGGACCGAGGGCACAACTTTTACCGTCACATTGGGTTAATTTTGCGGCCGGGATTGACCTAAGTCAAAGGCATTGGAAGAAAAAATAGTGTAAGGTTACTCTACTTTTTGAACGTATAAATTCAGGCTCGAAGGAGGCCGCAAATGGGATACCAGTTGTCGAGGGAACAGTTCGACAGTTTCCTGGCTCGGCTACAAGTTGAATACCGGGTTTTTGGACCTGCGGTGGATGTTGACGGGGGCGCCCTTTCGGATACGGACAGGATAACCTACAAGGAGGTCCGCTGCTTTGAAGACCTCGAGCTTAACCGCAAGAGCTACTTTTCTCCCAAGGAAATATTTTATCCCGTAAGGGAGACCCTTTTCCGCTTTTGCGAGGGCGAGACCACCGAGCCTCAGATAGATGAGAAGAAAACTGCTATTTTCCTCAGACCGTGCGATATCAACGGGATAGACCGTCTCGACGCTATTTTCCTTAAAAACGGTCCTCTGGAGGATTTCTACTATAAAAGGCGCCGGGACAAGGTGCGCTTTTTCATGATCGAGTGCACAACCGGCTTTGACAATTGCTTTTGCGTTTCCATGAACGCCAACAGAACCGACCGGTGGGATGTGGCGCTAAGGTTTGGGGATGAAATCCTGGTGGATGTGAAAAGCCGGGAGTTTGAACCCTATTTTGCCGGATTGGCACAAAAGCCCTTCGAGGCGCGCTTTATCGAGAAAAACTCAAAAGAGGTGCGTTTGCCCGGGGTGGCGGCCATAACTGTCGAGCTTTTTCAGCATGAACTCTGGAAAGAATACTCCGCCCGTTGCATCGGTTGTGGAAGGTGCAACACGTCTTGCATTACATGTTCCT
>JBMFHI010000018.1:0-41819 GCA_049976905.1 Syntrophobacteraceae bacterium | reverse complement strand
TTCAAATGGACCTACACGGGAAAGCCCTGTGTGGCCTAATTATATATCATCGAATTTAAGGGACGTCACACTAGAAGAGATGCAACTTCGCCTCCCTTTTGGCGGGAAGCTTTTCTGGTTGTTTTCGTGGCTTCGCGTCTTCGCGTGAGGCAAATTGGACTCACTCGGCAGCATGGATGTCGCCGCTCCGGTAAAAGAATTCTGTGCACGTCCAAGAGAACCACGGGGGAAAAACTACCTATTTAAACGGATTTAACATGCAGGTCGATATATCCAACAGCAGAATTTTGATTGTAGACGATACAAAAACAAATGTTGATCTTTTAGTTTCGCTTCTTGGCAGCTCTTACAGATTAAGCGTAGCCTTGGATGGTAATAGCGCACTTATTCAGGCAAGGGAAAATAATCCGGACCTTATATTACTCGATGTTATTATGCCGATAATGGATGGATTTGAAGTATGCAAAATATTAAAATCCGATCCATTAACCAGTTCAATCCCTGTTATATTCATAACAGCATTGGATGATACCGAATCCATTACAAAAGGATTTAATCTCGGTGCCGTCGATTATATCATTAAGCCATTCCGGGTTCCTGAACTAAGAGCCAGAGTATATACCCATCTATCGTTACGACATGCCATGCTCGCCTATGCCAATCAAAATCGCATCCTTGATTCTCGAGTAAAGGAGCGCACAAAGGAACTCAGGGACACCCAGCTTGAAATTATCTACCGTTTGTCACGCGCGGCGGAATATAGGGATAATGAAACAGGACTGCATATAAAAAGGCTTAGCCATCTTTGCCGGATTTTGGCCTCGGCCTCCGGTTGCAATGAGGAAACAGCCGAGTTGATTTTTAATGCAAGCCCCATGCATGATATCGGTAAAATCGGCATTCCTGATTCTATTTTGCTAAAACCCGGCCCCCTCGATGCCGAAGAGTGGAAGATAATGAAAACCCACACGACCATTGGCGCGGAGATTTTGTCCGGGCATGAATCCCTGCTCATAAAAATGGGAGGGCTGATCGCGCTTACGCATCATGAAAAATGGGATGGCTCCGGCTATCCCCAGGGATTGGCACAATTAGATATTCCCCTTGCGGGAAGGATCGTTGCAATTTGCGATGTGTTTGACGCACTTACCTCCAAGCGGCCCTACAAGGATGCCTGGACGCCAAAGGATGCCTTTGATGAAATCAGCAAAGGCAGAGGCGCCTGCTTTGACCCAAAGCTCGTTGACTGTTTTCTAAATTGCCGCTCCGATCTGATCGAAACCGTGGAGAGCCTTAACTCCGCCCAGAAGTAAACACCACTCTTTAGCCTTTTTGTAAAAGTCCATTCCCCGGACCTTACCGCAGACCCTCTGCTTTGGATTTACGGAGCGCAACACTAGCTGAAAAAATGACGCGCCCCGCAGGGGGAATTTTTAAGAAAATCCACTGCGTGCCTTGCGGCTTCCACCGGCCTGTCTTCATAGGTGTAGAGCTCCACGGTCACAAAACCGGTATAGCCGATTTTTTCCATCGCGGCGAAAATAGAATCGAAGTCCAGCGCGCCGTCGCCCAGAAGAATGTGGTGGTGCACCCTCGAGCGGCCAATGTCTTCGAGATGGAAATGGCCGATGTAGTCCTTTAACTCCACTATCTTTGCCGCGGGGTCTTCCCACACACAGAAAAAATGACCTATATCGAAGTTTAGCCCAAAAATCTCGGGGTTCATGTCCTTGCAAAACTCCTTGAATTGATCGCTGTTTTCGATCATCAGCTCGGGTTCGGGTTCGATCAGCACCTTCACTTTCCGTTTTGCCGCCAAAGATTCGATTTGCCTTAGCCCATCTCGAAAAAGCTTCATTGCCCCCTCGGGCTCCATGCCGTCAAGGGGACCTCCGGGGCCCGTGGAAATCGTTTCCGCCCCAAGCTCGTGGGCCAGCTCTATGGAATTTATGGTGTGCTCGATGCGTTTGCTTCGAAGTGCGGGGTCGGCTTCGATCCAGGAGGGATGATAAATATCGCCTATGGCCCGGAGCATAAAGGAGCTGAGGTTTGAGATCTGCATCCGGTTGCGCTCAAGAGCCAGACGAATTTCCTTTATCTCTTTTTGCCCAAGATGGGGAGGATAGGCGTGTGGCGCATCCGCCATTATTTCGATACCCGAGTAACCGGCTTGCGCCAGCAGACGAATCGTTTCAAGCAAGCTGTAGCGAACAAACCCGTTGGAGCTGAAGGCAAGTTTCATTTTCAACCTTTCCTCTTGGATAAAAGAATATCTCCTGCCGGCTAAACCGGACGGTTTTGCCCCTCTCAAACCTTGGCAGCCCCAGGGGCCGATACGTCGCGGCAAGCCCCTCTTACCTTTTTGGCGTAGTCGGCAAGCAACCCGAACTGTTCGGGAAGGCTATGGAGATCGGCGCCGATGGGGGCTTTGAAAAAGGATGAGAGCTGGGGCATGAGCCCTGCCTCCCCCCTTGTTTTTGCAAGCTCGCCCAGCCGCGCCATATCCAGGACAAGCGGGGCGGCCAAAATGGAATCAAAGCCCTGCCAGATAAATTGCAGCGACATTTTCGAGTCCAGAAAGCCCCGGAAATGAATAAAGTCCCAGGCGGTTTTCTGGTCGCCAAGAGAGGGCACGTAGTCGATCTTTACCTTGGAATGGGGACTATAGCCCAGAATTTTGGAAAGCACCTGGTCCTTGGTCCTGATCTTTGATTCCATATTGTCGGGATTGTCGAGCACCTGCCCGTCCATATTGCCAAGGATGTTAAACCCCATCCAGCTCAGCACTTCCAGATTTCTACAGGTAAAAAGGGGCGCCAGAACGCTTTTGACAAGAGTCTCTCCGGTTTTTCCGTCATCTCCCATTACCGGCGTGCGGGTGCCTGAGGCAAGTTCGATCATGGCGGGGAAAAGCGCTGCGTTGGAAGGAGTAAAATTTATGTAGGGACAGCCTTCCGAAATCGCCCCGTAGGCATATAAAGTGCTCGCCCGTATCTTTTGCCTCTCGTTTGCCTCCAGAACCTCTTCGAAAAGATCAAGGCTATCGTGGCAGGCCTCAAGCTCCAGGGGCGGTTCCGTGGATGCAAGATTTACCACAACAACCGTATCGAGCCCCCTGGATTGCCGGAAGTTACGGATTTTTTGACGAATTGTATCGATCTCTTTTCTAAGCGCGCACTTTGGACTCTTTCCCCTGCCGCCCAATGCCTCGATCGCCTCGCCGCAGTTAATGGCCACTCCCGTATCGAGGCCGGCACGGTATTTTAAAAGTTCCCCCTCGATCGCCTGAAGGATCCGGGGACTTACTCCCATCACCTCATCCAACTCACCCGCGCCCTCCCTCGAAGACTTCGCTCCCCGTATGTCGCAGCCCCCAAGGACCAGCTCGGCGGTCTCCACCAGCTCGATTCCCTCAAAGAGCGGCGTGGCAGTGATCATGCCTCTTGTATCGATTAGCCCCTTTCGAAATGCGATCACCCCGGCCGCAACCGTCGTAGCGATCGATCCCAGGGCGCCGATCAGATAAACCCCGGTTCTATTCTTCAATTCGGAAAACCTCTCCATCTCTATCGATTAAAGCGCCCGCCCCGGCATGGCTTACCAAAAACAGGGTCCAAAAGGCTCCCTAAAAGGCGCCGAAACTTGATGCAAAAGGTGCCCCCCCTTGCAACACGCGGGAAATGTATAACTTGAGAGTTGAATACGCAAGTTTTATGTCCAGGCCTTGAGGGCGGCGGCTAAGCTCCCGATGGCCTTCGGCCCGGGTTTCCCCAAAAAGACCCAATAGAGTTATGCTCTTAGCGCGCCTGCTGGGATCGAAACATCGGCAAGGCTTCCCGGTTACGGAAAACCCCCGAGGGGAAGGTCTTTGGAGTAAAGAGCTTAAATAACACTCATTTACTAAAGCTATTACTTTATTTATTATAGGGGATATCCCCAGGGCGAAAAACAGTGAGCCTCCTGGTGGTATCTTTCCACCAGAAGACAGGCGAGCATCTTTCCGTAAAGCCAGGAAACCCCGATCTCCTCGCTTCGCTTTGGAATGTAGCCGGTTGCAAGAAGCCCCTTTAGCCTCTTTAGCCTAAGCCCCGTTTGCCAGCCCTGCCGGTAGATCTCCAGGATATCGCGGGCTTTTAAGGAATGCCGGCTGCTTGTTGCGTACACCCAGACGTAGCCGGCGCACTCCAGGCGCCGGGCTGAGAGCTCCCGCTTTACGGATAGGGCCTTTAGCTCTTTTCTCGCCTCCCGCGCCGCCTCCTCGCTTCTTTTTACCGCCAGAAGACGGCCCTTCTGAAGCCCATCTTTTCCGGGAAGACGAAAGAAGACGTCCCAATCGGCGCACTCAAGGTTTCCGGGCAGCCCGGGGTCTTTTAGAGGCAAAAAAGCTCCCGCGTCCCTGCTTAAAAGCGCGAGCCCCGAACTTCTAAAGTCCATAACGAGCTGCGCGCCCCTTGCCAGGACCTCCGCGATACCCTCCGGCGCGCAGTAGCGCCCATCGGCAAGAACAAGGTCGCCCGCCACGATATCGAAGTGCTTAAAGTCCTCGCCCGCCTCCGGGCGGGTTATCCGGAAGGTGTCGCAGCGCAGATTGCGCAGTCCCAGAGAATAATGGATTCTATAAGTGCTTCCCGTGCTTCCCGGCTCGCTTACCGCAGCGCAGTCAACCAGGCGGCTGCGAAAGGTGTGCCCCGCCTCTTGGCGGCTCCCGCCCCCATACATGTGGTTGAAAGTCTCAAAACACATCCAGTGCAGCCACTGCTCGGAGACTTTTAGCCGATGCAAAAGCGCCGCGTCATTTATGTGGCAAAGATTTTCCTGCCTTGCGCGGGCCGCGGTCGCGCGAAGCGAGAGCCCCTCCGCCAGATGCATCATCAAAACCCTTAGAAGGGTCTGGGCCGAGTCGATCTTTCGCCTCCTGGCCAAAGCACCCAGCTCAAGCGCTTTTGCCTCCCAGCCCTCAGGCAAAAACCGCTGTAAAATTTTCCAATTATCTGTAATTTGAGGCTCCATGGTGGATTAATATTATTTCAAAGAACGCTCAAGGTAAATAAAATTGTATTTAAGCACTTAAAAGATTTTCCTCCCCCATAAATTACCTTAACCTCCAGACTCCATTCGGACGACTATTAGCTAAGGCTCCCTAACTTACCCCCACTTGCTCGAAAGGATTTGTTTTTGCCTCAAAAATACTCCCACAATCGGACAAGAGGGGCCGGCTCGCCCTCCTTACCCCGCGCGCAAAGAGCGCGCCCTCCCCGTAAAAACACCGAAAATTTCCGTCGGTTAAAAAAACTTTCAAAATCTTCTTGACACAAGAAAAGAGAGGGTATATGAAGCTTCTTAAATGAATGATGATTCATTCATTTAAGAAGCGAACCCTTTCACCAAAGGCTTTCCTCATGCGCGTTAAAACTGCTGATAAACGGCTGCGGATTCTGGACTCGGCCGTTAAAGTATTCGCCAGGGAAGGCTTCTTTAAAGCCAGGGTCTCCCAGATAGCCGAGGAGGCCGGGCTTGCTCCGGGTACCGTCTACCTCTATTTCAAAAACAAGGAAGACCTTCTCATTTCGGTCTTTGAGGTAAGAACCGAAGAATTCGTCTCGAGGTTTCGCGCCGCGGTCGAGCAAAAGCAGGACGCCTGCTCGCGGCTCGAATGCCTTGTGCGCATGCACCTCTCAGGATTTCAGGCCGACCCCGACCTTGCGGCCTGTTTTCAGGTCGAGCTGCGCCAGAGCAGCCGGTTTATGCGCCGGGGAGTAAAGGGCGGTCTTCAGCTCTATCTGGGCCTCATCCGGGAAATTGTCGAATTTGGCCGAAAAGAGGGAGCCTTTCGAAGGGAAGTGTCTGCCGGGCTTATCACCCATCTTATTTTCGGGACCCTCGACGAGGTGGTCTCAACCTGGGTGATGTCGGGCATGAAATATAATCTGGTCTCACTTACCGACCAGCTGGTCGAGCTTATTACCAACGGCATTGGGCCGAAGGTGAGCGTACTTTGCGAACGGGGCCTGGGCGCCGAGGGCGGACCCGGCAAAACATTAAATTAGAAGATAATAAGGAGAAGTCGATGAAGCTGCTCATTGATGAAAGAGACGCGAAGTTTATCCTTTACGAGCAACTGAACATTGAAGAGAAGCTTTGCAAGTCCCCCCTGTACTCGGAGTTTTCCAAGGAAACCTTCGAGATGGTCATAGAAGAGGCGGCCAAGCTCTCCGAGCGGGTTTTCTATCCCGCCAACAAACTGGGGGACCAGCAGGGTTGCCGTTTCGAAAATGGCCAGGTCAAGGTTCCCGATTGCTTCCATGAGGCCTATCGTCTTCACAAGGAGGGCGGATGGCTGGCTATGTCGGATTCTCAAGATGTTGGAGGCCAGGGGCTGCCCCTGGTCGTAGGCCAGCCCTGCGTTGAAATGATGGGCGCGGCCAACTGGTCTCTTCTCATGTATCCGGGTCTGACCCACGGCTCCGCGAGGCTTCTTGAGCAGTACGGCACCCCTGAGCTAAAGGACATCTACATGGAGAAGATGTTTTCCGGCGAATGGGGCGGAACTATGTGTCTTACCGAACCAGGGGCTGGAAGCGATGTGGGAAATCTTAGAACCAAAGCCACTCGCAATGCCGACGGCACCTTTACCATAACCGGCTCGAAGATGTTTATCTCCTCGGGCATGCACGATCTTACCGATAACATCATCCACATGGTGCTTGCCCGCATCGAGGGCGCTCCGGCCGGAACCAGGGGAATTTCCATTTTCCTCGTCCCAAGACTTCGCCCCACCGAAAACGGCCAGATGGTCGAAAACGATGTGGCATGCGCGGGCATCGAACACAAGATGGGTATTCACGGCTCGGCCACCTGCGTGCTCAACTTCGGTGAAAACGGCGGAAGCATCGGCTACCTCATGGGCGAGGAAAACAAGGGCATGAAAATCATGTTCGACATGATGAACGAAGCCCGCCTTTTCGTCGGCATGCAGGGGCTTTGCCATGGCACCGCGGCCTATCTGCACGCTTTGCAATACTCCAAGGAGCGTTTCCAGGGCTCGGCTGTGGAGAGAATGAAAGACGGCGATGCGCCCAGGGTGCCCATTATCCAGCACCCGGACGTAAGACGCATGCTCCTTTCGATGAAAAGCAGCACCGAGGGCATGCGCGCCATGCTCTACCTTGCCGCCTACTGCATCGACCGGGTGCGCTGCTCGGAAAACGAAGAGGAAAAGGAACTTTTCCAGGGCTATGTGGATCTGATGATTCCGATTTGCAAATCGGTTGGAAGCGATTTGGGCTTCAGGGTGTGCGAGACCGCGATCCAGGTCTACGGCGGCTACGGCTTCATCCAGGAATATCCCGTCGAGCAGTTCATGAGAGACTGCAAGATCGCCTCGCTCTACGAGGGCACAAACGGAATTCAGGCCCTTGATCTGGTTGGCCGAAAGCTCACCTACAAACAGGGACTGCTTCTTAAAAACGCCATGAAGGCTATTCATAAAGTTCTTGGCAAGGTGCGCGACGAGTTTAGCCTGCGCGACCTTTTCAAGATTTACGACGAAGCCCAGGAAAGCCTCATTCAGGTCTCCAAATTCTTTGCCCTTAAGGGCATTACGGCCGACTACATGGTTCCGGTCCTTAACGCCAAGCCCTACCTCGATCTTTTCGGAGACGTCGTCATCGGATTTTTGCTCCTCTGGCAAGCCGGGATCGCCTCCAAGCGTCTGAGCGAAATCTATGCCCAGCAGGGCGCAAAGGATGAAGCGGCCCAGAAAAAAATCGTTGCCGAAAACCGCAACGCCGCATTCTATTACGGCAAAATCGCCTCGGCCCGCTACTTCATCAACCAGGTTCTTACCCAGGCGTCCGGAAAGGCCCGTGGCATTATGAACGACGACAAATCCCCCCTCGAAATACCCGAGATCGCATTTGCCGACTAGATCACAAACAAGGAGAATAGGCTGATGAAAACCAGAGACGTTGTTGTGGTGGATGGAATTAGAACGGCCTTCGGTCGTGCGGGGGAAAAGGGCATTTTTTGGAATACGCGCGCCGACGATATGGTTGTCAGGGTCATTCGGGAGCTGATGCGTCGTAACCCCAAGGTCAAACCCGAAATGATCGAGGAAAATATCTGGGGCGCAACCACCCAGGAAGGCGACCAGGGGCTTACGATGGGCCGAACGACCGCTCTTCTGGCCGGGCTGCCCGATAGCTGCGCGGGCTATTCGATCGACAGGATGTGCGCGGGCGGTTTTACCGCCGTAACCTCTGCGGCCTCTGAAATAGCCGTTGGGGCTTGCGACGTTGCCATTGCGGGGGGCGTCGAGCACATGGGCCACCATCCGATGGGGGCAACAGCCGATCCCAATCCGCGCTTTCTCTCCGACAAGCTGGTGTCCCTGGATGCCATGAACATGGGTAAAACGGCCGAAAACCTCCACGACATGTTCCCGGAGATCACCAAGGAAATGGCCGACGAGTACTCTATCCATTGCCAGCAAAAGACCGCCAGGGCTTATGCGAATGGAAAGATCCAGAAAATGATTGTTCCCATGACCGTTTACAGCAAAGAGGGCTGGGTGGTAGCAGACCGTGACCAGCAGCCCCGGCCGGAAACGACCATGGAAGGGCTTGCTACCCTTAAGACGCCTTTTCGCATCCAGGGGAAAGTTACTCCGGGCAATGCCTCGGGCCTAAACGACGGAGCCTCGGGGGTCCTTCTCATGAGCGCCGATAAGGCCGCAGAACTCGGCATCAAGGGCGGTCTCAAATTAAAGGGCTACGCCTATGCGGGGGTAAAAGCCGAAATAATGGGCTACGGGCCGATCCCGTCCACCAAAAAGGCTTTGCAAAATACCGGCCTTTCCATGGCTGATATGGACATTATAGAGCTCAATGAGGCTTTCGCCGTCCAGGCCATTATATTCATGAAGGAATTCGGGCTAAAATTTCCCAACGACGATCGGATGAACCCGCTCGGAGGCACGATCGCCTTCGGCCATCCCCTCGCGGGCTCGGGCCCCAGGCTGGTCATCCATCTTCTCAACCAGTTCGCCGAAAATCCGAACCTTCGCTACGGCATGACCACCATGTGCGTAGGCCTTGGACAGGGCGCAACCGCCATTTGGGAAAACTGTAAATAAACAGCTCGATACCAGCCGGTGGCCGGGTGCAACCAGCCGGTCACCGGTCAAAGAGTCACTAAAAACTATTGGGAGTTTATCATGGCCGAACCGATTACCATTTTTTATACGCAGTTCTACAACTCGCCGGTTGGAAAAATAGCTATCCTCACGATGGATAACGGTCTTGACTACAAAAAGCCAAACGTCTTTGGCGAGAAAGCCTTCCTTTCCCTTGGCCAGGCCATCGACCGCGTAAAGGCCGAAGACGGGGTAAAGGGCTTGATGCTGACCGGCAAACTCTATATCTTTGCCGCCGGGGCCGATCTTAGCCAGGTGCCCTTCATTTCCACCTTCGAACAGGGCTATGGGGTTGGAAAAGCGGGCCACGACGCATTGAAGCGCCTTATGGAGTTTGAGTTTCCAACCTTGGCCGCGATAAACGGCGTGGCCCTGGGAGGCGGTCTTGAAATATCGCTTTACTGCAAATACCGAACGATTTCCAAAAGCGTGGCAGCGGTAGGGTTTCCCGAGTGTTTTCTGGGCCTCATCCCGGGTTGGGGAGGCTGCACGCTCACCCCCAAGCTCATCGGACCGGAGAAAACTCTCCAGCTCGTAATATATAACGCCTTGAGGCAAAACCGGATGATCGGCGCAAAGGAAGCCTTCGAACTCGGACTCGCCGACAGGCTGCTCGACTCCGCCGATTTCCTCGACCAGTCCCTTGCCTTCCTGCAGGGAATCATTTCGGGAACCGAAAAGGTTGAAAGGCAGCCTGTTTCCTTTGACGGCCTGGACGCTCTTATCGAAAAGGCGCGCGAATTCGTGGACTCAAGAGTTCACGGAGCCGCTCCCGCGCCCTATCGCGCCCTGGAACTGATCAAGGGTGCCTGTACCTCTGACATCGACAAGGGCTTCGATGAAGAAAACAAGGCCCTGGGAGATCTCATAAGAACCCGCCAGTGCAAGGCCTCGATTTATTCCTTCGACCTGGTCAACCGCTATGCAAAAAAACCCAAGGGCGTTCCGGAGGTTAAACCGCAGAAGGTAAGCAAGATCGGCGTGCTTGGCGCCGGACTCATGGCTTCTCAGCTCGCCCACTTTTTCATCCATCGCATGGGCCTGCCCGTCGTTATGAAAGACGTAAAGCAGGAGTTCATCGATAAGGGCGTGGCCTTCGTTCGCGCTCAGTTCGAAAAAGGCGTTCAGAAGGGCAAAATCACCCAGGCCCGTGCCAACTATCTTGGCAGCCTCGTTCGCGGCACCCTCGACATTGCCGACTTTGCCGACTGCGATTTCGTAATAGAAGCCGTTTTCGAGGAAATGTCGGTCAAAAAGAAGGTGTTTGCCGAAGCCGAGTCGGTCCTTAAACCCGAAGCCATCCTCGCAACCAACACCTCCTCTTTGAGCGTTACGGAAATGGCCTCCGAGCTCAAAAACCCCGAGCGGGTCGTTGGATTTCACTTCTTTAACCCCGTGGCCCTTATGCCCCTGATCGAGGTTATAAGGGGCGAAAAGACCGGGGATGCCGCCGTTGCAACCGCTTTCGACGTGGCCAAAAAGCTTAAGAAGACCGCCATTTCGGTAAAGGATTCTCCGGCATTTCTTGTAAACCGCATTCTTTTGAAAAACCTTTGCGACTGCATCTCCATAGTTGACAAGGGAGCAACCTTCCAGGAGGTTGACGATGCGGCTCTGTCTCTTGGGCTGCCCATGGCGCCTTTCCAGCTGCTCGAGATGACCGGACTCCCAATCGCCCTGCACGTTAACGAGACCCTCAACAAGGCCTTCGGCGATAGATTTCCCATCAGCAGGAACTTGAAGGCCATGGTCGAAGCAGGGCAGAAAAACATCTATGCTCAGGGCAACGGCAGAACTGTGGCCCCCGAGGTCGAAAAGCTCTGGGTAAAGGAGGGCAACAAGACCTTCTGCGCCGAGGAAATCCGCGAGATCCTTTTGGAAAGCCTCGCCAGGGAAGCCGACCTCATCTTGCAGGAAAAAATCGTTGCCGGAACAAAGGATATCGACCTTGCCATGATCATGGGTGCGGGCTGGCCATTTTTTAACGGCGGTCTTACCATGTATCTCGATCTTTTGGGAGTTTCGGCAAAGACCCTGCAGAAAGTGTTTTTCGGTCTCTAAAAACCAGGGCTTACATCATCTGAGGAGGAGGAGTATGACTACCAGGCTGATCGAAAGGACTGTGTCCTCTTACGAGTACCCGCTTTTGATAAAGCATTTGTGGCATACTCCGCTCAGGTGTTCGCCCCAAAAGGAGATCGTCTATAGGGATATCAAACGATACGACTATGTAACGCTCTATAAACGGGTCGGCCGCCTTGCAAACCTGCTTGAGTCTTTGGGAATCAAGGCGGGCGATACCGTTGGCGTAATGGATTGGGACAGCCACAGATACCTGGAAAGTTTTATGGCTGTCCCAATGATGGGCGCTGTTCTGCATACGGTAAACGTTAAACTTTCTTCCGAGCAGATCCTCTACACGCTAAACCATGCCGAAGATAAGGCTCTGCTGGTTCACTCCGATTTTTTACCCCTGATCGAAAAACTTCGCCCCGGACTGAAAACGGTTAAAACCCTCGTCGTTTTGTCAGACTCAGGGACCGCGCCTCAAACCGGCCTGGAAACAGCCGGAGAATACGAGGCGCTGCTGGAAAAAAGCCCCGAGGACTATGACTTTGCCGATTTCGACGAAAACTCCATGGCTACCACCTTTTATACCACCGGTACCATGGGCGACCCCAAGGGCGTCTACTTCAGCCACCGGCAGATCGTGCTCCACACCCTCTGCGTGGCCGCTTCGGCCCCCTTTGCCACCCCGGGCGTTACCTGCAACGACGTCTACATGCCCCTTACCCCCATGTTTCACGTCCATGCCTGGGGCATGCCCTACCTTGCCGTTATGCTGGGCCTAAAGCAGGTCTATCCGGGACGCTATGTGCCCGAAGAGCTCCTGGGCCTCATCGCAAGGGAAGGAGTTACCCATTCGCACTGCGTTCCAACCGTGCTGCACCTGTTGCTCGAAAGCCCCGCTGCCTCCTCGGTTGACCTGTCCAAATTGCGGCTCATCATCGGAGGCGCGCCTCTTTCCAAATCCCTTTGCAGGGCGGCAATGCAAAAAGGCATCAGCACCTATACCGGATACGGGCTCTCGGAGAGCTGCCCAACGCTTACGATCGCTCATCTAAAACCCGATATGCTCCAATGGAGCCCGGAGGAACAGGTCGACGTGCGGTGCCGTTCCGGTCTGCCTGTGCCCCTGGTGGATGTTAGAATCGTTGACCTTGAGGGAAACGATGTAGACCATGACGGCCTGAGCGTTGGAGAAATCGTTACAAGAACTCCCTGGCTTACCCAGGGCTATGTGAAGGAGCCCGCTCTTTCCGAACAGCTCTGGAGCGGAGGATGGCTCCATACCGCCGACATCGGCGCGATTGATAAAGACGGATACCTGCGCGTCACCGACCGGCTAAAGGATGCGATCAAAACGGGAGGCGAGTGGATTTCATCCCTGCAGATCGAAAACATCCTCCTGATGCACGACGCGGTAAGCGAGGCCGCGGTTATCGGACTCCCTCACGAAGTCTGGGGTGAGAGGCCCTGCGCCCTTGTAAAGCTTAAGGAGGGCTACGGCGACAAGGTCTGCGAAGAAAGTTTCAAGGCTTTCTTCGAAGCTTTTGTCCAAAAGGGCGCTATTTCAAAGTGGGGCATACCCGACAAAGTGTTGATCGTCGAGTCGATTCCCAAAACGAGTGTGGGTAAGCAAAATAAAAGGAAAATCAGAAAAATCCAGACGCGCCCCGATCCATTTGCCCGCTAGGCTAGTGTGACGTCCCTTAAGTTCTATGATATCCCAATCGGCTCAAAGCGTGGGCACCGGTTTTCGTGCCCACCAACGTAGCGGAAAATATCGGCGAATTTACGGAACGCCACACTAGGTTTGGAGATAAGCCGGGCAATGTGTGCTTTTACCCCAACATCAAACGCGCATAAAGCTTGGCCGCCCTCGTTTCCTCTACTCCATGAAAACGTAGGTCCCCGGTGCATCCCCCAGCGGATCGAGCCCTTTTTCCGGCGCCCCCATTGAAGGCGGCTCTACCCGGGAAGAGGAGTTTTGGTTTAGCCAGCGCACCCACGGCGTCCACCACGAACCGGTTTGCTCCGGCGTATTTTTAAGCCAGTGATCCGGGTCCATGTGCTTTTCACCCGCTTTTCTGGTAGACATTCTAAATAAGCGCGAATGTCCTCCCGGTTCGCTGATTATACCGGCATTGTGGCCGCCGCTGCACAAAACGAAGGTAATCTGCTCCGCGCTGTTCATCAGGAGGAATTTATAGACCGAGCGCCAGGGCGCCACGTGATCTCGAAGCGTGGCTACCAGGAAAATGGGCCCCTTTATGTCATTTAAAAAAACCGGACGGTCTCCGACAATGTAGCGCCCCTCGGCAAGATCGTTGTCCAAAAAAAGAGACCTTAAAAATTGGCTGTGCATCCGGTAAGGCATGCGGGTGGTGTCTGCGTTCCAGGCCATCAGATCGAACATGGGCTTGCGTTCGCCCATCAAATAATCCTGAATGTAGCGCGACCAGATAAGATCGTTTGACCTGAGCAATTGAAAGGCCCCGGACATCTGCCTGGTGTCCAGGTATCCCCTGTACCACATGATGTCTTCCAGGTACGTCACCTGGCATTCGTCGATAAAGAGCATCAGCTCGCCGGCTTCGGTAAAATCCCCCTGGGTGGTAAGCAGGGTCAAACTCGCTATCCGGTTGTCGTCATCTCTTGCCATCGCCGCGGCCGCTATCGAAAGTATATTGCCTCCGATGCAATAACCCAGAGTGTGAATCTTTACCTCCGGTACAATTGCGGATATGGCGTCAAGCGCGGCCATAACTCCCAGCCTCCGATAGTCGTCCAGACAAATGTCCCGGTCTTCCGAATCCGGATTTTTCCAGGATATCATAAAGACCGTGTAGCCTTTATTTACCAAATGGTTCACAAGAGAATTGTGCGGGGAAAGATCGAGTATATAGTATTTCATTATCCACGCGGGGACTATGAGAATGGGTTCGGCATACACCCTGGCCGTCGTCGGGCTGTACTGGATGAGTTCGATCAGCGTGTTGCGGTAGACTACCTTTCCGGGAGTTACCGCGATATTTTTACCGACCCGGAACTCTTCTGCGCCAACCGGTTTTTCCCGCAAGAGTGCTCGGTTAGAGTCCTGTACGAAATTTTGCCAGCCCCGGAAAAGATTTGCCCCCGACTGCTCGCGCGTGCGGTTGAGCACTTCGGGATTTGTTAAAATAAAATTGGAAGGCGCAAAGATATCGAGGATCTGGCGTATCGTGAAAGAAACCACGTTTTCATGGTGGCAGGAAAGACCGTGGATGCCTGTCGTGGCGCTTTGCCAAAAGCTCTCGATCATGAGAAAGCCCTGGGCCAGGCCGTTAAAGGGCCACCTTTTCCACTCGGCCCCTCTAAAACGATTGTCCTCCTGGGTGGGCGAAAAACAATAAGGATACTCCCGCTCATTTACCGCATACTGAAGGTAATCGCAATACCTCGAAATCTTGGTCCACAGTTCCATCATCAGCTCGGTTCTTTTCCCGGGCAAAATGGCCATATGCAATGCCCAGGAAAATAAAGCGATCCCCAGGGAGCGCGGGGAAATGCTGAGGGTGAAATTCGACTCCCAGGCATGATAGATGCGATCAAAATCGACAAATCCGATTTCATCGTTTTTTTTCATTTCGGCTCCAGCTTTGCGCGTAGATAAAGTTCCAAAAACGCGAGAGACACTCGAAGTTTATCTGGATGCAAGTTAATGCCTGATTTGGCTCAGGCAATCTCTGGAATGGTTTGGGCATTCCTTGGACCCGCCCTTAACTTCCGGCTTTGGCAATTTCCCCACCCCATAGCAGCGCCACCGGAAATCGCGCAAAAATCTGTTTTAAGGAAAGCCTGCCGCCCTCGCCCTCCACCGGCTGGCCGGTAAACACATGGGTCCAGGTCACGGGGGCTTCCGGGGGAATAGTCAAAAAACTTTCCCCCCACACCCGCTTTCCTGTAGGGGCCCCGGTTGCGCCAAGTTTGGCCGTAAACCTTGGAACCGCTACAAGTATCCAAAAATCTTCTTTCTTTCTTAGGAACGCCACTACGTTCTTTTCCCGCGGCCCCGAACAGCCAAGAGGAATGTAGTCGCCCTCAAGGAAAATCTCCCGGTGTTTCCTTCGAAAATTAAGCGCCTTGTAAGCCACGTAGAGCTTGATGCGCCCGTCCTCCCAATCGACAAGAAGTTCTGTGATAAGACCGTCCTGGTTTTTGGACTCCCGCTTGCGTAGCTCCTTTAGAAGCCGCACGCGCTTTCTAAATTCCACCGGGCGCCGGTTATCGGGATCAACCAGCCGGAAGTCCCAAAGTTCCGAGCCCTGGTAGAAATCGGGCACGCCGGGAGAACCGATCTTTAAAAGAAGCTGGGAAAGCGAGTTGATCGCCCCGCAGTAGGCCAGGCGCGAATGAGCCCGCAAGAAATTTGCCAGAAATTCATTTTCCACCGAATCACTTAAAATGGAATCGCAAAAGCTTAGCAGCCCGTCCTCGTATTTGTTGTTGGGGGCTGTCCACGTGGTGTGAACCTTGGCTTCCCGCACCGCCTTGACCATGTATGCCTTAAGGCGTCTGCCGAAGGCGGGTATCTCGCCCGTTTGAAGGGGCCAGGCCCCGATAAGCGTCTGGTAGAGAAACACCTCCTCATTGGCGTCGGGAACCGGCGCGCCGTCGACCCAGACCTTGTGAGGCGCGTTTAAAATTTTCCACCTCTCAAGCAGGTCTTCCCATTCCTCGACGATTTCCGAGAGTGTGTTTATGCGCGCCCGCACATCTTCACTGCGTTTTGTGTCGTGGGTCGAAGTCGCATTCATTGTATGAGGCCAAAGTTGTTGCCTCCGGCTGTTAAAATCGTGAAACTCTTCGATGGATACGGGTTTAAAACTCGCTCCGACCTCATTTAACGAAATCAAAGGATTGTAGACGTAGAGCGCGGTATCTTCGCACCCCTTGGCCATTATGGGCCCGGTAAACTGCTGCCAGCGCATAACGAAGTTTAACCGTTCGTTTTTTTGCTCGACGCTAAGATAGGTGGGAAAATCCATGAGCATCAGACGGCGCATAAATCCAATCGCCATGGGATTTAAGGAGGGGTTCCTTTGCCCAACTTCGCTAAGGGCCTGCTCGATGCTCTCCCTGTCGCGCTCGCAAATCTCGTAGCTGTTGATGTAGGTCCTGTAGACCGACAAACAGGCCGTAACCTCCACCAGAGACTTTGTCATGTCCCGCTTTGAAAGATCTCGGGCCTGCCGGTCCTGGTAAGCCAAAAGCCCCAGGTAGAAGGTAAGGTTTTCCACCTCCCCGCCAAAAAGGGTCTCCATAACCATCTTTTTCCTGTCATAGATTATGTCGGCGGCATTGGATTCGGTGGCCGTAAAAGCGGCATAGACCTTTTCAAGCCTTCGATATCCCCGCCTGTCCACGAATAATCCGTTTACCATATTCAAATGATCGTAGCCGGTCGTACCCGATATCGGCCACTTCTCCGGCAAGCTCTCCCCCTGCGCCAGGATCTTTTCAACCACTATATAATGAGGCGTGAGGCCGGTCTGCCTGGAGACCTCGCTCATTGCGCTCCTTAGACGCAAAAGATACTCCTGCGGGTTGTAGAGCCCGTCTATGTGGTCGATCCTCGTCCCGCTGATCTTTCCCTCTGCGACCAGATCCAATTGGACCCCGTGGCTCAGGGCTTCGAAAACCTGCTCGTCTTCCATCCGAATGCCTATCAGATCGTTTATGCTGAAAAACCGGCGGTAATTGATCATCTCCAAGGCCACCTTCCAGAAGGCCAGCCGGTAAGGCTGATCGCACAGCAGTCTATCGAGCGGATCCAAACTTGCCGGGATTTGCTTTCCTCCGTTGAAAATTTTGAGATTTTCATCCAAAAATTGCGCTACAGTCGCCGTTGTCTGGTAGAGCAGCCAAAGGCTTTTCTTTAAGATTTCCTTTAGTCTTTGCCTCTCCCTTACCTTTTTGCGACTGGTCAGCCAACGCGCCGGAAGCAGCTCGCATAAGGAGACAAGACCCTTAACGCCCAGAACCGCCGGGTCTGCTTCCCCCAGTGTCTTTTCCAGCTCTTCAAGCCGCAGTGTAAGGATCTGGGCATAAGACTTGGGGTCGAGTGGAAAACTCAAATCGAAATACCTGATCGAAAATCCGCCCTCCTCCAGGACAAGCTCGAATTCCCGCGCTTCCAGCGCCTCGCTGTAGTATTTGCCCAAAACCGGCAAAAGGACCTTTCCCTCCAGTACCTTGCTTGGCGGATGCCAGTCGATGTCGAAAAAAACCGCATACGGAGACCCTTGTCCACTCTCCAGTACATCCATCCACCAGGGATTGTCCCGGCTTAGCGCCATGTGGTTGGGAACGATGTCGATTATGAGGCCCATAGCGCGCGACTTGAGCTTGTTGGCAAGAGAGTCAAGCGTTGAGCGCGTGCCCAGTTTCGGGTCGATTTCGGTGGGATTGGTGACCGAATACCCGTGAAGGCTGCCCCTTCGGGCGTGGGAAATCGGTGAGGTATATAAGTCCGTTATGCCCAGATCGCTAAGGTAGGCTACGAGAGTGCGGGCCGCGCTGAAAGTGAAATTGCGGGTGAACTGAATACGGTAGGTTGCCGATGGCGGCCTTGAGGCTTTCATTGCGGCTCCAGGGCGACTCTTCGGGGCCGGGACCGCGAAATCGCCTCTTTTCTACAAGGTTTTAAGCTCGACAAAAAGTGCAAATGAATAGGGCTCGAGGCAAAGCGTGACTGGCGAACTTTTGCCTAAGACCTCCGGGATGCGGCTTCCGCCTCCGCCCCAGCGCTTTTCAGCCGAGTCCAGAGTCTTTCGCCACCAGCCCGAAGGCCACTCCAGTTCCGCGCAGCCTTCCGCACCGTTGAAATGAAAAAGAGCGAGGGCTTCTTGATTGCCGCCAAGACGAACGAGCAGCACTTTTTGGGTCCCGCTGGACAGGACTTCCCTCACTTTGCTGGAAGATAGTATCGTTTTTCGAAGACGCAACAATTCCGTGTAGAAACCCAGAAGTACCTTGTGGTTGCCCTCGCGGGCAAGTTCTGCGTGAAGCTTGCTCTCAAGGTAGGTAGCCTCCGCCTGAGGGTCGGGCGCTTCTCCTTGCGGGCCAAAAGCGCTGAACTCGGCCAGCCTGCCCCTTCTTACCGCCTCGATCAGCGCCGGGTCCGTGTGGCTGACAAAATAGCGCAACGGTGCCTTCTCCCCGTATTCTTCCCCCATGAACAGAAGCGGGGTAAAGGGAGATAAAATCACAGCGGCGGCCGCCGTTTTTAACGCTTCGAAGCCGACCAGGCTTGAAAGGCGCTCGCCCAGAAAGCGATTGCCCACCTGGTCGTGGTTTTGAGCGAAAACCACCAGCCTTTCGGGACCTGCGCCCTTTAAAGAACTACCCTGGCGCCTCTGCCTATAGCCCGAATAGTCTCCCGCATAGACAAAGCCTTGGCGAAAAGCTTTGGCAAGCTGGCCAAGACGGCCAAAATCGGCATAATAGCCGCTTTTCTCCCCCGTTAGCACCGTGTGAAGCGCGTGGTGAAAGTCATCGTTCCACAGGGCGTCAAGACCGTAGCCGCCCTTGTCGCGAGATCCGATCATGCGCGCCTCGTTTAAATCGTCTTCGCCTATAAGATATACGCGCCGTTTGAGACGCTTGGCCCGCGCGTGGACGGCTTCGGAGAGTTCCGAGAAAAAAGGACTTGCCGATCGGTCCACGATCGCATGGAGGGCGTCGAGGCGCAAGGCGTCTATGTGAAACCCCTCGATCCAGTAGAGGGCGTTTTCGATAAAATATCTGCGCACCTCGTCTGAGCCTTCGCCGTCGAAATTTAGCGCCATTCCCCACGGAGTGCGATAGCGGTCGGTAAAATAGGGCCCGAAGTCCGCCAGGTAGTTCCCCTCCGGCCCCAGATGATTGTAGACCACATCGAGGGCTACGGCCAGCCCCAGCCCGTGGCATGCATTCACCAGCCTCTTTAGCCCCCGCGGCCCCCCGTAGCTGTTCTGAACGGCGAAGGGATAGGTTCCGTCATAGCCCCAGTTGCGCTCTCCGGGAAACTGGGCCACGGGCATAAGCTCGATAACCGTTACGCCCAAATGTTTCAGATCGTCTAAACGGCCGATCAGAGCATCGAAATTTCCCTCGGGAGTAAAAAGCCCTGTGTGGAGTTCATATAGTATGTAATCTCGAAGCTCCAGGCCGGTCCAGGAAGCATCGGACCAGGGGAAAGCCTGCTCGATTACCTCGGAGGGACCGTGAACCCCCTCGGGCTGAAACCGCGAGGCAGGATCGGCGCGGCGCTTGTTTCCATCCAGCAGGTAAAAATAGCGGCTCTGCGGCCCGAT
Source organism: Syntrophobacteraceae bacterium (assembly GCA_049976905.1). GTDB lineage: Bacteria > Desulfobacterota > Syntrophobacteria > Syntrophobacterales > Syntrophobacteraceae > SbD1. Next base: position 22,226 of record JBMFHI010000018.1, on the reverse strand, counting down.
TCCTTCTAAAACCGAGTGGAAGTAGCCCCTTTCGATTTTCCTAAGAGCTGCTTTTGCCTCGCGGCCCTGCTCCCAAAACTGCACCTCCACGCGCTCAGCCGCCGGCGCCCACACGAAAAACTCGCAACGCGAATCGCTTTTTAACGTTGCGCCAAGAACTGGGAACGCATTCACCGCCGGTCCTCTTTGCCTAAAGCACCACCGCCCGGCCGGGCCGGCCCCTGCGGCTTCCATCCGGGCCCCGGAACAAAAGCATAAGCGAGAGGTAGTCTCTGAGGTTTCGAGTTACGAGAAAATAGTTTCGGACAAATTCCTTCGCAAATTTTCCCATTCGTTTTCCCACGTCGGGGTGGCGCAAAAGGTAGCGAATCCGAAGAGCGCAGCCCTCCGGGGAGTTTACAAGAAAACCGGTGCGAAAATTTTGAACCTGGAGCACTATTCCTCCGGCTGCCCCGCCGATAACCGGTTTTCCCTTCCACATGGCCTCGGTAACGGTAAGTCCAAAACCCTCGCGCACCGACTTTTGCACGATGATGTCGGCTGCCCGCTGAAGAGCGTTGACCTCATAGTGGCTTTCCGGGTGCAGCAGCAGCAGCGTGATGTCCGGGATTCCGCGGGCTGCTTCCTGGACCTCGGCAAAAATCCGCGGCCCCTCCGGATCGTCGGTCGCCTCGCCCCCGGCCAAAACGAGCCGGCAGGGCGTATGGGCATGCACCATTTCAAAGGCCTGGATCACTCCCAGCGGGTCCTTGAAAGAATCAAACCGCGATACCTGCAAAATTATGGGCTTATCCCTTTCGATCTCCAACCGGTCCATGACCGCGTTGACCTCTTCCGGGGACAGATCCCGGTTCTTATCGCTTAGCGGGTCGATTGAAGGGTAGAGAAGGTACTGGGGGTGAGGGAGATTGCGGGCAAAACCGGGCATGGAAAAGATCGAGGCGTCGTATTTTCTTACCGCCTCCCACAAAAACCTCCAGACGTTGCGATCGGGCCTGGAGGCGTCTATGTGACACCGCCATATCCATTTTTGGGCCCTCTCGCGCATAAACTCGATCAAATAGGCAGGCTGAGGGTCGTTTATCACCACATAATCGGCCTCGAAGTCGAGCTTTTGCGCATTCCGGCGGTTGATCTCTATATAATGGTCCAAAAGCGGTTTTCCGATATTTGCCTTGAACCCCTGCAGGGCGTTGTGCATCGCCTTGGTGACTTCGAAAAACGCTTGGTCGCCCTCGATTACCTCCCAGCGGGTCTCGATTCCCAGCTCGTTCCAAAGGGGGATGATCCCGGTTAATAATTCGGCCACTCCGCCGCCGATGCGCGTCGAATTGACGTGCACCAACCGCGTGGGCCTCAAGCGATCGGCCATGCGGCGCAACTGGTCTACGGCGCCAGAGCCCGCGATCGGGTCAAGAGCTTCCAACCGTGTTGTCATAGGGCTTCTCTATATACTGGTCAAGGAGTTTCAGAAGGGCCTTGCGAACCTCTTCAAGCGTGAAAAACCACAGGTCGATGCCCTGAATGGCCTCAACCAGTTCGGGCACCCCGAAGGAGTCCTGAAGCCAAATCGAAAAATCGTCGGTTTTGAGTTTCCTTAGCCTCCAGCGCGCGTCCACGAAGTGATAATATATCGAGTCAATCCCAACGTCGGCTATGCCCCTTCGAAACTCTAAAAACGTTCCCGCCACGATCCGAGGCCGAACCAGCACGACCGTGGAGGCCTCGCAGAAGTGGAACTCGAACCCCGGTCTCGCCCACGGCACCGACGGAAGGTTCCACATGTAGTCTTCGATCACTTCGCTAAGCGCCTCCCTTATCTGCTCCATATCCTCGTAGTTAAACGGATCAATTACGCTTAGCTTTTCTGCCAGCCTGCTGTCCTGGAGGGAATTGGCTGCCCAGACGGCGAAGTCGTTGGGGTATTCGACCTCGGGATGAGCAATCGCCATGCGCGATTGCCACAGGTGATAAGAGAGCACCGCCGTGTCTACCTCGCCGATTATCTGAAGCATCTCCTTTAGATTTACCGCGGTCCTTCCCGTGGGCATGGTTAAAATTACACATTCATGAAACCAGAAAGGATTTAAGGCGGGCTGATCAAGATTGACCATTTTTAATATCCCTCAAATTATTTAGCGCTCCTTGTGTCTTCTTCCTTTGTTAACAAAGATAAGCAAAGGAAATCCTAATACAAGGCCGCGGCCCCGGGATCGCTTTCCAGCTTATTGCCGGTCCTTACACTGAGCCGATAGCTTAAGGTACCGATATAACTTACAGTTATTTAAAAGCCTATTTGAGAGCATTCTTAACGAAGGCTGGAAAACTTTCGGGCCGGGACCCCGTTTTTGCGGCCCCGGCCCGAAAGTCTTAAAAAGACATGAGGTTTGGAATGATCTTTAGTGCAGCTTGGAGAGTCCCAGCCTGTTTCCGTTAATGGTCAGAGCCCCGTTTTTGAAAGCAGCGCTGGATTTGAAAGCCCCGGAATCGGAGACCATATATTTGGCGGCCAGAAGACGCGCGGCCAGCTGCTGGGCGTCGGTTTGCGCCTGGTCCGAGCCGGAAGCGTCGTCCTTTCGTAACTCATTTTGGGCCAAAAAGTAGAATAGAGCCTGGGAAACGGATAGTTGGGCGCTTGCGTCAACACTTGCCAAAAGCAGCAGTGGGTTTTGCGAAAGATTTTTCCCCTTGCCGTCAAAACCCAGACTGGCCTTGCCGCTGAGATCTCCCTTGCTAGTTCTTAGCTCCAGTTGCTTTATCTCAAATTCAGGCCGCCCCGCGAGAAGCTGTGCCCCCATCTTGGCCAATAGGCCCTCCATCTGGCTCTTTGCCGCCTTGTCATTGTTTAATTCTTCCCGCTGCAGCACCGCAGCCAGTTTTTGAAATCTTGCAAGAACGGCCGGATCGAGCTTTCGAGCCTCCAAGGCTATGGAAAAGGGCCCCAGTTCCAGTTTTCCCGTATTGAGTTTATCAAAGTTTACGCCAAGGGAGCCGTTTATCCTATCGGCCTCGACCTTCGATTGGGCCTTGAGCTCCAGCGAAACCAGAGAAAATATGCTCTGTCCCTTTTCGATCGCCTCGATAGTTCCTATCGAAAAAACACTCGATCCTACCCCCATTCCCTGTATCCCGGCATGGGAATCAAATCTTCCCTTCATGCCTTCCATCCTCACCTGCCCCTCCTTGCCGCTTACAAGCAGCAGGGGACAGTCGCAGGAGCCAAAAGCTTCTCCGGCTTTCTTGCCTACATTGATTTTGCCGGTAAGCCCCCCCCATTTGACATCCGTCGTTTCACCCTTTTTGTCCGTAAACGTATGGTGGAAAGAGGGTACGTCCAGATAGGAGTTCACACCGCCCTCGATTCCAAGAACGGTCAGCAGTTCGGCGGAGGAAAGCTCGGGGACCTTCTCGAATGCCTTCTTTAAACCGGCCTCCGGCGCCAGTCGCGTACGGATTACCGCCATGACCGGTCGAATGCCCCCCTGGAAATGCGGATCACGCAGGAAGACAAAAGGCCCGTGATAAATCGTGTCAACCACCTCGAAACTGATTGCGCTCCGTTTTGGGGCATCCACCAAAGTCAGCTTCGTAAGAGCCTGGGAGCTGAAAAGACCCTTCTTGTAGGCTACGACCGTGGCTTTCAGCGCCTTTGAGCTATTTAGTTGCTCAATAAACTGGTTATGGAATTTTAGAGCCTGGCGCCCTACATAATAGCTAGAGCCTACATAGGCTAAAATCAGCACCAATAAGGCGCAAAATAAAATTTTAACGGTTTTTTTCATTGAATTCCTTCCCGATTCGAAAAAATCTTCGATGCGCGAGACAAATCGTCCCGCACCCATGTCAAGGGCTTTGAGAATCCCATACTCAATAGCCGAAATCCGGGCGGAATGAAATCAAAATGATAAAGCTCCACGTGCCCAAGACTATCGAAATAATTGACTTGGGCGGCCGGGTGAGAGAAAAGAGGCTAACCCGGCCCTATTTTATCTCTCCTATTTTGGAGCAAGCCCTATGAGACGACTAAAAAGATCCGTTAATGCATGTATCCTGACAGTTTCCTTCCTGCAGTGGGCTTTTATGCCGGCGGCGTTCGGATTTGGCCGCCCTCAAGTAAGCGCTCAGCCAAACGTAAGCCGCGCCGAGGCGCCATACTTTATCGACCCGGCGCGCGAGCCGCGCATGAAGCGGGCAGAGCTTGTGAAACTGCTGCGTAAAAAAATAAAATATGTTTTCATCATTTTTAATGAAAACCACTCCTTTGACAACGAATACGGTACCTTTCCCGGTGTTAACGGCATCTACTCCGATGGCCTTAAACCCCGCTCTTCCCGCCATACTCCCGGATTTATCCAGACCTACACCGACAATGTCTCAGGGGCAACCGTTACGGTTTGGCCCTTCCGCCTTGGTCCCGGACAAAATTCGAGCGTCATGGACTCCGTCGATCACTCGAACGCGGGCATGATTGCAAAGTATGACATAAAAGGCGGGGTGCCCAAGATGGACGGCTATGCCCAACGCGAGTACCGAAGGTTTGCCGGAGGGCCCGGCGCCATGCCGACCGCGGCCCGGGAAGAGGAAGGAACCCAGTTTGCCCGCCTCGTAATGTCTCACATCGACTGTGACACCATCCCTTTTTTCTGGCTCTATGCAAGCCGCTTCACCATATTTGACAATATCTTCTCGACAGAGGATGGCCCCTCCACGCCCAACGCCATTGCAATGCTCTCGGGCCAGGTGGGCCAGACCCAGTGGGTAAAGCATCCCCGCGCGGCTAAGGGCCTGCCTGTAAAGGTTGGCCAAAACGCCGGTATCTTGAACGGACCGCCGATTACATGTGATTGCCAGCCCTTCTGGGGCTCGCAGTTTGATACCACCCGGTTTGACAGGCAACCCGCCGCTTCACGCGAAAACTACAGTAACGACAACATCGCGGCAAACCTCACCTTTGCCGCCCTTCCTCTGACTTTTCAGGGTAAGGACATCTCCAGGATAATGCGGGCTAACCGCGATCCAAAGTTCGATCTGCCCGATATCGCCAAGGACATCCCCTACATCCAACGCCTTGCAACCGAGCCCGTAAACTGGGGCTGGTACCAGGAGGGCTACGATCACGAGGCGACCGATCCCCCGGGGGTTGCCTCCCATGCCTGCTATGTGAGCCACCACAACGCACCGCAATATTTTGGCTATATAACCGGTACGCCCGGAGTTTGCGCCGGCCTGCACGGCCTTACGGATTTTTTTAACGCCATGGCCGCTAACCGCCTGCCCCATGGCGGCGTATTCTACATTCGAGGCGGCTTTTGCAACCTCACAGGGGCAAAGCCGGTAATTACAGACCCCAAAACACCCGCCGATGAAATCCAGGCCATCGCTGCGGGTAAAGCCGGCGACGACGATCATCCCGCCTACTCCGACAGGCAGCTAAGCGAGGCGATGGCCGCGCGTGTAATTAACGCGATCGCCTCCCATGGACCCATTTGGCGCCGGTGCGCCATCATAATCGCCTACGACGAAACCGACGGGCAGTGGGACCATGTCCCGCCCCGCCTTCTCTCCTACGGTCCAAACGGGCTGATTTCCCGGGGCTCCCGCGTTCCTCTTATCCTCATCTCCCCCTACGCCAGAACCCATGTCGTCTCGCACGTCGAGGGCGATCACAATTCAGTTATCGAAACCATCAATTACATCTTCGGTCTGCCTGCCCTGGCAAAGCTTCCTGACGAGGCCCAAGCCCTTAAAAAAGGCGATTCGCCCACCTTTAACCGCTTTGCTCCCCCCGGCTTTCATCAAAACCACCTGGGACCCGATGACATCGACTCGCCCCTGTCTCAAAGCCTCCTATCCGGGTTTGATCCACAGCGGCTTAGCGGCAAGGCTCCCCCGCTTCCGCCATCCTTTGCCCTCATCCCCGAAAGGATCGTCAACTCCTTTCCCCATTACGGCGGGTGCGGCTGCAAGCAGATCGGCATCGTGGCCGAAGACGCGCGCCAGGCGATCGCCAACAAAATCCCTGAAGGCTTTAACCCTCTGCCTGCCACAGTTCCGGCCGCTGTTTACAAAGATGTTCGAACTTATTAGAAAACCGGGCCAAAATACCGACCCGTACCCCCTTTAATCCTTTTTCCTGCTCTCTTCGAAACGCTTTACCGCATCGATTATATCGCCCAGCTTAAACGGCTTGGCGATAAAGTCGAAAGCGCCCTTCTTTAACGATTCCTTTGCGGTCTCCGGGGTGGCATATCCGGTTATGACGATTACCCCCGTGTCGGGATAAATCTCTTTTACCCTGGCAAGAAATTGCATTCCGTCGCTTCCCTCCATCTTCAAATCGGTAATCACGATGTCGAAGCGCTTTTGTTCGATCCTGGCCATGGCCGAACCGCTGTCGGTGAAGGTCTCAACCCCGTAGCCGGCCTTTTGGAAACCGGGTTTTAGCCGCTTGCACACTATCGGCTCGTCATCCAGAATTAAAATCTGGGTCTGCGGCTGGCAATTCGCACAGGGGGGCATCCTCTCTCACCTCCTCTAAAATTTGAATCCTCTGCAAAAAATCGGCTAGATAAAAGTCGATCATCTCATCGCCGGTCATGTTTACATCGAGTTGGCGCGTATAGCCAATAAGGCCGCCAATAACCTTCATTCTGCCCACCATTCTCTGCCGGGACAGTTTCTTTAGCCTGCCTACTATCAGATCTCCGTGAACTTCGACACGAAAATCGAAGCTCTCCATCACGCAGGCTATAAGTCTTGCCCGGCGCGAGCGCCGCTCGATGTTGGAGACTCCTCCCAGAAACCGGAAATAAATATAATTATCGTTTAGCTCCTCGCCGATGTAAGCGTCGAGAATATTGAAATGATAGCCCAGCCTCAAGTGCAGGTTCATGTAGTTATCGGAAAGAACTGCCAGGTTGCGGCCAACTTCCTCGGGGCGGGCCATCGAGGCGCTGAAAGTGCGCGTGAGGCTCGACATGAAGCTGCCAAGGTCCACCGCCACCGGCGCGGTTTCCCACATGCCGCTTTCCATTAACCCCTCGAGCAGCGCTCTCAAAGGTGTGGACTCTACCTGCTCGAGCCGTAACGACTCGGACTCCGGAGCCGTGCTCGTTCCTTTGCCTATGTCGATTACCGTCAGGCCAAGAGGAATGGAAAACTCCAGCCGCCTGGCTCTGCCGGCATGGCGGAGGTGGTAGCCCTCGCTTAATTCTATCAGACTCTCGACCGCTTTTTCATGAACGAAGCGAGTTATATCGTGATAGGTGCGGCAGCGGGCCGCCCGGAAAAATTCGCTGGCCGGGTCCACAAGGTTTAGCGGGGTCACCTTCTTTAGCACCCTCTTTAGCAAGCGGTATTCGCAGCTTTCCTCGAAGACCTCCTCGTGGGTGATCTCAAAGTTATTGAGCTCTTTTACCGTGCCCGCATAGACCACGTTTCGGATGGCGTCCAGGGTTACCTCGTCTCCGGTCTTTAGCACCCTTGTGGCAATCCCCGTATCGACCACCGTCGGGACCCGGTATTCTCGCGCAAGGGTCGCCATGTGCCCCGTTGCCGAACCGATATCGGTAAGTATGGCCCGCGCCCTGCGCATGATGCGCGAATATTTCGGGGAGGTGTAGCGGGCAACCAGGACGGCCCCGAAGGGAAAGTCCTTTAAATCTTCGTCGCTCGTGGTCACGTAGACCTTCCCCGACCCCACACCCCCCTGGACAACGGTCCCCTTGCCCGAAAAAATCACCTTCGAGGATAAAGCGGTGTTGTCGATAGCGACCATGTAGCGCTCGGGATGCTCGGGCCGGACGTTAAGAGGCCTCGATTGCAGGATGTATAGATTTGCCTCCCTGTCAAAGGCCCACTCCACATCCTGGGGCCGCCTGTAATATTTTTCGATCGTTACCGCCGTCCGCGCCAGCCTCTCAATGTAGTCATCGCTAAGGCAGACCTTTTCCTGCAGTTCCGCCGGCACATCTACCCAGGCCGTCCCTCCGCCTTGTTTGCCGATCATTTTGGTTGTCTTTCGGCCCGGCTCGATCGACAAAACCTTGTGGGGGGAAATCCTGTCGACAAAAATGGTGTCCGATTCGGCAATGCCGCTCGCAACGGCCACCCCCAGCCCCCAGGCCGCGCTTATCACCATTGCCTCCTGTTCGGAGGCTATGGGCGCGTAGGTGTACATCGCTCCGCTCACTTCGGCTTCCACCATCAACTGGCAGCCAACCGCCATGGCCGTCTCGCTTTCCCGGTAGCCCCTGTGAAGTCTGTAGCGCAAGGCTTCCACCGTGTAGACGCTTGCCGCCACCTCCCGCCAGGCCTCTACGATATTCTTGCGCGAAACATTGAGTACGCTTTCATACTGGCCGGCGAAGCTAAACTCCGTATCCTCGCCCCACCCGCTGCTGCGAACGGCAAAAAAACACCCTCTGCCCGCATTCCTTTTGCAGATGATATCCAGGGCCCAATGGATGGCCGACACAACTTCCGCGGGCATGGTCCCCGACAAAATCCGCTTTCGCATCTCGGCGCTCAGGGCCTCAAGGGCCGCCTCATCGGCCTGGTCCACCCCCCCTAGGGTTCGCTCTACAATTTCAAAAAGACCGTTTGCCTCCATAAAATCAAAAAAAGCGTTGGTGGTTACAACGAAACCATCCATGGTGGAAAGACCAAGCGTATTTCTTATTTCCCCCAGGTTGGCGAATTTGTTGCCGGCCTGTTCCTCGCAGTCCCCGTTTAAATCCTCCAGAAGGATCACAAAGGGCTGAGAATGGCCCCAATCAGCAAGCCCGAACCAGGGAGACAAAAACCGGGCAAGCTTTTTTTTGCCCCTTCTTTCTTCCCTCTCCATGCTTCTTTTCATTGAAGCCGCTCTTCTGCCGGCCAGTTCTTCCTCGATTTCAAATTGAATCCGCTCGAAAGCCACAAAAAGCTCCAGAATATCTTTCTGGGTCATCACGCACAGATCCGAGATCAGCTTAAAGACAAGATCGCTCATCCTGCCTGTTATGTCCTTAATATACTGGATGTCGAAAATGTATTCCCCCCCCAGCTTGTCGCCCATGTCGGCCATAAGTTCCAAGATGAGGTTGTTTCGTTCGAGAATGCTTCTGAATTTTTTGAAAAGCACGGTGAAGGGCAACACCGGCTGGGAAGTTAACCGGAAGGAGAAAAGTTTTTTGAGCCCGTTGGCAAAACCCATTTGTCCCAACACTCCGCGCGTTAAGTCGCCTCAGCCTTTGGGCTGCCGTCAGTGCGCGCCCTTGCTCTGGAAAACCAGCCCGATGCCAAGACCGGCAAACAAAGCGATAAGCGTGGCAAAAATCCCGTAGAGGATCGAGTGGTTGAAAGCAAGCGCCGCCATAAGGGCCGGAAGCCCCTCCAGCCTTGCCGCAACCATTTGCCGCTCCCTTGCCGCTACCGCTGCCCCTTTTCCCAACGCCGCCACTTCAACGCTATAGTCGCCGGGCTTTAGCCGCGAGGGAATCGGAATAACGGCTCGAAAGGTCTTTAGCCCGTCTGTGGCCTTCCCGTAGGTTATATGTCCGGTTAACTCCCGGTATAGCCCTTCCCTTTGCTTGAGTTTTATGAATTCCTCCACAATGTCTGCGTCCCCGCTGCCCTTGGCATCGACAAGAATCGTTTTCTTTAAGCTTGCAAGCCTCAAGCCCTCGGCCCCTCCCGAATTTTCCCCCAGTTTCTTTAAATCGAGCGCCGAAAAGACTATAAAAACCGAGGGCGTCTCTTTAAACACCACCGATCCCGTGTTCATCCACACAAGCCCTCCGACTTTGGCCTTTTGCTTCATAAAAACCTCGGCCCGGTCTCCGATAAATTGTATAACGGCCTGGCTTTCTTGCGGAATCCTCCCGCTCACCGTAAGGGTTGTCCCGTCATAGAAGGTTCCAATTGCTATCGCATGGGGCTCAACCGAAAGCCCTATCTCGCCTTTCGCCCCGGCAGCCGGGGCGGAACACAAAAAAAGGACCCAAAGCATACTGAAGAGTCGAAGTTTCATCTCTAATGCCCCTTTACGTAGGCCAGCAGAATCTCAGGCCTGGCCATGAGCCCGTAGAGCATCTGGAACCAGACCAGCAGCACCACGCAAGCCAGAAGGATTTTTAGCTGATCGCCCTTTAACTTTCTGCCCATCTTCGCGCCCACCTGCGCGCCCACCGAAGAGCCCACCAGCAGCAAAACGGCCAGAACAAAATCGACCGTGTGGTTCTGCCACGCCTGCATGATCGTGACATCGGCACAGGTGAAAAGTATCTGGAATAGACTCGTTCCCACCACCACGTGCATGGGCATGCGCAAAAGGTAGACCATTATCGGCACCATGATAAAGCCGCCCCCAACCCCCATTATCGCGGCAAGAATTCCCACAAACGTCCCCAGTATCAAGGGCAGCAACACCGATAACCGCAGGCCCGATCTCTCAAAATCCATCTGCCAGGGCAGTTTTTTTACGATCCGCGAATAGCGGGATTCTTTCTTCACCTCCGGCGAAAATCCATCCCTTTTCGTTTTGCGAAGGGACTGCAAACTTTCGGCGAACATATAGGACCCGATTACCCCAAGCATTACCACATAGCAGATTTGGATCAGGAAATTGGCGTTTCCCATCGCCCGAAGAACCTTTATGATTTCTACTCCCGCCGTGCCGCCCAGGATGCCTCCAAGCAACAGCAAAATACCCATCTTGAAGTCTACGTTTCCCAGGCGGAAATGGGCCAGGGTCCCCGATGTGGAAGCCCCCACTATCTGGTTGGAATCCGTTGCGGCCGCAACCGTTGGCGGAATGCCGATCATCATCAATAGAGGGGTCATTAAAAAACCTCCGCCAACTCCGAAAAGACCCGACAGAAGACCCACTGCCATACCCAGGCCCAGAACCACAAGAATGTTTACGCTGTTTCCCGCAATGGGCAAATACATGTGAAATAAGCTCATCACCGATCCATCCTCCTTATATCCGGTTTCCCTCTTTCTACATTCTTGTAGGCAACCTGCGTGCCATAATGGGAAAAGTCTTCGACGATGTTCGTTTACTTGATGGCAAAGACGTCCTATAATCAAATCCGGCAAGGACCGTTCTACTGGAATCCGACCGCCTGCTGAACCAGTGTCTCGATTGCGTATTGGCTTGCCGGTTCCATAAAAAGACAAGTAATCTTTATTTTTTTCGGTAAACTTCAGCAATCATCTGCTAAAAGTTGGATACCTTTCGGCTAAGGTCTATTCCCTTTAAGTGAATCTTTCAGATGACATTGTCGCCTTAACTGACGGGACAAAATGCGAGGGGGGAGCGAAGGTGCAACCGTGGATCTCTATAGGACCAGTGAAGCTTTTCTCCTGTTCCCTGCCGCGCTCTCAAAAGGGGTGATCGGATATGTTTAAAATTCTTGTCTGCGACGGTCTCGATGAAAGCGGTCTAAATATTTTGCGTTCGGCCGAAGGCATCGAGCTGGACATGCCCGAAGGGCTTGGGACCGCTCAAATTAAGGATATTCTTCCCGGCTACGACGCCATGATAGTTCGCAGCAGGACCAAGGTCACAGCCGATCTGATCGGTGGTTGCGATCGCCTCAAGGTTATCGGCCGCGCCGGGACCGGAGTCGATAACATCGATGTCGCGGCCGCGCAAGAACGCGGCGTGCTGGTTATGAACACGCCGGGGGCCAACGCCATGGCCGCCGCCGAACATACCCTCGCGATGATGCTCGCCCTATCCCGCCATCTGCCCCAGGCTACCGCCTCGATGCGCCGCGGGCTGTGGGAAAAGAAAAAGTTTCTTGGCGCCGAACTCTATCACCAGACCCTTGGTGTAGCCGGACTTGGGAAAATAGGCTCGATCCTAGCCGACCGCGCCCTGGCGATGAAAATGCGCGTTCTTGTCTTCGATCCGCATATAGGCCCGGAGGCCGCCAAAGGATTGGGGGCCGAATATGTCTCCTTCGACGAGCTTCTTGCCGCCTCCGATTTCATTACCCTCCACACGCCGCTAAACGATGAAACACGCCATATAATAAACCGCGAAACGCTTGCAAAAACAAAACCCGGCGTTCGAATCATCAACTGCGCCCGGGGCGGTCTGATAGACGAGCAAGCCCTTGGGGAATTTTTGCTGCGCGGCCATGTGGCCGGAGCCGCCCTCGATGTCTTCGAAAAAGAACCTCCGGTTGCAAGCCCACTTCTGGAGATGGAAAACGTGATCTTTACCCCTCACTTGGGCGCGTCCAGCCGCCAGGCCCAGGAAAACGTCTCCCTTGCCATCGCCTCCCAAATCCTTGATTACCTTCAAAAGGGGCTTATTCGAAACGCGGTTGACTTCCCCTCCATAAGCCTTAAGGATTACGAAAGACTAAAGCCTTACCTCGTTCTTGCCGAAAGGCTCGGAAGTCTTCAGGGACAGCTTTGCAGGCCCGTACTCGAGCTTCGCGTAACCTACGGGGGCGCCGACCTCCTCGATGTCCCAACAGAACCCCTTACCCAGAGCGTCATAAAGGGCCTCCTCGATCCGATCCTGGCCGAAAAGGTAAACCTCATAAACGCCCCGGTTTTATTAAAACAGCGCCAGATTAAGCTCATCACCTCCACAACCTCTCAGTCCAGGGGTTATACGGGCGAGATCACCGTAACCGCCGTTGGGCCTAGAAATAGTCAATTTACCGCGACCGGCGCGGTTTTCTGGGGCAGGGAAGTCCGTCTGGTGCGCCTTAACGACTATATGCTCGAAGCCGGCCTTGAGGGGGTAAATCTCATCGTGCAAAACCTCGACAAACCCGGGGCCATCGGCCATATCGGCTTGACACTGGGCAATTTCGACGTAAATATCGCCGACATGCACCTGTCCCGAAGCCATGCCGAACAAAGGGCCCTGGCCATAATAAAGCTCGACGGCGAAGCTCCGCGGGAGGCGCTGGAAAGCCTTCGGTCTCACCCCAATATTATTTCCGTCCAGCAGGTCAAACTTTAGTGCATCCACGCGCAGGCGCGGCCTCCAGCCGCCAGATGAAACGGTGAGCCCGTGACCTTGAAACAACCTCAATCCGAAACCACGCCCCCCCAAACCCTGCGCCCGGTCCCAAACGGTTTGGCCATGGAAAAATATTTCGGCCCCCAAGGCATTCTTGCCTCCAAAGTCGAGGGCTTCGAGCCCCGTCCCGGCCAGCTCGACATGGCCCACGCGGTGTTCGAATCCTTTCGGCAGGCCCGGACCCTCATGGCCGAAGCCGGCACCGGCACGGGCAAGACCTGGGCCTATCTTGTTCCCGCAATCCTTTGCGGCAAAAAAGTCGTGGTGTCCACCGGCACCAAGACCCTTCAGGATCAGATCCTCGATCACGACATCCCCTTTCTTAGGGAAAACATCGACTCCAGGATCAAGGTAGTCTGCCTCAAGGGCCGCAGAAATTATCTTTGCCGGCGTCGCTTCCTCGAGTTTTGCTACCAGCCGACCCTTTTTAACAGGGAAGAAACCGGACTTTTCAGACGGTTTCAAAAATGGGCCGCCACCTCAACTTCGGGCGAACGCTCCGACCTCGCCTGGCTGCCCGATAACTTCCGGGCCTGGAACGATGTATGCTCCAACCCCGAATACTGCCTCGGGCGCCAGTGCCCCGAGTTTTCCCGCTGTCATCTCACTCGGATTAGAAATCAAGCCGCCCACGCCGATATTGTCGTCGTAAACCATCACCTCTTTTTTGCCGACATGGCCCTTCGCCGCAAAGGCTTGGACGGAGTCATCCCCGAATACGACGCGGTTGTTTTCGACGAAGCCCACCAGTTAGAAGACGTGGCAGGCGAATATTTTGGCATCCATTTCAGCAGTTTCGCCCTTGCCCAGCTCTCACGCGACATAGCCAGGGCTTGCGGCGCCGCGGCCGGCAAGACAGACTTTGGAGCGGTCCAGTCCGTGGGCAGGCAGCTCGAGGTTTTGAGCCGTCTTTTCGCCATGGAACTTACCCGGCCGGGAAAAACCATGGGACGCTTCCCGTTTGATCCCCAAAAAGCGGGCGAAGATTTCTCCTCTACCTGCGCACAGCTCCTTCATGCCCTCGATGAGCTGCCCGCAATGGTAAAACCCTTCGAGGAAAAGGCCGAAAACCTCGCCTGCGCCGCACGCCGGGCCGTCGAGCTATCCGTAGCGCTTACCGCGCTTATCGAACAAAAGGACCAGTCTCTTGTCTACTGGCAGGAACTAACCCAGCAGGGGGCGTTTCTAAACGCTACCCCTGTCGAAATCGGCCCAATCCTTAGCGAACATCTCTTCGCCCCGGCCTCAAGCGTTGTCATGACCTCGGCCACACTTTCGGTTGCCGGAACCTTTGACTTTGTACGAAAAGGCCTGGGAGTTCCGCCCCAGGGACAAGAGGTTTTGGTCCCCTCCCCCTTCCACTACGAGCGCCAGGCCATAGCCTATATCCCCCTGCGCTTTCCCGCGCCTAACGACTCCTCCTTTTGCGCCGCAATGGCCGAGCAGGCCGCTCAAATAATCGAAAAGACCCACGGCCGAACGCTGCTGCTTTTTACGAGCTACAAAAACATGAACGAAGTCCACAAGATCTTTCAAACCAGACTTTCCTTTCCCCTCCTTGTCCAGGGCCAAAAGACCAAACGCGCTCTTCTCCAGGAATTCAAAGACCGGGTCGAGTCGGTGCTTCTTGCCACAAGCTCTTTCTGGCAGGGAATCGATGTGCCGGGGGAAGCGCTTAGTTGTGTTATAATAGATAAATTGCCCTTCGAGGTCCCCGATGATCCTGTCACCGCTTCCAGGCTCGAACGCATCGCAAGCCAGGGCGGCAACAGTTTCTATGACTACCAGGTGCCCAGGGCCGCAATCCAGTTGAAACAGGGAGTCGGGCGGCTGATCCGCTCTTCGGCCGACCGCGGCGTGATAGCCGTTTTCGATAACCGGATGCTTACCAAAGGCTATGGGAAAGTTTTCGTAAAAAGCCTTCCCCCCTGCCGGATCGTTCACTCCCTGGAAGAAATCGATGCTTTCTTGAGCAGCTTTTGAGCCCTTGTGTTAAACCTGCCGCTCCACAAAACACACAGGACGCTTGAAAGCCAATTTAAACCGGGCGGTGTATCTTTAAAGGTTTATTTTTTTCGTCTGTCTGTCGTTAGTCTCGAAAGAAAGGAAGAAGCTATGCGCAAAATTCTTGTGGCTGTAGATGGGACTTCCAAAGGCATGGATATGGTGTCGGTGCTTGGTCGGCAGCTAAGGCAAAGAAATGATGTCACCCTGGTGCTCTTCCATTGCGTTCAGCAGATCACGGCCCTCCTGCCCGAAGATCTGTGCATGGACGTGGTGGAAAGCTGCAAGATCTCCTACGACACCCAGGAAAAATTAGGGCAGGCGGTCCTTAAGGCTTCCTCGGCCCGGCTCATCGAGGCTGGTTTTCCCCAGACCGGCGTGGAACTTCGCCTCAAAGTCGATAGTATCGACCCGGCCCACGACATTATCCAACAGGCAAACAGCGAGGCAGCCGCCACGATAGCCGTGGGAAGGCGAGGAAGAAGCCAGGTCCAAAACCTGCTGCTTGGAAGCGTTTCCGCCAAAGTGGCCCAGTATGCGCAAGGAAAGACCGTCTGGATCGTCGATGCCCCGGTAAACGATTCCCTGTCCCTTCTTATCGCAATCGAAGGTACCCCTGAAGCGCAAACCCTCTGCGAATATGCGGCCGAGTTTTTCGTTCCCGGAAAGGACCACCTTGACTACTCCTTTATCCACGTTATCCCCCCTCTTCCTCCGGAATTCTGGGACGACGGTCACATTCTAAACGAAGCCGAACAAAGGGCGCGCAATGCCAGGATTGAAAAATGGAGAGTTGATTGGACGGCCGCGGTACAACGCTCGATGTCGCGAGGCCGCGATATTCTTGCCGCGCGCGGCCTCGACCCCCAGCGAGTCCAAACCCTGGTGCTTCCTACACGGGAGGGCGTTGCGCGAGATATCCTTACCGAAATCGATGCCCACAAATTCCGAATAGTCGTAATGGGAAAAAAAAGCTCCCGCGAAAAAAAACCCTTCCCGCTCGGAAGCCGCGCGGCAAAAATACTCCAGCACTCCCGGGGAATCATTCTCTGCCTGGTGGGCTGATCGGAAAAAAATCGCAACGCCGCCGGCGCCGCCGGCGGCACCCTCCCGGGTTAGCTAATCTCTTTTGTCTGCAAGAGCTCTTTCGATGCGCTGATCGGGTACGAGCCAGATCATGGCAACCAGTACATAAAGAGACTGGGAAATCCAGTGGGACCAAAACGCCGCTGGAATCGCAAGAAAGTAGAGCAGGGGAGACACCTTTCCTTTCCAGTCGCTCTTAATTGCCTTTTTCAAAAGAGATTGGTTGCCCTGCGACACAATGATGAGTTGCTGCAGTATCCGGTAGGCTATTGCGGCCATTAGCAAAATAAACCCATAGAATGCCGAAGGGCCCGCTCCAAAATGGTTTTCCCCCATCCAGCCCGTAGCGAAAGGAAACAGCGACAGCCAGAACAGCAGGTGCAGGTTGGCCCAAAGCATTGGTCCCGTAACCTTTTTGCAGGTCTGGAGCATGTGGTGGTGATTGTTCCAGTAAATCCCCACGTAGATAAAACTTAAAAGATAGCTCAAAAATACGGGAATTACCGGTCTAAGAGCATAGATGTGTTCCCCGCGAGGAACCTTTAGCTCCAGCACCATGATGGTGATAATGATGGCGATCACCCCGTCGCTAAACCCCTCGAGTCTGTTCTTCTCCATTGGTGCCTCGAATTGCCCTGGCGCTGCTTAACTTTTAGATAAGCGTTTGGGCCTTAAAAAGGTAGGCAGTCAAAGTATAGGGAGCTGGAAATCATAGGGGGGGTTACGCCGGAGAAGGAAAATCCGGCTCCAGGCGATGAGCCCGAAAAAGATGAGAGCCGAGAATGGAGGTGCGCCGTTATGGCCCTGTTCTCGGCTCTCTTGGGAGGCTCTCGCCTCAGAGATATTGTCGGCAAAAGAGCTTGCAAGCTTAAGAAAAAAATAGCCCGTCTTTAATGTGTGCCGCAAATCTGGTGCGGCATTGCTCTCCTGCCTGTCCTGCAGGCGGCTTGAAAAGGAAACCGCACCCCTTTGGAACGTAAATCCCGGGGCTGATTACTCCCCCGTTTTCGGGCTAAAACGGCTTCGTACCCTTTTAGCACGGGCCGTTCCCGGAAGTTCCGGCTTGGGTTGTATTTCCACCGGCTTCAGGGCCTGGGCCTTTGCCTGTCTTTTTTCTTCCATGAATTTTTTCAAATTCTCGGGAACTCCCCTTCTCTTAGCCGCCTTGCTTCTGGCCTTGGTAAGCGACTTTGCCGCCAGCGGAGTACCCATTTTGAATCCATACTTCTTCTTGTATTCTTTTGCGGTAATGTTGTGGGAGACAAGATGTAATTTCGTAAGCTGCTTTAACTCGGCGCCGCATTCAAGGCATATGATCTTATCATTTTGAATGGAATCCTCAGGCCGTAGTGCTTGGGCCTCCGCTTCCCGAGTTGCAGGCTGCTCCATCTCTCCCGACTCAGCCCTTTGCAGTTCGTGCAGAGTGCTGAAAACCTCCCGAAGTGCTGAAGAGATTTCGGTCGAAGACATGTTGATCTTAGATGCCTGGGTATTAACGATTTCCGATGCGATTTCGATAAGTTTTTTGGTCATGGGTCAACCTTCTTAAAATAATCTTAAGTTAAAAAATTCTCATTTTCGATATTCTACCGATTCAGTAGGGAAATGCAATACTATAAAATCACTTCTCTAAACCATGGATTTACTTTTTTTGTCCACCCAAAAATTGTTTGACCCCTTTAGTGCTTAAAATCGCCGAAGGTTGCCCTCTGAGCGCTTTGAGTAGCGAGCTTCGATAGTTATTCTACAGTTATTGGAACATAACGAGTAAATATGTAGGAAGCCTCAAAGAGCTTTTTGCATATCCTCCCCAAAAAACTGCATTTCGGAAATCATATGTGACCTCACGGGTCCCATCAGCCTGTCTTTGCCCAAGACGAACTCCTGGCGGTGCAATGCAGCTTTTGGAAGGATATGGATAAAAAAAACAGTATCGACTCCCCTCAGTTTACTTTACGCTCTCGGCCCGCCCACTCCCTGTCGCGAAGCTTGAACTTCTGGATTTTGCCCGTGGCCGTTTTGGGCAGTTCCCCAAATTCCACCGATTTGGGTGCCTTGAAGCGAGCAAGGTTTTGCTTGCAATAATCTATGATGTCCTTTTCCGTAAGGGTCCTGCCCGGTTTTAATACCACGAAGGCCTTGGGGACTTCGCCCCACCGGGGATCGGGAGTCGACACGACGGCCACTTCCAATACATCGGGATGCTGGTAGATTGTGTTTTCCACCTCCACGGTGGAGATGTTTTCCCCGCCGCTTATAATGATGTCTTTCTTTCGATCCATGATTTGTACATAGTTGTCCGGGTGCATTACAGCCAGATCCCCGCTGTGAAACCATCCACCGGCGAAGGCCTGTTCCGTGGCCTTGGGGTCCCTGTAATAGCCCAGCATGACGTTGTTGCCCCGCATGACGATCTCTCCGATGGTCTGTCCATTGCGCGGGACCGGCTCCATGGTCACCGGGTCCACAACGTCCATGTAAAGGGCGTTGACATAGGGCACACCCTGGCGCGACTTTATTTTCGCTCTTTCTTCATGCGACAGGTGGTCCCATTTGGCCTGCCATTCGCAAATGCTGTGAGGGCCGTAGACTTCTGTCAAGCCGTATGTCTGGGTAACGTTTGCCCCCAGTTCCTCAACGCTTCTTATAACCGTTGGGGCCGGAGGCGCTCCGGCGGTTACCACCTGCAGAGGGCGCGGAAACTTTGCGTTTTTTGCCCCGGGGTAGTTGGCCATGCCGATAAGGACTGTGGGAGCCGCGCACAGGTGGGAAATATTTTCTTTTTCAATGAGGCGGAAAATCTCCTCGGGTACCACCTTGCGAAGGCAAACGTGGGTGGCGCCAACGGCGGTGACCGCCCAGGTAAAACACCAGCCGTTGCAGTGAAACATGGGAAGTGTCCACAAGTAGTTGGACTGCGAAGTGAGGCTGAATTCGAGGGCTTCCCCCAGGGCGGCCAGGCAGGCGCCTCGATGGTGATACATTACCCCCTTGGGCAATCCCGTCGTGCCGCTGGTGTAGTTGATCGTTGCGACCTGGTATTCCTCATCGACCACCGGTTCCAGGGCCGACTCCGAGCCCGTCAGCAAAAACTCCTCGTAATCCATGCCCTCAAACGGCCTTTCGCCGCTTACATCGCATATATTGACGATCGTTTCGACCTTGGTGAGTTCGCCTCTTATCGGCTTGACCAGATTGGAAAACTCGTTGTCCACAAAGACAACTTTTGCATCCGAATGGTTTATTATATAGGCGATCTCACGCGCGGAAAGGCGGATATTGACGCTTACAAGCGCGGCCCCGATAAGAGGCACCGCATAGTGGGCCTCAAGCATCGGGGGCGTATTGGGGCAGATAAAGGCAACCTTGTCCTCCTTACCCACTCCGATTTTTACCAGTGCGCTCGCCAACCGGTTGACCCTGCCGGAAAACTCCCGGTAGGTATACCGCTTCTCCTCATAGACGACGGCGGTCTTGTCTGGATAGATGGACTCACTTCGGCTAAGAAACTTCACGGGTGTAAGTACATCGTAAAAAACCTTGTCGCGGTCTTGAGCCATAACAGCTTCTCCCTTCACCTGGGGATTTCAAATTGGGCAGGAGTTGGGGACAACAACTCCAAAAAATTTTGTGAAGAAGAACACAATTTCGTCGATCTTTGCAAGATTTTTTTACGAGCCCTTTTTTTAATCATGCGCTGCGCTCCAGGCAAAAAAACAGAGTGCGCCCAGGCCATCTCATTCTATTGACAGTGTCAAATGGAGCCGTATAGGTTATACTTTTTATTACAATAGTCTTACTGGCCGCCTTCCCGCTCTCCATTAAGGGATAACCAAACCCTGGCAGGCGATGGGTCTGTGACCACTTGCCCGGTGGCCGAAAGCGGCGAACTCCTAACTCCTGTTTCCCGGCTTTCGAGATAGAGTGCTTCAATGGATGTGCGAAAATTTTCCATACCCGAAATTATTTTCGGTCGCGGGGGGCTGCGGTATGCCGGTCTTTGCGCGCGCAGGCTGGGAGCCGAAAAGGTGTTTTTGGTAAGTGACCCCGGCGTGGAGAAAGCAGGCTGGGTGGAACGGCTGATGAGCGTTCTTGCCGGTGAAAAGCTGAGCTGGGTTTATTTTTCCAACGTTGTTTCCAATCCGCGGGATTATCAGGTCGAAGCCGGCGCGGCTCTCTACGCACTCGAAGAAGCTGACGTGGTGATCGCGCTGGGGGGCGGAAGTCCAATGGATGCGGCAAAGGGGATCGCGTTGCTTGCCAGCAACGGCGGCCTCATTACCGACTATGAGGGAGCAAACCGCATACGCCGGCCCCTGCCTCCGATGCTTTTTATTCCCACCACGGCCGGAAGCGGTTCGGACGTTTCACAATTTTGCATTATCACCGACATGAAACGTCGGGTAAAAATGTCGATTATAAGCCGCACTCTTGTTCCCAATATCTCCATTATCGATCCGCTGATACTTGAGACCAAAACGGAGAACCTTATTATCGCCTCGGCCGTGGACGCTCTTTGCCATGCAATAGAATCCTATATCTCCAAGATCGCCTCCCCCTTTACCGAATCCCAGTCGCTCAAGGCAATCGAATTGATAGTAAAAAACCTCAAGCCCGCTGTCGAAAACCGAAGCCTGGAAAACCTCGAGCAGTTAAGCATCGCCAGCACCGCGGCAGGCATGGCTTTCAGTAACGCCAGTCTCGGTATGGCCCACGCCCTCGCCCACTCTTTGGGCGGCATCTTCGACACCCTTCACGGAATGGTTCATCCGGTTCTACTGCCTTCAGTCATGCGGTATAATTACAGTGCGTGTCCTGAAAAGACGGCTGTCATCGGCCAGATACTTCTTGGCCGGCGCCGCCGTTTGGCCAAAAGCACCGCCATGGCCGGAATTGTTCGATTGGAGGAATTCTTGCGTTCGTTTAATGTGCCCGTGCAGTTGAGGGATATAGTGCAAAACCGGGAGATGCTGCCGGTGCTGAGCCGTATAGCCGAAGACGATGTATGTCTATTGACCAATCCTCGTCCCGTAACATGGGAGGATTTGCTGAGTGTGTGCCGGGAGGCCTGGTAATGAGATCCGAAACGACACTGGAAGACCTTATAGGCATAGAGCACGCCAAGCTGGGATTTTTTCGGGATGTACAGGAAAAAATCGCCGAGATCAGGGCCTCCAATAAAGAGTTGCAAGCCCGGCAACGCCATATCCAGGCCATTTTCGACGGCTACACCGATATAGCGGTCGTGGTGAGCCTGGATCTTAAAATCAAGTCGGTCAACCGGGTTTTCCATGAGGTCTATAAGGAACCTCATCCAATCGGTAAAAACTGCTATGAGGTTTTCAGGGGCTGCGAGCGGCCCTGTTCTCCCTGTCCGGTCATTGCGGCAAGGGAGTCCAACGAGGTCTGCCGCGAGCTCGTAATTTATCCGCTTCCCAACGGAGGAAAGAACCGCCATTTTCAATTGACCGCCTCCCCCTTGCGCAACCCTGAGGGAAAGCCCGGCCAAATCCTTTTGCTCATACGCGATGTAACCTTGGAACACGAATACCAGGCCAGATATTACCAGGCGGAGACCATGGCCACAATCGGAGTCCTTGCCGCCGGAGTCGGCCATGAGATTAACAATCCTCTTACCGCTATTTCTGGATTCGCCGAAGGGCTAAACCGGCGTCTGCCAAAGCTCGAAGGCCGCGTTGACGATGCGGTGCTAAAAGATTTCGATGAATATATCGGAATTATCCTCAAGGAGTGCCGGCGCGCGCGCGAAATCGTTCAAAGCCTGCTCACTTTCAGCCGCCAGAAATCCTCCGAGTTCATTGCAGTGGATATAAATCCTCTCATCGAGGAAACTGTAAGGCTGCTCAGGCACCGGCTAAAGGATTTCCCCGAAGGCCATATTCGCCTGGAACTCGATCAGTCCCTCCCACCCGTTAAGGGCGACCCTTCGCGATTAAAACAGGTGATCTTAAACAACGTTCTCAATGCCCTGGACGCTACGGCGGCCGGCGGCTCTATCACTATCCGGACTTATCTGATGAATAAAAACTGGGTCGGGATCGCTTTTGAAGATACGGGGTGCGGCATTCCGTCCCAATACCTG
>JBMFHI010000017.1:0-42256 GCA_049976905.1 Syntrophobacteraceae bacterium | reverse complement strand
GCTCAGTGCACCTATTTACCGGGGCGGCCCCTCCGGACGCATGGCTTGACACCCATGGGCTCCGGGTGTGCCTGGCCTGCCGGGAGATTAACCCACAAGGGTCGCGGTGCTCGGGATCACGCTGCTCCACGGCGTTTCTGGCGGCGCTGGCCCTGGGCACAAAATCGTTTTGATCAACAAGCTGCCCAACGAGTGTTTAAAAATCTCGGAGTTTGCCAATGCCAACGGCTGCGAACTCCATTTGGCCGAAAATCAGATACTCGGTGTTACTCATGCCCAGCTTGGAGCCTATCTTATGACCATCTGGGGGCTTTCGCAATCCACGGTCGAGGCTATCGCATACCACCATTGCCCGGGCAGGTGCGCCAACCAAACCTTCGGGCCTCTTACCGCCGTCCACCTTGCCGATGCGCTGGAACACAGTGGGGCAGGGGGGGGTGAAGATAAAGGCCTTGACGTGGAATATCTGAAAAATATCGGGATTTACGAAAGCGATTGAGAAATTTAAAAAAATGGGGAGCTGGAGGAGGGGTAAATCCGCCGCGAAAACCTCAGCCCGGAGTGCCGGGATTGCTCTAAAAGCTCTCTCGCTTAAGTCTAATGTCTTCGCGGCGGCTAATTTTTTTCTTCTACATTTCCCCGCCCATCGCTCTTATCTGATCGTAGCTGAAAACCGGTCCATCCAGGCACACATACTTTGACCCCGCGTTGCAGCGCCCGCATATCCCTATGCCGCACTTCATGCGCTTTTCCAAAGTAGTTATAATCTGAGGGTCTTCGTATCCCAGTTCCTTGAGGTTAAACAAAACGAACTTGATCATGATCGGAGGTCCGCACACCACGGCGAACCGGTTATTGGGCGATGGAGCCTCTTCGTTTAGAACCGTTGGGACAAACCCCACACGCTCTTTCCAGCCCGGGAACTCCGCGTCGACGGTAAGAACAAGGTTCACGTTTCCGGCACGCCAATCCGCGAATTCATAAGTGTAACAAAGGTCTTTAGGAGAGCGCGCCCCGTATATCACGGTAATGTCGCCGTAGTCGGCGCGGTTGTCTATCATGTAAAGAAGCAGAGTGCGAAGCGGCGCCATGCCAATGCCGCCCCCGATAAAGAGTATGTCGTGACCCTTCATCGCTTCGAAGTCGAAACCGTTTCCAAGCGGCGCTCGAAGCCCAACCTGGTCCCCGGCATTCAACTGGTGGATGCGCGAGGTCACCTCGCCGGTCTTCATTACGCTAAACTGCAAATAGTCCTTCCTCGTCGGTGGAGAATTTATTACGAAGGTGGACTCGCCTGTTCCAAATACCGAAAGCTGGCCGACCTGCCCGGGACGAAAGGTGAATTGATCCATTCTTTCCTTATTATCCAGGGTGACCCTCAGGGTCCGTATATTGCCCGTCTCCGTGATAACTTCCTGAACCGTGGCCATTTCGGGCAGGTATGGGTTATTGTTCATTGCTCTTCTCCTTCAGATTTCCCACGACCTGGCGAATGTCAATGGTGACCGGGCAACTCCTGATGCAGCGACCGCAACCGCAGCACCCCAGGAGGCCTTCATACTTTTCGGGGATGTAGCTAAATTTATGGCCCACGCGGTTTCGGTAACGCTCGAGTTTTGTCGGACGCGGATTGTGACCGCTCGCCTCAAGCGTATACTGGGAAAACATGCAGGAATCCCAGGAACGCATGCGCTCGCCTTTGAGGTTTTCCGATTCATCCGTTATCGTAAAACAGTAACAGGTGGGGCATACATAGGTGCACACGCCGCAACTGAGGCACTGGGAAACCATCTGAACCCAGTAATCATTTTGAGCGAACCTGTTACGGAAAGCCTCCGCGCAACCCTTCGTATCAAGGTCTCCAACGATCCGCTTGGAAGCCTGCTTTACAATTTTGCCGGCCTGGGTATCCTTGGTCTTGTCGACCGCGTCCCCCAAGCCTTCCAGAAGAGAATCGGCCTCTTTGGTCAAGGCCTCGACAACGTAGCCCTCCTCTAGCTTTACGATCCTTATGTGGCTTCCTTCCATATCGGCGGGACCCCCACCAACCGATGAGCAAAAGCACTTCGAATCGTTTTGCTCGCACACCAGGGTCGCAAAAAAAGTACTTTTACGTCGCTCGACATAGTAGGGATCGACATAAGGCCCCTTTGAGAATACGCGGTCCAGGGTCGAAAGCGCCCGCACATCGCAGGATCTCGCGCCAAATACCAAGGTAGGGCGCGCTTTCCTTGCATCGTCGACAACGACGTTCGATGTTGCGCCTCCTTCCGAGTCCTTCTTGTACTCGAAGCGCAGCAAAGTCTCGACTTGCGGCAGAAAGAGCTTCTTGGTCGGTAAGGTGGTCTGCCGCTCGAATTCAGGCGACTTGCCGGGCTCGTAGGGTATGAAACCCGTTGGTCCGGACTTGTCCTCTTTTAGCAGGGCAGGTATCCATAGATCGATTTTTGTTGAAAGTTTTTCGAGGACCGATTCCAGCCGATCGGTCGCAATGAATATTTTCACTGCCATCAGGTTACCTCTTCTAAACGGGCTATCCGAAAACCCGGCAAATTTCTTCAAAACCCCTGCGCTAAATCTCGGTGTCGCCCGGGTTGAAAGTGAGAAGCGGGGGGACGGCCTCGACATCGAGTCCGGCCGAATAGCCCAGCATCTCCTCCATGATCTTGTTTAGTTTCTCTTTTATAAGGGTTACCGGAATATCCATTGGACACACACGTTCGCACTCGCCGCACCCGGTGCATCTGCCGGCCAAATGCATGGCGTGAATGAAGTGAAATAGAAATTTTTCCGGGATTCCGACTCTTTGGGTAAGCCACCTTGGTTCGCGGGTCTCAATGATGCACTTGTCCTGGCATACGCACAAAGGACAGGCATTGCGACATGCGTAGCAGCGTATGCACCGGTCAAGCTCCGACTGCCAGAAAGCAAGCCGTTCTTCGAGCGGTTTGCTCTCAAGTTGATCGACGTCGCGGTAGCTGCTCTCAATGCTCGTCGATCTTGGCGTTGCCGGTTGGCCTATCAAAACGTCCTGGATAACCGGGTTGGGGTAGCGGCATCCGTAGCATTTGCGCGCCAACACCTCTTCGAGCTTGATACTGTGGGTGGTCTGCGAATCGTCGACAACCAAAAGGTCGTCTTCAATAGCTGCCGATTTGACGTTGGAAAGGTCTACAAGTTTTCCCACCTTGTTCCAATCCACGGTCCCCCGGCAGGGAATGCCAAAAATGCGCACCCTTTCGCGGGTCAAAAACTTTTCCTGGATCAGCGCCACCAGTGACCTGCTGTCACAACCCTTGACGCAGATCCCTATGGGCTTAGCGCCTTCTTTGGGCGGGGCGTCCAGTGCTGGAGGTTTGACAAGATAGCCTGTCAGGTTTTGCGAGCAAAACGGGCCCAGAGTAAGTTTGGATATCTGTTTGGCGTCACGAACGAACACGGGGGTAGTTTGGAGCGGATCGGTTGATTGCCCCCATCCGATGACCATATCCAGTTCGGGCAGCGCCTCTTCCACGAGTTTATGTAGTTGATTCCTGTCGGTTTCTAACACTGCTTTTTCCAGTCTCTCTATCTCAGCCCAGAGGATACTTTCGAATTTTCACCTGTTCGCCGCCTGACCCCGGGATTGGGACCCAACTCATGAATCTGCTCCGAGAATTCGGTCACAACCTTCTGCCATTGCTGACCTTCGGAGGCCGACACCCAGGTATACTTAAACCTGCGTGTATCGATGCCCATGAAAGGCAGGAAGGCTTTGAAAGCCTCCATGCGGCGGCGGGCATAGAAGTTGCCTACCGCATAATGGCAGTCTCTGGGATGACAACCCGAAACCAGTACCCCGTCAACGCCGTAGATAAGAGATTTGGCGATAAACAGGGGGTCCATGCGCCCGGTGCAGGGAATACGCACAACCCGCAGGTCGGTTGGCTGCTTGAAACGGCACACTCCCGCCGTATCGGCGCCGCCGTAAGAACACCAGTTACACAAAAAACCTACTATCCTTATCCCCTGCGTATCGGCCGCTGTCCCATCAGCAGGAGCAATGGAGCGGGGACTCTCATCTGTCATCTTCATGTTTCCTTTTTAAATACGTTGCCTCGCCGGAGCGCTAGCACGGCTCTCAGGCGCACAATTCATTGACTTCAGCAAGTATCTGGTTGTCGGTAGCGTGCTGGAGCTGGATGGCCTTGGGCGGACAGGTTGCATTGCAAACCCCGCAACCCTGGCAGACGGTCTGCAAAACTTCGGCCTTCTTTATGCCGCCCCTTAACTCCTTCCACTGGATGGCTCCGAACGGACACACCTGTATGCACTTGCCGCAGGAGATGCAGTTTCTCTCATTAACAAAGGCAACCTGCGGATTGGTTTCAATGGTGTCATGGGCAAAAAGCGATTGCACCTTAGAGGCCGCCGCGCTTCCCTGAGCTACCGAGCTTGGGATGTCCTTGGGGCCCTGGCAGGCTCCGGCCAGGTAAACGCCGGCCGTGTTGGTTTCAACCGGGCGGAGCTTCGGATGGCTTTCCATGAAAAACCCGTACTGGTCGTAGGATATGCGAAGCTTTTCGGCAAGCTGTCCTGCCCCCAGGGATGACTCGACCCCAGTTGCGAGAACCACCAGATCGGCTTCGACTTCAACCTGGACCCCCAGCAGCGTGTCTGCGCCCTGGACCACCATGCGATCACCGCGCTGATAAATTTTTCCCACCCTGCCGCGAATATACTGCACGCCGTATTCTTCCTGAGCCCTGCGTACGAATTCGTCGTAGTTTTTCCCCGGCGAACGAATATCCATGTAGAAGACGTACGAATTCGATTCCGGGAGATGGTCTCGGGTAAGAATAGCCTGCTTTGCTATGTACATGCAGCAAATGCCCGAACAGTAGGGGCGTCCTACCGAGGCATCCCTTGAGCCCACGCAGGAGATAAAGACAATGTCTTTTGGTTCCCTGCCGTCGGAGGGGCGCTGAATGTGGCCCCCAAAGGGACCCGAAGCGCTTAAAATTCTCTCGTACTGGATGCCGGAGATAACGTCGGGATAGCGTCCACCGCCGTATTCGCCGTAAACGGAGTGGTCGAAAAGATCATAGCCTGTAGCAGCGATAATCGCTCCTACCTTCTCGGTTACGATCGTGTCTTTCATTTCAAAGTCGATTGCCTTCACCGGGCAAATCTTGGCGCAGACCCCGCACTTTTTTCCGTTTAGCTGCCGGCAAAACTGGGCATCGATTACCGCCTTCTTGGGTATTGCCTGCGGAAATGGAATGTTTATTGCCCGCGTCTGGCCAAGTCCCTCGTTAAAGTAGTCCTCGGCCTTTTTGGATGGGCACTTCTCCATACATGCTCCGCATCCGGTGCAGGCATCCCAGTTTACATAGGTTGCCTTCTTGCGGATTTCGACTGTGAAATTACCGATATATCCGCTTACGGACTCGATCTCCGAGGCCGCATAGAGCGTTATCTTTTCGTTTTGAGCAACATCGACCATCTTCGGACCAAGTATGCAGGAAGAACAGTCGATAGTGGGGAAGGTCTTGTCGAGCTTGGCCATCTTGCCGCCAATGTATTGCTTGCGCTCAACCATCACCACCTCCATTCCCCCCTCGGCGCAGTCCAACGCGGCCTGTATTCCGGCCACCCCGCCGCCTATTACAAGAAGCCTTTTATTTACCGGCACCTTGGAGGAAAACAAAGGAGAATTAAAACGCAACTTCGCAACAGCCATTCGCACCAGGTCTAAAGCCTTGCGGGTGTTGGCCTCCTTATCGGTTCCAATCCAGGAGACATGCTCGCGGATGTTGGCCATCTCGAACATGTACCTGTTAAGGCCGGCCTTCTCGACAGCACGTCTAAAGGTGGGTTCGTGCATTCTGGGCGAACATGCCGCGACCACTACGCCCTGGAGGCCGTGCTCCGCGATCGCCTTCTGAATCTCCTGCTGACCGGGCTCCGAGCAGGTGTACATATAATTGGTGGCATAGACGACGTCCGCGAAGGAAAGCGCCTCGCTGGCTACTCTTTTCGTGTCTACAGTCCCCGCAATGTTGGTCCCGCAACTACAAACGAACACGCCGATACGCATATATCTCCTATCCTTACTCGGAAACAGCCCCCGCCTGTGTAAACCACAGTAAAGACAGGCGTCGGATTGCCGGGCCATCCCTGTTTTCCCGTCATTGGCTAAAATCTTTGCCAATATGTATAAAGGTTTTCAAGAAGGCTGCCTGGAACACCCTTTGGCTATCCTGCCTGCTTCTCTACTCTCTGTTCCTCTCCGGCGCGATCCTCCAGCAGGACGTCGGCGGATACGCACAGTTTATCGAGTCCGAGCTTTTTGGGCTCGATCCCCAAAGACAACCCGATAACCTGGGAGATGTAGGGCACAGGAAGATGGAAGTCGCTTCTGGCATACTTGTTTATTTGATCCTGGCGCATATCCAGGTTTTGCTGGCAAAGCGGACAGGCTACCACGATCGCCTCTCCCCCAAGGCGCGCGGCCATGTCGAGAATCCGACCGCTTAACCTTCCGACAAATTCGTTTCGGGTAACTCCGTAGGTCGCCCCGCAGCACTCGGTCTTAAAAGGAAAGTCGGGCGCAGTGGCTCCGGTCGCCTCAATTAACCGGTCAAGCGAGATCGGGTTTTCCGGATCGTCGAATTTGGCTTTATCCGCAGGCCTGGTCAAAAGACATCCGTAGTAGGGGATTAAAACGTGGCCGGTAAGAGGACGCTTTACCGCCTTTTTGACCGCCTCGGGTCCAACCTCTTCGTAGAGAAGTTGAAGCAAGGAAACGGTCTTCATGCCATCGACGTCACGACCCACCAGATCAACGAAGGACTTTCGCTGCGACGGAGCTTCGCACGTCTCCTGGGCGCCTTTTAACGATTTCAAACACCCGGGGCAGGGAGTCATGACCATATCGCACCCCTGATCGGCTGCGATGGCCAGATTGCGGCCTGCAAGAGCGGCTGAAAGAAGCGGGTCGTAGGAGTGGGCGGGCGTGGAACCGCAACAGTTCCAATCGTGTATTTCGACCAACTCGATGCCGAAAGCCTCGCAAACGAGGCGGGTCGAGCGGTCGTATTCAGCGGCCAGCCCTTCGAGAGAACATCCTTTATAATAGGCTACGCGTTTCACGGGTTTCTCTTTATTAGGTGTCAGTTTTAGCACTTAGATGTTCGGGGCGGGCTTTTCCATCTTTGGAAAAACAATCTTTTCTGGTAACCTCGAAAATCTCCGCAATCTTCTTCCTGTTTTTTATCAGAGCGGGGAAAAACGTGATCTTTCCCTTCTTCAAAAGGCGCGGGGCCAGATCGAAGTCGGTAAAAGGTTTTTTTGCCCTCATATTATAAACCGGCAACAATCCGGTCTCAAATACTCGCCCGAATGTTTTTACCGATCTCAGAAATTCATCGTAGAAGGCCTGGATATCAGGCTGAGATACCGTGTGGGCCTTGCGCGTCATAATCCGCAAGGCCTCCATGACTTGCGCTACGTCTATATTATTGGGACAGCGCGTGGTGCAGGCCTGGCAGTTGGCACACAGCCAGATCGAGCGCGAGGAAAGCACAGTGTCCTTTTGCCCCAGTTGAATAAGACGCATGATCTGGGTAACCGGGTAGTCGTAAGCAAAGGTGTAAACGCAACTGGCCATGCAGTTACCGCACTGATAACACTTGCTCACATTCTGACCGCTTGCCTCTTCGACCTCCCTGATAAAATCACTGTCACGGGACTGCTGAATCGAAAGGATATTATTTCGCTCCATGGTTCCTTATCTCTCGCTCGCACATTGGCCGCTGCTGGATGAATTAAATGAGAACTTACTCGCTGCTTCCTTCATAACCGAAATCAACCAGCAACTGCTGGTATTCGTAGTGCAGCCTCTGATAGATACGGGCGTTTTCGATGGCAAAAGCGCATTGTTGGGCTATGGCATTTGCAAAATCGATTTCGCGTTTGTTAAATTTTGGCCCTTCTCCCGAATAAATCCTAAGAACGCCTATTACCTTGCCCCGCACCATCAAGGGGATGGATAGAAGCCTTCGTACGCCCTCATCAGCGGTTTCCGCGGGGTACTGAAGGCGAGGGTCGGTGAAAACGTCGTCAATTACCACCACCCTGCCGGCCATGTTTTCCGCGATGCTTCTCTGGGCCTCAACCGGGCCCTTCTGCAGAAATTCCTGACTAAGACCGTAGCCCCGGGCAACGTAGAGGTTTTGAGTCTTTGGATCAAGCAGGCGGACTACACAGCCTTTTGCATCCAAAAGAGCGGTGATCTTGGTTACTACAAGCTCGAGAACTTTACTGATATTAAGGCTTGCATTGATGGCGCTGCTGATTTCCTGGAAACTGCGTAGATAGGCCCGTTCCTTCTCAACCATCGAATGGACGCGCCGCTGCCACAAAATCGACTGAATGCCCTCTCCGGCCAGAGTCTCTACGAAGCTAAGCTCTTCGCTCGTGAATTCACGAGGCTCCTGCGAAAAAAGCCCCACCATTGCCACTATTTCATGCCTGATTTCCACGGGCAGCACCGCGAAAGACTGGATGCCTTCAGCTGCCATCAAGGCCCTTTCGGCCTGAATGTCAAAATCGTCTAGATTCTGGAAGCACACGGTTGATTCGGGAAGACTTGCGCATACCCAGTCATTTGCATAGTCGGACTTGGCAAATAAAAAGCGCTCGCTAAGGCCGCTGCTTGCAAGCATTTCAACGTGCTGGCCCTTGTAAGCTCTCATCTTTAGGAAGCAGCCCTTGATTGCAAGAGTCTTGGTAACTGCTTCGGCTACAAGGCTCATCACGCGGTCACTGCCCTCGCCGTCTAAAACCGCGCGGCCAACCTCTACATAAGGCGTAAGATAATCAACCGGACTCATCGCTTTTCCTCTTCTCCACCCGTCAAAAACCGGGGTTAAGGATGATAACATGTATCACGGGTCTTACTAGGCCTTAGCCCATTACTGCTGCCGCAAGCCAATGGGGATAACGAAATCGCGTAATTATATATATTTGTGCAATTTGGTCAATAAAAACTCATAAAAATTGCCGAAGTTTTTGATTTAAAAGCGTCCTACCCCGCAAAATCCTCGAAAAGTAGTAAAAACATTGTCTGATGTCTATGTACTTAAGAGTCTTTTCAGCGGAGTGTGACAAAGGGCCGGGCGATATTCGAGCCGCAAAAAAAAGGCCCCCTATCATTGCCGGGGGCCGGGTTAGCGGTCAAGCCGGGTTCTACAAGGTTTCTTGAGAACCCGGTTAGACTGCGTATCTTCAGATCATCGCCTGCCACCTCCACCGCCAAAGCCGCCTCCACCACCGTGGAAGCCACCAAAGCCCCCTCCGCCGCCATGGAAGCCGGCAAAACCTCCGCCGCCGGCGGGACGAGCTAATCCGCCGAAGTGAGCACCGCCAAAGCCTCCCCGACTGCCAAAGGAACCGCCTCTTGCACCCCCGCCAAATCCGCGCGCAGCCGGTGCCGCTGAGACTCTGGGCGAAAAACCGCTCGAGCCAAATCCGGCGCGTCCGCCGCCATAGGCTGCGCGTCCGCCGGAAAACCCGCCACGGGCACCGCTAAAGCCTCCTTGCCCCCTGGTTGCGGCAAAGCCGGCTCGACCAGCGCCACCACCAAAGCTTCGGTTGCCCCCTCCGCGAAGGGCTTGCATCACCGAAGCCGCCGAAGGCCTTGCCCCAAAGCTGCGCGAACCATATCCGGCGCGTCCTGCGCCAAAAGCTGCGCGGTTGCCTGAGAGTGCGCCTCGACCACCCCCATAGGCTCCTTGTCCTCTGGAGCCGGCAAAGCTGCCTCTGCCTGCGCCATATCCCGTGCGCCCGGCTCCGCCAATTGTCCCTCCGCCCCGAAGAGCCCGGGTAACCGAAGCCGCCGAGGGCCTGCCGCCAAACCCCCTTGCTGCATAACCCGAGCGGTTGGCGCCGAAACCGGCTTGTCCTCTTGAGCCGGCCAATCCATTTCGGCCTGCTCCTGCCTGGCCGCCCCTTAGACCTTGCGTTACCGAAGCCCCCGAAGGCCTGCCGCCAAAGCCATGCGCCCCATATCCGGCGCGCCCTGCGCCAAAAGCTGCCCGGTTGCCCGAAACTGCGCCCCGCGCACCGCTTATAGCGGCTTGGCCTCTCGAGGCCGAAATCCCGTTTCGTCCAGTTCGCAAACCCGTACGGCCGGCCCCAAAGGTTTGTCTTCCACCCGCAAGACCCCGATTAGCCCCGCCTATCCCCGTACGTCCACCTGCGGCCATACCGTTTCGACCAAATCCCGCACGCCCCTGAACTCCGGTGCCGTAACGTCCTATCGCTGCGCGTCCGGCGCTAAGAGCCCGCCCCGAACCCAGTTGTCCCCGTGCTACCAAATTGCGAACAGTTGCGGTATGCATGCCGCCATTACGTATTCCATTTATAGCATAGCGATTGTTGCTGTTTATGTTCATATTTCGGTTGGTGTTAACCATCATTTGACGGTTGCCCCAATTCCAGCGCCCCCAACCGCGGTTCCACATGCGTCCAACTCCAACGCCTCCGTAGTATCCCATGCGTCCGCCACCGTAGCCTCCACCGCCCCAGTAGCCTCCACCGCCCCAGTAGCCTCCACCGCCCCAGAATCCGGGATAGCCTCCCAATAATCCAAGCCCGAATCCGCCGAAGGCAAGACCTATCCCTCCGATGCCATAACCCCACCCACCTCCGATGCCGTAACCCCATCCACCTCCGAAGCCATAACCCCAGCCCCAGGGGTCCCATCCCCATCCGATACTGGCGTAGGGTAAGCCATAACCAAATCCATAAGCCCCGTATCCAATTCCAAATGAGCTAAACCCTAGCCCACAGTAACCCAAACCGAGGTCCCAGCCCCAGGGACTGCAACCCCACCCCCATAGGGGTGCTACGCCAAAGCCTCCCCAATATCCCGGTACATAAGCAGCATATCCCAAGCCCAAGCCTAAGCCCAGTCCCAACCCAAGACCCACTTCATCGTAGCCGTAATCGTAGCCATATCCCAGGCCCGAGTCGTAATTGTCATAGCTTCCGGAATAATCATAACTCCAGTCTCCCGAATAGCTGGGAGCATAGTCATCGGGGACGACATCCAGTGACGTCCAGTAGCTGCCGTAAACCTGATCGGGATTATATTGGGGTACGTAGACAATTTGAGGGTTGACCGGTTCGATCTCCACGTTGCGGTTGTGCACGATTACTCTTTGTTGGGCGTTGCTCTTGAGATTTCCGGCAGCCCTTGCCTGTCTGCGAAGCCTCTGCACCGAGGCCATGACATCGGCCTCCTGGGCAAGAAATGCTTCCCCCAGGTTTTGGGTCCACTGAGGTTGCTGGTTCATCATCGCCAGAACCTGTGGAAATGGCGCCAGCGCCTTGATGCTCAGATCCCAGTTCATTTGGTCCAGTGCTCTATTTAGCGCATGCCCCTTGAGTCTGGGGTGTGCCGTTAACCACGTGCAGGCCTGTGCAACCTGGTCCGGATAAGTAGCGGCAATAAGTATCTGAGCCAGAAGAGAATCCGGATACAGAGCAATTGGCGCAAGCATCTGATCGATCTGGCGGTTTGTAAATGTTGTTGGCGCCGCTTGGGGCCCCGGAGCACCATTTTGCGCAAAACTGCCGCCGGGGACCATCACTACTAAAAGTATCGCCATCAAAACTCGAAGTGGGAGCGATTTCCTGGTCATGGGCTGATTCCTTTGCATTCCGATTTGACCCTCTAACCTGTTTTTCAGCGGTTAAAAACTGTGTTTAACCTGTCTTGATAACGAATGAGAAGAACAATTAGTCTACATTTTGTAAATAATTTAATTTCCCTGAGCACATAACATAATGGCGCCATCTTAACGGCGAAACGGACCAGGACAAAGTTGCACCGGCCTGCGCCGGCCACCGTAAAATATGCGAGGGAAAAAGGAAGGGTTTAAGCAAATATCGACTAAGAGGGGGAAAGCCCGGCGCGGCATCCGGCAAGACTATCCTGGGCGTCCTTCTTGGATAGGCAGCCCAAATGTTTCCTCAATACGGTTCATGGGCAATTATATTTTTCCCGCAAGCCGCAGTACGTAGTTTCTCTCCTGTTCGCCAAACCAGGGAGGATTGCCCGCCGCCGCGTTTTCAACCGCATGTTGGCACTCTGAGGTCGCAGGAATTGCCGTGTGGCAGCGCGGATCGCTCAAAATCCATTTCAGAAGAGCCTGCGCCCAGGTGGTTACCCCATAAGGAGCTAATGGGGCCAGTAAGTTTTCAGGCGGGGCGTTGCGCAGGTGGTTGCCTCCACTAAATGGCCGCATTATAACCACTCCAAGACCCAGGTCGGCCGCCAGAGGCAAAATGTGTTTTTCTACTTCCCGCTGCTCGATATTATACGGAATCTGTATGGCGCTTATCCTGCCGCTTTCCATGACTTGCCGAAGTTCCAGAAAAGAATGGCTGCTGTAATGGGTCGCGCCGATCGCAATGACCTTGCCTTTATCTTTTAGGCGCTCCATCATTTCGAGGTGTTCTTTCCAGTTGAGTAGATTATGGATTTGATAGAGCTCGATGCGGCCTTCGAAATACAAAAGAGAGCGTTTTGACTGAGCCAGACCCTGCGAGGAGGAATCGGCCCAGACTTTTGTGGCGATCTGCACTGCGTTTCGCTGCCCTTTCAGACTTAGGCTAAGCACACGCTCGGCTTCCCCGTACATTGGAGAAGTGTCGAAAAATGTAATTCCGGCATCGATAGCCCTTTTAACCACCTGAGAAACATTGCCCAGCGCGCCCGTTCCCCGAATGTCGAAGGTTCGCCACGTACCCATGCCCACAGTAGGGACGAGTAGACCAGATTCGCCAAGTTTTCTGATTTGCAATGTGTAATGCTTCTCTCTGTAGAATGAGTCCAAGCGGCCTTCCGGACTTTCCGCGGCAGGCCGCGCCATAATCTTCCCCTTTGCCTCTCACCATATAGCTTCAAATTTGCGCCCGGTCAATGAGTTGGAAGCCACCGGTCAAGGACTGCCTTCATTTGCGAGAGTGTAAAGGGCTTGGAAATATAATCGTCCATGCCCGCGGCAATACATTTTTCGAACGCCCCCTTCATCGCGTCGGCAGTAAGCGCCACGATTGGTGTTTGTGGCCCATCGCCTTGTGCCTTCTCGACTTCTCGGAATCTTCTTGTCGCTTCATATCCGTCCATTTCCGGCATCTGACAGTCCATGAAGACAAGCCCGTACTCGGCTCCCAGAAGGGTTTGGAGGGCCTGCCTGCCGTTTGTCACAACATCTAGCCGCCTGCAGCCAAGTTGTTCGAGCATTTCCGCGCACACTTGCCGGTTGGTGGGATTGTCCTCGGCTAACAAAACTGGGGTAAAGAAAGGTTCAGCTTCCTGCTGGCTCATAAATGCCGCCCTGTCTTCCATGCCGCTACCTCTGGCCGCTTCGATTATGGCCTCATATAAACTGGAAGCGCCCACGGGTTTTGTGAGGTATTTGGAAACCCCCGGCGGACACATTGCCACAATGTCGCCGCTTACCATGATGAGTGCAACGGAGGAAAGGGCTGCGTTCTCCTTTATCTTTTTTGCCAGTTCCACCCCGTCCATCACAGGCATCCACCTGTCCAGCACCGCCACCTGGAAGGGGAAACCCCTATTTGCTGCAGCTCGCAGAATCTCCAGGGCCTTTTCTCCACTTTCAGCTTTTTTGCAAGTAATTTTCATGGTTTCCAGCATCGCCTCGAAAAGGTCCCTGTTTGTCTCGTTATCGTCTACTATTAAAACACGCAGGTTGTCTAAACTTGGACTCGCCAGGTCATAAAAAGCTGTTTCCCTCGCCCTTTGTCTTCGAAATCTAACGGAGAAAAGGAAGCTGCTTCCCTTCCCGGGTGTGCTTTTTAGCTCAATATGGCCCCCCATCATTTCGCATAACTTCCTTGATATCGAAAGCCCAAGGCCTGTGCCGCCGTATCTTCGATTTGCGGCCTGGTCCGATTGAGTGAAAGGCTCAAAGATTTTCGACTGCGCCTCGCGTGAAATCCCTATCCCGCTATCCCTTACTTCGAAAACGACTTGCACTTCCTCATCGGTTTGGCTTCCAAGTGCGACTCTGACCATTATTAGCCCACGCTCTGTGAATTTTATACCGTTTCCGACAAGATTGCCAAGCACCTGGCTCAGTCTGCCAGGGTCCCCGTTAACACCGCTGGGGATATCGTCTTCGATAATGCAGCTGTATTCGAGCCCCTTTGCCTTGGCGCTTACGGCAAATAGGTCCATTAGTTTCGCTATATGGTCGCGCAAGTCAAAATCGATCTGTTCGATCTCAAGCTTGCCTGCCTCGATTTTGGAAAAATCCAAAATATCGTTCAAAATCCTTAAAAGCGATTGTCCGGAGTGGAAAGCCGTCTCGGCCAGTTTGCGCTGTCTTGCGTCCAAATCGGTTCCCAGCAGCAATTCCGTCATTCCTAGAATTCCGTTCATAGGCGTTCGGATCTCGTGGCTCATAGTGGCCAAAAATTGGGATTTCGCCCGATTGGCCTCTATGGCTCTTACTGCTGTAACCTTTTCGGTAACATCTTCATGGGCGCCCAGAAGTCCGCAAAAATTTCCCTCTGAGTCCAACATCGCAATGCGTCTGATTTCGAATAAAAGGCCATTGGGCCCCCTTTTTACTGTCCGGGTAAGAGGCGTCAAGGTCTTGATCGCCTCCTCGTCACACTCGCGAAAAAGGCTCGCGTCTTGAGCGCTCCATGCCAACTGCTCGTCGGTCTTACCGATAACCTGTGAAATGGAGTGAAAGCCGGCCTCGGCTGCGAACTTCTGATTGCCCCCAATGTAGTGAAGACTGGGACTTTTCCAGAAAATCGAGTACGGCAGATTTTCGATCACTCCCATTAGCATCCTTCGCGAGCGCTGAAGCGCCTCCGCCGCCTTTGCTCGAACCCCTATCTCCTCTTCAAGTCTTTCGGTAAGCTTTGTCAATTGCTCTCTTCGCCTCTGCTCCAGTAGCGCCAGGGTCTCGAGCATCCTTGGAACTGGAGCCAACCCAACAAGCTTACAATTGCGGGTTACGATGACGTGATCGAAAATCCGGTAGTTTTCGCGCTTCATTGCTAGCCCGGCGCAAACCTCCAGGGACACCGCGGCGTCAATAATTAGCGGTTTGTCATCCATTATTTGAGAAACCGGCTTCCCATAAAATAGGGCCACTCCATATTGTCGGCTCAACATCTTTTCGAGATGCAGGCTGCTTATAAGACCCTGGGGCTTGTTTTCCTGCGCCACGACCAGAGCGCTGATAGGTTGCTCGTCTCGAAGCATCTCTATTGCGTCCCGAACCGTTGCCTCCGGCGTGATGCACAAAGCCGGTTCAACCAGGGTCGTAATGTCAAGCGAATATCCCTTTAAATCCGTAGGATCTACCTTTACAGGGGCCTGCATAAACATTGGTCCGCTCACTTTAGAATTAGTCACCCTCAAGTCCTGCAGCATGTCAAATTACCTCCGAAAATAGGGCAAAATCAGCTCCTATTTTCCGCAAAGAACCTGCACTTCTTAATCTCAACCTTGTTACAATATGGTGACGTGTGAAGGCCTAATGTAAATGTGTTTTCTCAATGGAGATTGTTGGCCGGCAGGCAATCAAAAAATCCGCAAACTCCTCAGGGCAATCGCATGACACTATTGGGAACCTGAGCAGTGTTAGATGGTATTCATCGTTCCAACCCACATTTTTGCGTTTGACCTTGATCCAGGCCTTGGAGCATTTCTCCGTCTTCGCCGGGACGATGCCGGCCATTTCATTCGGGATGGATGATCACAACCGCTTAGGAAAGGAGTCGGTGCTCAGACGCCTGCGGACTAACCATCCTGCTGGAGCCACACTCCTGTGGTCGTCGGTCTTGTGTGCGCGGATTTGTTTAAAACGGGAGATTTCACTGCGAAGAAAAAGTGCCCGTGTGCGGCAAAATGGATATGCGAAAAGATTTTTTCGGGCACAGGTATACCTCAAAAGACACAGAAGTTTGCCAAAACTGGCGGCAGCAAGGTTGGCTATATCCGGGAATTGCTGCCTGATTGGTCATCGTGAATTGAACCATTCGCAGAATTGAACAATATCCTACAATAATCCTTAAGGGTGAACAATATCCTCCATATTACAGATAGGCTATTGAATCTAAGCATTTACCTTTACTGTGCCCCTTAATTAATCACCTCGCCTGAACAATATTCTTCACTTCTGCGACCTCGGAGATAAGCATGCCCCTTGCTTAAATCCGCCATCTGAGCCCACTTCGAAAGTTTTGCCCGTCTGGCACGCAACTTGTACTAGAGAAAAGGCAACGGAGGCGACGGTGCATACAGAAAATTTGGTGCTTCTCGTTGAAGATGACGCTCCGTTAAGACGCTCTTTGGAAAAATTTTTTAATACGGCCGGATATCCCTTTCAAAGCTGCTCAACCGCCGCTCAAGCTCTTAATCTCGCTCAAGCTCTCGCTCCTCGTGTCGTCATTCTCGAATATCATCTTCCCGATGCGAACGGATGTTCACTTCTAAAGCAACTCAACTTGATTGTGCCTGAGTTAACAGCGATCGTTCTTTCTGAATTCGACTTTCATGCTGTAGCTTGCAAACTAAATCGAGTTAAAATTCAAACGTTTCTTCAGAAGCCCTTTGACCTCGTTGACTTTGAATCCGCTCTACGCTCCGCTTGTTTAGAATCCGGCAAAATTGATAGGGGACTCGTCTCCAGCTGACCTCCAACTTCATGCTCAAAGCTGATGCTCAAAAGAAAAGCTCGCTTAATTCTCTGCTCCTCTTCACTCTAAAAGTTACTTCATCTTCAATTGCTTTCGTGCTCAAAAACTGTTTAGCTCTCAATTCATTCTCGGATGTTGAACTTCTTGGTTCCCATTTCCATAACGAGTCTCCGCAGTTTAGATGGCCATAGGGAATTTCCCTATGGCCTTTTACTTTTCCACTGCAATCCCATATTTCTTTAGCCGATATAAAAGCACGTGGCGGGGAAGGCTAAGGTATCTCGCCATCTTGGATTTGTTGGCGCCGCATTTTTCGCTCGCCTGCAAGATGACCTCTTTTTCTATTTCTTCCAGGCCTATACCCCCATCGGGCAGCACTATGCTGAATTTTCCCGCGTGGCTCGCGCTCTGCTCAACGGGGCCCTGATCGAGGAAATTAAAATGACGTCCAAGGATCATGTCCTCATTTTCTAAAAGAATGACCCGCTCGATGCTGTTGCGCAGCTCCCGAACGTTTCCCGGCCATGACCTGCTAAGCAGTAGCTGTTCGGCTTTAGGGTTCAAGCCTCTGAATTTTTTGCCGTACTTGTCGTTAAACTCCTCCATGAAAACCCTGGCCAGAGGTAAAATATCCCCTTTGCGTTCTCGAAGGGCCGGCAGGTTTATTTTGATCGTCGAGAGCCTGAAATAGAGGTCTTTACGGAAGCCGCCCTGCTCGGCAACCTGCCACAGGTCCTTGTTGCACGCCGAGACTATCCGGATATCCACCTTTTTAACCCGCGTCCCACCAATTGGGTAAAACTGCTTTTCCTCTAAAACTCGAAGCAGTTTGGCCTGAATTTCGGGGTTAAGATCCACGACTTCATCCAAAAAAAGGGTACCACCGTCGGCAACCTCCAGAAGACCTTGTTTGCCTTCGAGCTTTGCGCCGGTAAAGGCGCCCTTTTCATAGCCGAAGAGTTCGCTTTCGATGATCTCGGTTGAAAAGGCCGCGCAATTTAACGCTACAAAGGGATACTGGGCCCTGGGGCTTTTACGGTGAATGAGTTTTGCAAACAGTTCTTTGCCGGCCCCGGTTTCGCCCTGGATCAAAACGCCTGCGTCGCGGCTCTGGGCGCTCTTTATGGCCAGCATCTGCGCTTCCAAAAACGTTTGATCTTTCCCTATCATTTGGCCGCCACCCTGGAGTCTTTCGACTTCCTGGCGCAACCGGTTGACCTCGTTTTTAAGACCTGCATGCTCCAGGGCGTTTTTGACCGTTACCTCGAATTCATCAAGATCCACGGGTTTTACAAGGTAGTCGAAGGCGCCCTGCTTTATTGCCTTTACCACGTCTTTTACCCGGTCAAATGCTGTAATCATTACTACGGCAGGGGAGGGTCGAAACTCCTTAAAACGGGGCAGTAAATCGAGCCCGCTTGCATCGGGCAGTCCGATATCGAGCAGTACCAAATCGGGTTGTTCCCTATCGGCAAGCTCTAATCCGGTTGTTCCGTTGTCTGCTTCGAAAACTATAAGGTTCTTTTCAAGAAAACGGCGCATTGCGGATCGAAAGTGGTCTTCGTCGTCCACTATCAGGATCTTTTGCTTTTCACCCATGTAATTGCCATTTAGTGAAGATGCTGTGGGCAATTTTGCTCCCTTTTCAATCTGCGCCCTCTTAGGACCCCCTAAAATTTAATCCCGATAAAGTCGCGGACAAAAAAATCTATGCGCCTCTATCTTTTGCCTGAACTCTTGGCACACTCCAAGGGATAACTCGCTGCCGACTCGCTTACTTTTCTATTATAATACCCAATTTGTAAAAATTGGATAAAATGTAAAATCATAGCTCCTTCCCCACACCTCTTCTGTTGGTTGCCTTTGGTAATTAGAACAGGTCAATCCCAGATAACTTATCGCCTTTACTTGCAATATAGCTTGCAAAGTGGTAAAGCTGGCCCCAACTGATGATTTTTCCTCGTCGATCCGCCTGTTTTTCTTAAAAGATAGTGGAGGTCTGTTTTTATGCATAAGTTGAATTTCCAGGCCCTTAGCCTGGCTATGTTTTGTATTCTTCTGGCCGTGGTCGGACAGACCCTCATGAAGCTTGCCATTGTGCGCTCAGGGGGCATGCCGGTCCTCGAGATCGGTCTAGGGGGGCTTGTGCGCAAATGCATCGAGGTCCCCTATATTTTACTGGGCTTTGGCGCTTATGGGGTAAGTGCGGTCCTTTGGCTTGAAGTTCTTTCAGAGCTTGATTTTAGCGTCGCTTTTCCTCTCG
Organism: Syntrophobacteraceae bacterium; assembly: GCA_049976905.1. Lineage (GTDB taxonomy): Bacteria > Desulfobacterota > Syntrophobacteria > Syntrophobacterales > Syntrophobacteraceae > SbD1. The sequence continues at coordinate 23,253 of JBMFHI010000017.1, read as the reverse complement.
TGAGCGTCTCCTATGTTCTGGCACTTTTTATCGGACGCTATCTTTTCGATGAAAGTATTAATTTTTCCCGAGTCCTTGGCGTGCTGCTGATCTGTTCGGGGGTTTTCTTTATCATCAGGAGTCAGTAGAACTTACTATGAAGCTTACCACCACAAAACTTGAAGGGGTCGTTATTTTAGAGCCGCGCGTCTTTGCAGACGAACGGGGTTTTTTTTGGGAAAGCTATAATGCAAAAACTCTGAGTTCGCTTGGCATCGATGTCGTCTTTGTTCAGGACAATCATTCCATGTCCCGCAAGGGGACCCTGAGGGGTATTCATTACCAGGTGAGAACACCTCAGGCCAAACTGGTTCGGGTAATTAACGGGGAAGTCTTTGATGTCGCAGTTGATCTCAGAAAGTCCTCGCCAACTTTCGGGCAGTGGTTCGGGCTGGTTCTCTCAGCCGCAAATAAGCTCCAGCTCTTTATCCCCCCAGGCTTTGGGCATGGCTTCCTTGCTCTTTCCCAAACAGTCGAGGTGCTCTATAAGGCCGGCGACTTTTATTCGCCCGAAAATGAAAGATGTATTTTGTGGAATGATCCCAACCTTGCCATTGACTGGCCCTCTCGAAACGAGCTGGTCATCTCGGCAAAGGACGCTGCCGGCACTTTGCTGCGTGAGGCGGATTTATCTTAAAAAATGGCGTTACAGACTGGGACCTGTAAGTGCCCTTAACCGTGCCCGAGTTTGTTTTTTTTAAAAAAGGTCTGCTGCCCATGAACAGCAATATCGTCGTTATCGGAAGCACGGGCATGCTTGGCGCCGAACTCGTCGAAGCATTGAACCGCGCTGGTCTTAAAGCTATCGCCTTAGCCAGGTCCGAAATGGACATTACGAGGCCTGAAACGCTAAAAGGTGCCTTGGCCCGAGTCGCTTCAACAGGGCTGCTCATAAACTGTGCGGCCTACACCGCCGTGGACAAGGCCGAAACGGAGCCGGAGGCCGCCTTCGCGGCAAACCGCGAAGGGCCTGCAAATCTTGCCGATGAGTGCCGAAGGGTAGGGCTCCCCCTGATCCATGTCTCAACCGACTATGTATTTGACGGTAAATCCACACGCCCTTACCGGGAGCAGGACCCGGTAAATCCCATAAACATTTACGGCCTGAGCAAACAACAGGGAGAAGATGCGATTCGCTCCCGGCTTGCCGAACATATCATAGTTAGAACCTCGTGGCTTTACGGGACAAGGGGCAAAAACTTTGTTAAAACCATCTTGAAACTCGGCTTTGAGCGCGATGAGTTAACAGTGGTTTGCGACCAGTATGGCTGCCCCACTTGGACTTACGATCTGGCCGCTTGCCTTGTACGCGTGTCTCAGCGCATTCTATCCCGATCCGCGGAGAAACTTTGGGGTACCTATCATTTCTGTGGCAAGGGGCCCACAACATGGTTTGATTTCGCATCCGCCATTCTGGCCGAGGCAGAGCGAAATCAATCCGGACCGGGTGGAGTGGCAAGGGTTTTGCCCGTTGCGACCAGCCAATATCCCACCGCTGCCGCAAGACCCGTTTATTCGGTCCTCGATTGCTCGAAGATCGAAGCCGCTTTGGGCGTTTCGCCTCCGGCCTGGAACCAAAGCGTTGCGCGTTGCGTGAGGCTGCTGTTGGAGGGCGCCGGTGCCTAAAAGATGCACTGTGACGCGTGGAGTTGCCTATCTGCATACTCCAACCCGAACACCGCAAAGCTCAAAAGACAACCCTCAAGATATGCGCTTCTCGATCGCATAGGGTTAATAGGCAAGCAATGAAAAATTTAAAAACTCCCATTGACATGCGCGTTATCAAATTTTAATTGTAAAGACTCTGTAACTATTTCGATAAATGGAGGAGAAGAATATGGCGCTTTTTGATAATGGACTAAAAATTGGGACTCCTATCCTGGTTGGCATCGGAGCCCTGCTGCTTGCCCCGCTGGTTCTTCCCGCGGCAGGAAACATTGCAAAACCCTTGATCAAAGCCACGGTAAAAAGCGGGCTGCTTATTGCCCAAAAGGGTAGAGAACTTTTATCCGAAGCCATGGAATCTCTTGAAGACATCACCGCCGAGGTTAAGGCCGAGCTTATAGCCGAACGTCAACCCGCCGCCAGTGTTGAACCTCAACCCGATGAGGCGCAATAACATGCCCGATGGAGACCAAGGTTCGCGGCAATCCGTTCTAGCCGACCAGTTCTTTTACTTTTTCCTCCGACTTCGAAAAGATCGCGTCCGAAAAGTCGTCGACGCGGTCAATGCGCGCTATCCCCAAGAAAGCAGGGAACAAAAGGCTCGTAGGTTAATAGATGCCCAAATTCCCCTCTCTTTTCTAGGAGGTAGCCTCATGCACCTGCCAAGGCTCGTTCCAGGCCTGGGTTACGCCTTCGAGTTCCTCGGCCTGGTGGGTGGGACTTCCGTGCTCAGTCGCATGCACCTCTATCTCATTCTCGAAATTGCTCTTCTCTATGACAAGAGTATCGACGACCAGGCCCGCGTCCCCGAAATGGTCTCGGTTGTCGCCGCCACGGGTCTTGCCGCCGGTCTATCCCTTCTTTCCGGCGCGCTCGACATCGCGCTCCTGCCTCTGCCTGTTGGTGGCATATCCGCTTCGGCCGCCGCTCGGATGATAGGAGAGGAGGCAATACGCCTTTATTGCCCACCCGCTGTGGAAGTCGCTCCGCAGTTTTGATTGCCGCCCTTAGCCTTTCGTAACACGATTGTCACCGGTTTGATTCAGGACCGTAACGGCTTTGGTCTATTCTCGAGCCGTCTTATTGCTTTTTAAAAGCCGCAGAAGAAGTCACCCTTAACCGGTTAGTCGCCAACGAGTCGTGTTGCTATGGATGAAACGGGCTTGAAATGTCCTCGGTGCGATTGTGAAGCTCTCTACAGGTATGGGAAGACCAGGCACGGAAAGCAGCGTTTCCTGTGCCTGATGTGCGGTCGGCAATTTGGCGGTGATTCTAGAGAGGAAATCAAAACAAGGCCTTTTTGCCCCGCATGCGGCAAAAAGATGCATATATACAGGAAGACCCTCACGGAGGTCAGGTTCAGATGCTCAGACTATCCTGCATGCAGGACTTACCAAAAACTCGGACTTGAAAAGTCGTTGTTTTGCTTGGATACGGCAAATAGCGTGCTAAATACTTACTAGCAATGCATAAATACCGATAAAACGCCTCTTGCCCTCCCACGAAAAAGTCCCTCAATATCTACAAATTAGGAGGTTCGTTCGAAGGTAAGTCTGGGAAAGCCTGGGAGAGCAATCTCAATTAAGCGCCCCTTGAGTTTTCCAACGATTACTCCTCCATTTCTGGTGTAGAGCCTTAACTCACTGTCTTTAACATGCCAGGAAAAAGACAACTCGTCGTCTCCGATCTTCCAGACCCCCACGCCTGATTCCTTCAAAACCATGGAAAGCCTGCCGCGAAGCGATGGGTCCTGGGTTTCGGCTTTGTAGGTGCCAACCAGGCCTTTAGTGTTGGGGCCGCAACCCGCAAAGGCGATTATACACAAAAAGCATAGGGATAATAGTGAAACCAGGGCCAATGGTTTTGTCCACATTTCAAGTTCCTCAGAATTTAGCGGCTGTCGTATTGGTTTCCGGGCGCATAAGGGGCCTGAATTTGCTAAATAGTTCCGGCCTGCCGTATAAGTAGATCTGCACGCAGCCAACAAGCATCAGCGCATTTTCGAAAATCTTTCGCCATCCGATGGGCTCTCCCACCGTGTCGTAGCATCCACAGGTGATAGGAGCGCCCCGGTACATGTTAATAAGCACCATAATCTCAAACATTATCAGCAGCAGGGCTATTACGATTACCGCCGCCTTGGCTCTAAATCTTACGACCAAAAAAAAGCCTGCTACCAGTTCAATCCATGGCAGCACCAAGGCGCCTGCGTTTAAAAACGTGTAGGGAACAATCCGGTAATTGGCTACCGCCTCGGCAAATTGAGCGGGATAAGGGATCTTGCTAAGACTGGCGTATATAAAGAAATAGCCGATGCCAAGCCTTAGAAAAAAAGAAAGATAGTCGTGGGTAATTAATCGCTTAATTAAGGACTTTTTCATTAGGTTGTCCCTTTTTCAACCGGATAGTTGGATGCTTGCCACGCTCTCATGTCACCTTTTAAAACCTTTACATTCGTATATCCCAGCGTGATCAGCTTATCGGCAACTTCAACCGCGTAAAGCCTGCTGATCGTATTCCCGTATACTACTATCGGCGCATTCTTAGGCCTATTGGAAAATTGCATCAGGTAAACGAAATCAAAAATCGCCAAAGGCATATTGACCGCTCCCTTAATATGTTTTTGGCCGTAAAAATTGCTCGGCCTGGCGTCAATTATTAACGGGTGGTCATGAGCGAGCTCGTTTAAGACTGTTGCCGCGGCTACCGAAGCCACCGGGGCAGGGCGGCCGGGGAAAAAAGCAATGCCGTTGGGGTTGGTGTTGTTAAAGGTTATTGCCATTAGGATGCTTATTCCAAGCAAAACGACAAAGTCAAGCCACCGTACCTTGGAATAGTTTACCGCGGCATCGGCGTCTTTTTTAATAAGGCCCAGCTCGCCTACGAGCAATCTTAGCACCTCGTCGGTGAAGCGTTGTGCAAACTCCGGATGATTGGTTCTTAGCCGGTCAAACTCTTGCTTGTCCAGTATTATGAGCGTGCTCTTCTCGATACTCTCTGCGCCCGCGGGACGCATTCCCCCGGTCATGAGCGATATCTCTCCGAAATATTCTCCCGGGCCGTAGACCAGCAGTTCCCTCTTTCGGCGGTTTTCCAACCTTACAAAGAGCCTTACTCGACCGGAGCAAACTATATAGAAACCATCAGGAGGATCTCCCGCTTCGAAGATGACTTCCCTTGGCCCAAAGTCCTTGATTGCAACGGTTTGGGCAAGCGCGTCTATTTCTTCAGGCGGCAAGTCCCCGAAAATGGAATTCTTAAGCAAATCCCTTCGGTCTTGGAATTCCATGCAACTCACCCCATCGTGGTTTGGTTATAATTTCTACTGCCCCATGGCAGTTAAGGCTTTAACGAAGTTTATCTGTTTTAGGAAACCGTCGGGAGACTCGATCTCGCCCGGATGGGAGGATAGTATCTTACCGCTCGCCGTTGATACGATTATTGTGGTTGGAGTCTCCAAGCCCTTCAAAGAATTGGTAAGACTATGGTCTTTATCCAGCAAAATCGGGTAGGTAGACTTGAAGGCCTTCCGGAAAGTATCCACGCCGGCTTCGTTATCCCTTAGCGCTACGGCGAAAAACTTAACCTGCGCCATCGCCGGATCGGTCTGCATCAGCTTGTAGAGCCTGTTCATATTGGGAGCCGCCGCCTGGCAGTGAGGACAAGTTGAGCTCATCAATTCGATGACAACGACCTTTGCCTGGACATTTGAAACTTTGAACGGACCCATGGTCTTTAGTCCCAGGTACGCCTGGGTTTTGGAAGAATCAGGAGAGGGCAGGGCGTAACTAAATTGAGTTCCTTCATCAACGGGTCCTGCCAAAGCGCTGACAAGGGGCAAGAAAACCGCGGCCAAGACAAGTCCGATAAAAACCTGGAAGGGTAGATGCTTTCTCATTGTTTTCTCCTGGATTGGTTGTAAGCCTTGAGCAAAACGAGACAAACCAACCCGGGGCAAAAGCGGCAGGCGCACAGCTGCCGCAACTTCTTGCGCGACACCTGCGCGCGTAACTTCAGTGCCAAACATCACAACACCGAAATAACATTGTTCCCCGGATAATGGTCTATGGAGTATACAATCGAACGATTCAATTAGCAACTGACTCGCCGGAGATTCCGATTGTTGGATGCTGATCCAATGCGGAAGTTTTGTAAAAGAAGTGGGAAACTCTTTTAAGAGATCGTATAGTAGCACCTCGAATACATAATTTCTTAGAAAAGACTTTTGGAGCTTAACGATTCCATGCGTGCGATGATTCTTGCCGCGGGCCTTGGCACAAGGCTTTTACCCCTTACAAATTGCCGTCCTAAAGCGCTTGTGCCGCTTCGAACCGTCACGATGCTCCAATTCTGGATCGAGAGGCTCTCCCAGTGCGGCTTTGAGAGTGTGTGCCTCAACGCCTTCCACAGGAAGCAATGCCTCGGCGCTGCGGTTGGCCTGAAAAAATGGCCGCTGCCTGTTAAAGTGCTCTACGAACCCCTGCTTCTTGGGACCGCGGGCGGAATAAGGCTGGGTGCCGAACATGGCGGAGATACCCCCCTGGCGGTGGTAAACGCCGATGTATTGAGCAACGCCGACCTGGGTCTTCTATACCAACGCCACAGGCTCTCAGGGGCGGGGGTAAGCCTGCTGCTCCACGACTGCCCTCAATTTAACAACGTCGCGGTCGGCATTGACGGCTTTGTGCTCGGATTTGGAAAAGAAGCTAAGCAGATTTGCAAAAAAGATCACCATATCCGTCTGCTGGCCTTTACCGGCATCCACTTCCTAAATTCTTCCGTTTTGGCCGGTATCCCACCGGGGGTTGCCTGCGATATTATCCAGGTCTACCGGGAACTGATAGCTAAAAACGATCCGCCTGCGGCCCTTTTTCAACAGGACCTTTTCTGGCGGGAAATGGGCTCGATCCAAAGTTATCGGAAATTGACCTTGGAGCTGGCTAAACTGCCTGCTTCTTTTTTAGCTCCGATTATAACCGGGCAGACTCTTACAATCGCTCGGCAAGCCCGGATACACCCCTCCTGCCGCCTGGAGGGCTCGGTTGTTATCAGCCCTGGAGTCGTTGCAGGCGAGGGGGTTAGCCTGGAAAATGTCATCATCTGGGATAATGTCCACATTGAGAAGGGCAGCTATCTTAAAAATTGCATTGTGACAGATGGAATGAAAATTTTTGGAAGACATACGGGGAAAATTTTTGCGCCGGAGCCCATGTGATAGCAACTATCTCTAAGCAGCCAGGGGCGAGCGACCTGCTTTATCAAGCCGCGGCCTTATCGAGTTCTTTTAAAAATGCCAAACTTTTTCCCTTGTGTGGAGACGGATCGGATAGGAAATTTTTTCGCATCTCCAACGGCAGCCGCTCCCTTATCGGGCTGCTCTCTCCCCGGCGCGTTGCCGCGTCCCTGGTAGATGAAAACGACTCCTACCTAAATATTGGAAACCACCTGCGCTCCAAGGGGTTGCCGGTGCCGCGCATCCTTTATGCCGATACCGATGCGGGAATTTTTCTTCTCGAAGATGCCGGAGATTTGCACCTTCAAAGCTATGCCTTGTCCCACACGCCTCGCATGGAATCGCTCTACGCACACATGATTAGGATGCTTGGAGCCCTTCACCGGAAGGCTCCGCAAGGTTTTTCACCACAATTTTGTTTTGATTCGCCTTTATACGATCCTGCTTTCGTCTACGGGCGCGAACTCGACTATTTCAGAAAATCCTTTCTGAACGGCTGTCTGGGCTTTGATACGGCCCCCGAGGAACTGCGCTCCGATTTTGAGGCTATCGCCCAGGAAGCGGGAGTAACGGAAAGTTCTCTTGTGTTCCACCGCGACTTTCAGAGCCGCAACATAATGGTTTGCCGCGCCGGGTTGCGTCTTATCGACTTCCAGGGCATGCGCTTCGGGCCTCCGGCTTATGACCTTGCCTCACTTCTTATCGATCCTTATGTTAAAATCCCCAATCCGCTCCAGGATAGGCTCCTCTATTTATACTGGTCGGCAAACGGACGCGGTCTCGGGGTATCGAAAAGCTCTTTTTTAAAAAAGTTCGCTGCCGTAAGGCTTGCTAGAAACCTGCAGATACTGGGAGCTTATGGTTTTTTAGGTGTAGCGAAGGGGAAAAAACAGTTTTTACACTATATTCCCTTCGCCTTCGAGCAATTGTCGCTTCATTTGTCGCGCATTGGCGGAAAACGCTTCCCTCAGTTGACAAGGCTGGTCGACGCCGCTTACAGGCGCGGTTTTGACCACTTTTAAGAAAATCAGATGACATGCTCTGCCTTATCTGCTATATGGCGTCAACCGCAGCTATTTTTACGATCCGGAATTGATCCGGATCTTTTATTTTGCCGCCATGGAGATGGAAATGGGTTCCAAAACTCAAAAGACTGAAAAGATTAGATACAGAAAGCGCACCTCCAATAAGATCAACATGAAAGCCGCTCAGAAACAGATTGGTGAAAACCTCTCTACCCTGGTCAAATTGGAAAAGGAAAATCAAACGCAGGGTTGATGCATTTTTCACCGCGCCACACCGTACACCTGCGGCTCCGCAGTGGCTCTATCCTCTGCGGAGCCGCAGGCCCAGTTGTCCGAGTCTTGCACTCAAGGCTTTACGTAGGAAAATCCGGCCTGCTGCAGGCGGATTAATTCAACGATTCCCGCTTGAACCACTTCGCAGCCTTCAACCAGTTCATCCCTGCCGATATTTAAGCCCGCAAGGGAGTTGCCGCATAGCGCAAAGCGCGCGCCTTTGGCGTGCAATTCCGATATCCTCCCCGCTGTAGCCATAGACAAACTCTTTTGAAAAAGTTTTACAGCCTCTCCGTTAGCCAGCACGCAGATCTCGGCCGTTTGCCCGAAGGGGTCTTTTAGCAGGTTCGAAATGTTGTTGAGCGCCATGTTGAGGCGATCGACTTCATTCCAATCAAGGTGAAAAAGGACCTGGCAGCGCACAAAACCTCCTTTCTTAAGATGTTGGAAATTGTTTTTATATTTATTATCATATAAAAACTGTTTGCCGATATAAAAAATAGTTCTATAGTCTAGGGGGCCATAAATCTTAAACCCTCTCAGTGTGGAAAGGTGCGCATGAAAGGTGATTTTCCAAATATCCTCCCGAAGCGGAAAGAAAACCTTTCGATCAAAGTCAGCCTGGTCTATACCATTTTTGGTTTTAGTTGGATATTTCTCTCCGATAAGTTGTCGACATCGCTTACATCAAACCCTGAATTATTCTGTCGGATTGCCACAATAAAGGGATGGGTGTTTGTGCTCTGCACTGCAATCCTTCTCTATTTTGTCATTCATCGGCATATGGCCAGGCTCATGGAAGCCGAAGAGGCGGTGCGAAAGAGTGAAGCCCAATACAGGGAAGTCGTTGAAAATGGCGGCAGCATTATCCTTAGAACCGATCCGCAGGGTAACGTTACTTTCATTAACGGCTTCGGTCTGCGCTTTTTCGGCTTTAGCCGGGACGAATTGCTCGGTAGAAACGTTTTGGATGTCATTATCCCCCCAAAAGAGTGCTGGAGCGGGTTGAACTTTGCTGACAAATTCGACGCAATCAGCCCTAAGACCAACTGCCATGGAAAAATTGTTTCCGAAAATATATTGCGAAACGGTGAAAGGGTCTGGGTGGCATGGAACCACATGCCTATTTGCAAAGATGGACGGGTTGAAGAAATACTTAACGTCGGAATTGATATCACGGACCAAAAAGATGCCGAGGAGCGCCTAAAACGCGCAAACCTTCTGCTGCACTCGCAGAAGGAGGCTTTTATCGACGGTATTGTGTCCATCGATGAAAACGGTCTTATTATTTCGTCTAACCGTTTGTTTGCAACAATGTGGGGGCTTTGCGAAGAAGCAGCTTCAGAGGGCGTAAACAGTCTGCCCGCGCTCACCTCCATGGCTGAAAAGGTTGTGGGATCTCAGGAGTTTTTCCAACGTATCGTCTGCGATCAAAGAGAGAACGATAAAACGACTCTTGCTGAAATCGAACTCAAGGACGCTCGGGTCTTTGAAACCTACACTGCCCCCATGATCGCCTCTGATGGTGGCTTTCACGGCCATACCTTGCATTTTCGCGATATTACCGCCCGCAAGGTAATAGAGAGGACCGCTGCCGAGACTGAGGCTAAATACAGGGATATATTTGAGAATTCCGTCACCGGCATCTATCAGGTGACCCCGGATGGGCGTTGCCTTACCGTTAATAATACCATTGCCCACATGCTTGGCTATGATTCTCCCTCCGAGTTGTTGGCACGCACAAACAACCAGGCAGAGCGCCTTTATGCAAAACCCGAGCAACGTCGCAATCTGCTCAAAGTGATAGAAGAGCAGGGGATGGCCCGAGAATTTGTCGTCGAGTTGTTGGGAAAAGAAAAAAATATCGTGTGGACTTGTATCGATGTGCGGGCTGTGCGAGGCTCCGATGGCAAGATCCGGTACCTGGAAGGGACCCTTCGTGATGTTACCAGGCAAAAACTCATGGAAGATGCCGTGGCCAGTGCCGAGGCAAAGTATAAACATATTTTTGAAAACTCCATAGTCGGTATTTTCCATATTAGCCGGGAGGGATATTTCCTGAGTCTCAACCAGGCTATGGCGCGAAATCTTGGCTATGAATCCCCCGAAGAGGCTCTTGCGGCTCTTGGTAACGTCGAGACCCTGTTCGTGGACAAGCAGCGTCGGGCGGTTCTGCTGGAACTAATAAAAAAACACGGCCTCGTTGAGCAATTCGAGGTTGAGTTTTTCAGGCAAAACCATAGCGTTATGTGGGCCAGCCTCAACATTAACGCCTTTCGGGGAGCGGACGCCAGGATCTCCTTTTTCTACGGTACGATGCAGGACATTACCGACAGAAAGCTGTTGCAGGCCCAACTCGATCAGGCGCAGAGAATGGAGGCCATCGGGACTCTGGCCGGAGGCATCGCCCACGATTTCAACAATATCCTTACGCCTATCATCGGCTATGCCGAGCTCTCTCTTCTCTCGATGCCCGAAGATACTAAACTCGCCCGAAATATGCGCCAGGTGCTGCTTTCCGCAAATCGCGCAAAGGACCTCATAAAGCGTATCCTCACCTTTGGCCGCAAGACAGAGCATAAGCCAAGGGTTGTGCAGGTAAGTCTCATCATAGGTGAAGTCCTCGATCTGCTGCGCTCCTCTCTACCCTCCACTATCGAAATCCGCCAGAGTGTGCAGCCGGATGCGGCCGATAGAACAATTTTGGCCGAACCCACCCAGATCCACCAGGTGCTCATGAACCTCTGCACGAATGCCGCCCATGCCATGCGCTCAAAAGGCGGTACTCTCACCGTTAGCCTTGCCTGCCTCCAAAATGGGGAGCTTTCCGAAATTGCGGCCCCGGATCTCAAACCCGGACCTCACCTCAGGCTCACGGTTACCGATACGGGCCACGGCATGGATGAGGCGGTAAAGGAGCGCATTTTTGATCCCTATTTTACTACCAAGGGCTCCGATGTCGGCACCGGACTCGGTTTGGCCGTTGTCTACGGAATAGTAAAAAACCTCGCGGGAGCTATCACGGTTTCAAGCCTTCCGGGGCAAGGCGCGGCCTTTGACGTTTTCTTTCCCATAGCCGGAACGGCCGAGACGGTTTCACTCGATCTTTCGGCCCCTTTGGATGTCGCATCCGGTCTTGTTCTTTTGGTCGATGATGAAAAGGCCATTGTGGATATGAACAGGGAAATGCTCGAAAAAATGGGCTACGAAGTGGTGACGGCCCAAAACGGCGCCGAGGGCCTTCAAACTTTTAAGTCCAACCCGCACGGTTTTGACGCGGTGATTACCGACATGACAATGCCCAAAATGACAGGAGCCGATCTTGCCGGAGAAATTCTTGCGATCCGCGGTGACATCCCTATAATTCTTTGCACCGGATTTAGCGATAATTTCGACGAGCAAAAAGCCAGGGCTTTGGGTATAAAGGCCTATTTAACCAAACCGGTTCCCATGCGCGATCTGGCGTTGGCCTTGCGTAAAATCACGGCCAAAACAAACGATCCAAATTGACAAAGCCCTGTTCACCCCCAAACCGGCAAATAGTGCAAATTGGTGTCTCTATCGGCTGCGTGCCCTGCGCTCCTCCCCCCGCCAGTTAACCTTCCCGGCGCTCAAAAGATGCCCGGGAAGTTCTTTTCCAATGATCTTTCTCGCATAGCGCGCCACATCGATTAGCGAATCGAGATCTATGCCTGTATCGATTCCCATCTCGTGGAGCATCCCCACAAGGTCCTCCGTTGCAACGTTTCCCGAAGAACTCCGTGAAGCCGGGCATCCGCCAAGACCTCCGATAGAGCTGTCAAAGATCGTCGCGCCCTCCTCGATGGCAGCCACCACGTTTGCAATGCCGGTTCCCCGAGTGTCGTGAAAGTGAAGCGCAAGAGCGGTTTTGCCTAGTATAGGCCTAAGCTCTCTAATCATGGCCCGAACTGCCACAGGGTTACCCATCCCGGTTGTATCGCCAAGCGAGATTTCCTCGATGCCCATGGCGATATATTCCAAAACGATTCTTTCGACCTGCTCGATGGATACCCTCCCTTCGTATTCGCACCCGAAGGCGGTTGCAATGTATCCTCTGATATGCATCCCGCGGCCCAACGCCGTTTGGCTCATTTGGCGAAAAGCTCTCAAAGACCTTTCTATCGACATCCTGACGTTTCTTTGATTGTGTGTCTCGGAAGCGGAGACAAAGAGCGCTATTTCGTCCATTCCGGCTCCAATTGCGCGTTCGAGCCCCTTAAAATTGGGCGTAAGCGCAGAATACCTGATGTCTCGTCTTCGGCGCAACCGAGCCGCCACCTCCTCGGAATCTCTTAGCTGCGGTACTGTTTTGGAACTCACAAAAGACGTAATTTCGATGCGCCTGAGTCCGGCATCCGAAAGACGCTCTATCAATTCGATCTTCTCATCGGTTGCAACGAAGCGGGGCTCGCTCTGAAAACCGTCTCGCGGCCCAACCTCGACTATGGTTACAGATTCGGGTAAATTCATCTTTTCCACCTCCTGCCGATTTTTTTCTAATAAGAGGCCCTGTTGGAGTCAAGCAGTTCGTCGGAATTGGAGTGAAATTTTATTAGCTCCAGCCCTGTCCAAGAATTAATAAATCTTTTATTCTCCCCAATGGGGTGTAGCCGCCCTGGAGGTCCGTGCCGCTCAATAAAGGCGCTAAGCCCGCCCACTCTCGCTTTGCCGTTCCATCTACTAGAAAACCCGAATTCCTTGTAATGTTCACCTATTAGGAACCACACTCTTTCTGTGTTCCCGATCTCGACCGTTAAAAGGGAAGACGCGAGGGCAGACCTCTTAATGCGGTCGGTGGGTCTCTAAATGAACGGCTCCTGGAAAATACTGTCCTCACCTAATATCAAAAGCGATGGAATTTGTGTAATCTTCCTGACAGATTAACCCTCCTTTCTATTTCTTCGTTTCAATTTCTCACCTACCTGCCCCGGAAAGCCAGGTCCCCCCGCCCTGGCTTTCTTCTTTTTTTGGCCCTTTACTTCAGCTTTTCAGATGCCAAAGCCCCTCAAAATCGCTTCGAGGGGTTGCTCACAGCTTCGAAAAGCTTTATATAGATCGCTCATTTTCCATGGAAAGAGGAGCAATAGTGAAAATTATCTGTCCAGCATGCGATTACGTTGGTGAAAGCAAATCGATTGCCAAAGGGTCCAAAAAAATCGAGGTTGTCCTCTGGTGCTGCTTGCTTGTGCCCGGAATGCTCTATACAATGTGGCGTCAGTCACGGGAGGGCCGCTATCACGGGTGTCCGCAATGTTTGGAGCCTAAAGTCAGAGTGCTCAAAAGAAAAGACTGGAAAGTCTATGAGCGAAGCGGTCGGTTGCCGGCAAACTAAAAGGCCTCACCCGTTTTCCTGGAGGTAACCACACCATGGAGTGTGACCGGTTGAAAACAAGGGTTGTCCCGCTGGAACTCTACAAGTGTACGCCAAAGACCAACTGCGGCAAATGCGGTGGCTTGACCTGCCTTGCCTTCGCTACCCTCGTGGTTACGGGGCGCGAAAAAATCAGCGCCTGCCCCTATCTGGACGAAGAGCAGCTTTCCCCCCTGCGCGAAAGGTTGCAGCAACAACTCGATGCCGGTGTGGGAGTTAGCCGCGAGGGTTTTCAAAAGACAATGGACTTTTTGTCCTCGGAAATCCAAAAGTGTGATTTTCCCTCCAGAGCCCAAAGCCTTGGGGCAAAATTCGAGGATGTTTCTGATGGCCGGGGGCTGCTCTTTTCCTATTTCAATGAGTCCGTACGCGTTACGAAATCCGATATTGTCCGCCTTTCAGGCGCTGAGCTGTCGGCTTGGGAAAAAATTCTAATTTACATTTATGTTATCGCGGGCGGGACTGAGCCCTCCGGCGTGTGGGTGGGAATGGAGAGCCTGCCTAATTCGATTTCTAAGATTAAGAGCCTTAAGGCCCATTGCGAAGATGTCCTGGCGCGGCTTTTTAGCGGTAGAATCGCTTCCTTTTCAAAAGCGGTTGCCCGGTGGGGGCGCACGATTAACCTCGTGGAGCAGGGGGTCGATGTTGCCGCCGAATTTGCCGTGTTCCCAAAACTTGCGATTCGGTTGCTTTTCTGGGATGAGCTAAAGGAGGAGGGCTATGAGTGCCGGATGAAATTTCTCTTCGATAGCCGCGTCTTGCAGGTCCTTGACCTCGAATCTCTCCTTTTTGCCTGCGAACAGATAACCGAGCGCCTTTCTGCCCAAGAATAGTTCTGGAGTGCATGTTTTTCCAATCTAATGTATCATGGGTGAAATTGCTGTGCGAAAAGGAGGCTTGAGCTACGTCAAAGGAACTTAAACGCGAGCTGAATCTGCTCGATCTGACAATGGTTGGGCTTGGCGCTATAATTGGCTCGGGCTGGCTTTTCGCTTCTCAAAAGGCTGCAAACCTCGCCGGTCCGGCGGCGATTGTTTCGTGGATTATCGGCGGTGGGGCAATAACATTTATTGCTCTCGTTTATGCGGAAATGGGCGCCATGTTCCCGGTCGCAGGCGGTCTAGTGCGCTATCCCCAGTATTCTCACGGAAATTTTGTCGGCTACATCATGGGCTTCTCATGCATAACGGCCTATTCGGCCGTTATCGCTATTGAGGCCGAAGCCGTCGTTCAATACATGAGCGCCTATATCCCCCCTTTGTACGTCCATCACTGCATGACTTTTGCCGGATGGCTTGTCACCCTCTTCTTCATTTTCCTCTTTTTTTTGCTCAATTATTTCAGTGTTAAAATTTTTGCCAGGGTCAACACCATTGTTACCATCCTTAAGTTCATTACGCCTGTCCTGGTTTTATTCGTGTTCTTTACGAAATTCCACGCCGCCAATTTGCATTTTGGAGGCAGTTTCGCCCCCTTTGGACTTCCCGGCATCTTCTCTGCGGTCTCTTCGGGCGGCGTGATGTTCGCCTTTCTTGGCTTTCGCATGGCCGTTGCCATGGCCGGGGAAGCAAAAAAGCCGGGCCGGGATGTTCCCCTGGCCATTATCATCGCTGTCCTGATTGGTGTTGTCCTCTACGCTCTCCTTGAGGCCTGTTTTGTGGGCTCGCTCACTCCGGCCGCTTTACACGATGGTTGGGGCCATTTTGGTTTTAAAGCTCCTTTTGCCGACCTGGCATTGCTTCTCGGGTTTGCCTGGCTTGCCCCGATCCTTTTTGCCGATGCTTTGATCTCACCCGCCGGCACGGGCAATATCTACACCGCTTCGACTTCCAGGATTATTTACGCCCAGGCAAATAATGGCCTTTGGTGGAATATCTTTAAAAGGGTAGACGAAAAATCGGGTGTGCCCCGGCCCGCCCTCTGGTTGGCCTTTGCCATGTCCATGGTCTGGACCGCACCCTTTCCGACCTGGAACAAGCTCGTAGGCGTCGTCTCCGGTGCCGTCGTATTCACCTATATGATTGGGCCCGTCTCGGCCCTGGCCTTTCGCCGAATCGCTCCCGACATGCATCGGCCGCTTCCGCTAAAAGGCTTGCCCGCCATTGCATTGATCGCCTTCATGGTTGGTACCCTGCTAATTTACTGGAACGGTTGGCATAACAACTGCGTCGTTGGCGCAGTCGATCTTTGCAGCCTGGCGCTTTACGCATACTTCATGCTGACAAACCAAGCCTTGCGAAAGGACCTGTCCAAGAATATAAAGGCTGGAATCTGGCTGGTGGCTTACATGATTTTCCTGCTCTCTGTTTCCTATGTCGGCTCTAAAAACTTCGGCGGCCGCGATCTTATCCGCTATCCCGAAGACCTTTTGGTGGTTGCCATCGGCGCAATCGTTTTTTTTGCCTGGGGCTGCGCCTCGGCCTTTGTAACTCCCGATATAGAGGAGGCAATTCTTGCCCAGGAAAAAAGACAGCAGTCGCTTTCCGAAAAACTCTGCGTTGAAAATGAAGACGCCCAGCCTGTAGGCGGCCTATGATAGGACCCTAAACTTGCCGCGAAAAGAAGGACCAGCCGCTCTAGTGTGACGTCCCTTAAGTTCTATGATATTCAAACCGGCCAAAAACGTAGGGTGGTCACAGCTTTTCGTGCCCACCAACTACATATAATATATCAGCTCATTTACTGGATGTCACACTAGACCCGTTTCGCTCTGCAATCGGCTAACCCTGGGCGCTGGAAGGACTTCAAAAAATCGAGCAGAGGTTTGAGCATGGTCTGGTGCTTTTTAATGTCAACTAAACTGTAGAAAATAAAAAAAGCGGGACCGGCTTGAACCGGCCCCGCCCCTCACATTTCACGCTACGGCAATTTCGACTAACATCCGGTCCTCTTCCTGAGCCTGAAAAAACCAAAACCAAGCAGACCGGCGCCGAAAAGAAAAACCGTGCCCGCTTCGGGTACTGGGTCGATTTGCGCCCTTAGGTAGAGCTGATTAGCCCCACTTGAGGTAAAATTACCTGCTGACCAAATCCATTCGGCGGAAGTGTCAATTCCACTTATTGATTTACCCCCATTTCCGTTTGTCCATATCGCGCCCAACCCCGTTTTGCCTCCATTGGTTCCATAAGTAGTTATGGAACTCCAGGTTGAGCCGTCAACACTGTATTGCCATGTAACCAGTGAGGTATTAACGCCGGAGTCAAATGTATAGCCATTGTAGTTGATTTGCGCTAAAAGACCGGCCGGGTTATCAAATGAATTAGTTCCAGAATTGCTTACATTAAATACAACATCAAAAGCCTTACTGCTGTTTATACCTGTTATTGTGGCGGAATCATCTAATCCAAAGTTGTCGTAATTTGCCCCAAGGGCAACTGAGGTTGTAGTAGAGCCCTGGATTACAGATAAACTATTGACAATGTTGTCGGCGGTGTAATTGATACTCATTGTCGAAGCAATCGCAAACGAACTTCCCATGCCGGTTAAAAGCAGTGCAAATGCCGTCAAAAGGCCCACCTTCGCAAAACGTATCATCTTCGCTCCTTCCTCCTTCTTAAATGTAGTATTTTAGAGTGCCCTTCCAATAAGGCTGTTCAGCAGCAAGACTACAACCTGTCGAATGCAATATGTGTGCCATAATGAGGCATGTTTTTTTAGGACACTTATCCCCTTGAAATACTATGTTAAATTAAAACCATTCCAGATTCCCATTGCTTCTATAAAGATCTAAATATGTAAAATATTGCGACAAAAAACCAGAAGAGAGTTTCTAGATACGGACTATTATTCTTATAAATCTGGCAGTTGCAACACTTTCTGCCTTTGTAAACTTTCCCGACATATTTAATTCATTTTCGACGTTTTTACTTGCTTGCACTCCGGCCTGCGGAAGATAGTGTGACGTCCCTTAAGTTACATGACATCCCAAACGATTCAAAGCGTTGTTCAGGCACGGCTTTTGGTGCGCGCCAACAAACTGATGAGCGGCCTAAAACACCATGCAAGGCCGCCTTTCGCACTTCCTGCCGGCCGCTACTTGCTCTGCGCCGCGCAATTTCGCTCCAGCGCGGCCACCCTTTGCACAACCGGCGGATGGGAATAATGAAACCGCACGTAGAGAGGATGAGGATTAAGATTGGAGAGGTTATCGGCTGCAACTCTTTTTAACGCTCTGGCCATGGCCTCGCCGCTTCCAAGCATTCCTTGGGCGAACCGGTCCGCTTCTGTTTCAAAACGCCTCGAGATCGCCATGAAAAGCGGCTGAATAAAAAAACCGGCCTTGCTCCAGACGACCCATGCAAGAAAAATCCCCACATAGACAGGCATCGAGCTAAAGCCGAAGGTGGAAAAAAGAAGGGGCCATCTGATAAAAAGCGATGTTGCGTAAAATGCGGCAAAGGAAAAGCAGGTAAAGAGCACAAGCTGCTTGACTACGTGCTTTTTTTTGTAATGTCCCACCTCGTGGGCGAGCACGGCAAGGATTTCCTCGTGGGTGTGGGATTGAATCAGGGTATCGTAGAGCACTATCCGTTTTGTCTTGCCTATGCCCGTAAAATAGGCGTTCGTGTGCTTGCTCCTTATGCCTGCATTCATCTGAAGAATTTTTTTTACCCGAATACCGCTCTTTTGCATTTGAGCCTTGATTTTGGCCGCGAGTTCCTCGTCGCAAACCGGTTCGAACTTGTTAAAAAGAGGGGCTAGGAGCACGGGATAGACAATCGCCATCACCAGTTGAAAAACCGACAAAAGCAAAAAACCCCACAGCCACCAAAACCTAGGAGACCACTCCATAAATAAGAGAAGCAGGGAAAAGAGAGCGGCAAAAAGAACTGCGCCTACCACCCCGCCCTTTATCTGGTCCATGACCCAAAGCTTTAAGCTCGACTTGTTGAAGCCGAATTTTTCCTCTACTACGAAGGTATGGTAATAATCGAAGGGAAGGGCGGTAAGGTATTGAATAAGTCCTGGAATAAAAAAGAAAAAAAGTCCTGCCGCCACCAGCCCCAACCCCATGGCCCCAGACCATCGCACCAGCAGCGGTAGCAGACCGGAGAGCAAAATGACGAGCAGCACCGCCTCCGAAAAGATCTCATCTACCAGACCCGCCAGAGATTTTGCCCTTTCGTATTCGGCCGTTTTGGCAAGCCCGGCCTCATCTATAAACTCTTCAAAGCCGACCGGGACCCTGTTGGCCCGCTCCCTGGAATATCCAAGGTTTAGCCGCTCGATCCAGATGTTAAAGCCTGCCTGCGTCAAATAGAGAAAAAGAAAGCACAACAAAAACCAGTTTACTTCGATCATCTCATAGCCTCATCGGGCCGCTCGCATCTCTTATCACCATTAAATATTTGCTGATCGCTGATTGCCTACTTTTTGTTTTCTTTCTCTTTCTTGATGATTTCCTCAGCCAGTGCCTTGGGCACAGTGCTGTAGCGGGAAAATTCCATCGTGAATTCCGCCTTGCCCTGGGTTGAGGACCGCAGAATCGTCGAATAGCCAAACATTTCCGAAAGCGGCACCTCTGCCTCAACGGCGGAAAAGGCGCCGTCTTCGGAAGTCGACAAGATTAAGCCGCGCCTTTGATTAAGGCTGCCAAGAACCGCTCCCTGAAATTCCGAGGGAGTCTCGACCACAACGCGCATGATGGGTTCGAGCAACACGGGCTTGGCCCTCTCGTAGGCTTCCCGGAAACCACCGATTGCCGCCTGCTGAAAGGCAATGTCGGATGAATCCACCGAATGCGAGGAACCGTCGTTTATTGTTATCCTCACTCCCACCACGGGAAAACCGGCAAATCCCCCCTTGGCAAGACATGCCTTGAAGCCCTTTTCGCAGGAGGAGATAAATTCGGTCGGAATTGAGCCTCCAACGATTTTGTTGACAAACTCAAAGTCGCCCTCCGCAAGAGGCTCCATAAAACCCGCAACCCGTCCAAACTGCCCCGCGCCGCCGGTCTGCTTCTTGTGCGTGTAATTGAAATCAGCCCTGGATGTCGGAGACTCTCGGTAGGCTACCTTGGGCATTCCCGTCTCTATTTCCGCGCCATACTCGCGCTTCATCCGCTCCACGTAGACATCGAGGTGAAGCTCGCCCATGCCGCAGATAATTGTCTCGGAGGTCTCCGGGTCAAGATAAACCTTAAAGGTCGGGTCCTCCTTGGTAAAACGGGTAAGGGCCTTGCTCAGATTCATTTCCGCTTTTTTGTCCTTGGGCTTTACGGCAAGCGAAATGACA
This sequence comes from Syntrophobacteraceae bacterium, assembly GCA_049976905.1. GTDB lineage: Bacteria > Desulfobacterota > Syntrophobacteria > Syntrophobacterales > Syntrophobacteraceae > SbD1. The sequence continues at coordinate 3,392 of JBMFHI010000017.1, read as the reverse complement.
GGGGCGGGCACGTGCATCGAGGTCATGGCGTAGCGCACGCGGCCGTCTGTAAAGGTGTCTCCCGATGCGCAGTCTATGCCGAAAAGGGCGACGATATCACCGGCTGTGGCGAAATCGATTTCCTCCATTTCGTCGGCGTGCATGCGCACCAGACGGCCGGCTTTTACTTCCTTGCCGGTTCTGGTGTTTACAATGGTGTCGCCCTTGTTTAACTGCCCCTGATAAACCCTTACATACGTTAGCTGCCCATAGCGGCTAACTTCCAGCTTGAAAGCAAGCATAACCAGGGGTAAGTCCGAATCGGCGGCTAAAACCACGGATTCCTCATCTTTGTCCAGGTTAAGAGCCTCGTTTTTAATATCGAGCGGAGTCGGCAGGTACTTAATTATTGAGTCCAAAAGAGGCTGAACGCCCTTGTTCTTGTATGCCGAACCCATAAGGACAGGCGTAAGCTCAAGGGCAAGCGTTCCCTTGCGTATCGCCTCCTGAACCAGTTCAACCGTAATGGCCTCCTCCGAGAGTATCGCCTCCGTCAAATCGTCGGAAAACAAAGAAATGGCATCGAGCATTTCTTCTCGTTTTTCCTTGGCAAGCTCGGCAAATTCGGCTGGAATCTCCGTTTCTATCAGGTTCTCGCCATGATCGCCATCAAAGCTGAGCGCCTTCATCCTCACTAGATCTATTACGCCTTGGTGGTCCTTTTCAAGTCCCATGGGAATTTGAAGCATCACCGCATTGTGATTTAGTTTTTCCTTTAACTGACGCACCACTCGAAACGGATCGGCACCCGTTCGATCGCATTTGTTAATGAATGCGATCCGCGGCACCCGGTAGCGAACCATTTGCCGGTCTACCGTAACGGACTGGGACTGTACGCCCCCTACCGCGCAAAGCACAAGGACTGCTCCGTCGAGAACACGAAGAGCTCGCTCCACCTCGATTGTAAAATCTACGTGGCCCGGCGTATCTATTATGTTGATCGGATGGTCGTCCCATGAACAATGGGTAGCCGCCGACTGGATAGTGATGCCGCGTTCCTTTTCGAGCTCCATGAAATCCATGGTGGCCCCGACGCCGTCCTTGCCCTTCACATCGTGAATGGCATGAATTCGCCTGGTGTAAAACAGGATTCTTTCCGTAAGGGTAGTCTTGCCGGAATCTATGTGTGCGCTGATACCGATGTTTCTCAGCCCTTCGATCATCTCCGAGGTTTTGCTGGCCATTTAAACTCACACTCCAAACGAGGGAAATTTATTCTCTGCGGCGCACCGGCAAAATGGAAGTAAAGATTTGCCCGGGCCTGCTTCTTTGTTCCCTGCCAATTGTGGTTAGTCCCTGATCTAGCTTATCTGCGACATAAAAAAGCAGCGGGCACCCATAAGTGCCCGCTTGAGCCTCTCTATATAACTCATGATTCGCAAAAAGAAAAGAACATTGCGCGGAAGTTTCTCTCGGTTTGCCTAAAAAAAGCTCGACAACCTACCTCCCGGCAAGTTTGCAACTGCGCGAACGCTTCGCGGCCTTTGTCCTGGTCTTGGAATGCGAAACCGCTTTGTGTACCTTTTTCTCATGGCTGTTATGGCCTTTGAGCTCCTTTTTCGCCAAGGCTTTATGGGACCCGCTCCGGGTATTGCAAACTTTACCCTTTACCCGGGCTGCGGCGTGAGCCTGTGTAGACCGTGAAGTTCTAAGAGTCTTCTTGGCGCTATTCGATTGAGCCTTTGTCGATTTAAGCGGTTTTGCGTGCCCTTTGACCTTCTTTGACAAAGAAGCCTTTTTTACATGATGATGAAACTTTATAGCGCAGGAAGATCGACCAAGCGAGGGCCTTACCGGAAGATCGGCTTGGGCAAGCTTTATCATCTGCCCACGTTTTAGCCGCGCGTTTCTCGATAACCGATTAAGACGGCAAAGCGATGAGAGAGGTATGCCTGTCTTAACCGCTACGTCTTTTAAGGTCCCTTGGTGGGCCACGCGATAATAGGCGGCGGTTAGGCCGCTCTTTTCGGATTCGGAGGCAAAACAAATGCGGGAGGGCGATGAACGTCTGCCTTGGGACACTTTCTCGCTTGCCGCGCTCTGCATGTCGCCTGCGAGCTTGATCTTTGTTCCGGCCCGCAAGCGGGCGTTAGAGGAGAGTCGGTTGAGTCTGGAAAGCGAGGAAACATTCGTTCCCGTTTGCCTGGCTATGTCCTTGAGCGTGCCGCCGTGCTTGACTGTATAAACAGAGACCCTGGCCGCCTTGCTTCTTGTCTGAGCCTGACTGGCGGCGGGCGTGTGAAACGGATGGGAAGCCGGGGCCGAACTCTCTGAGGGGGCCTCCGTTAGGTCGATGGAATCCGACATCACGGGCTGCGCCGATTGCGGCTGCGCCGAGGCTACCCTTACAGGAAGCGCGGCCGCTTGAGCGATGTATCCGGGCTGAAGAGAACAGGCCAGCTGAACAGGTCCGCTCTCGAAATTTCTTTTATAGAACACAAGGCAACTGCCGGGAACAAGTACGCTGTAAGTATTTATATGGTTCCAGGCGCAAAGCTCATTTACCGATATACCGAAGCTTCTGGCAAGCTGAGGAATGCCCTTCTCATTGCCCGTTACATAGTAGTCGACTTTTTTGGGCAGATAGGATTCCTGGGCGACCGCGATGATCGACCGCATGTTTGCTTCTTCTGCTCCTACACGCGAGGCCAGAGTCGACCAGGGAGTAAAGAAGCGGACGTGCATATGAGTAAAATGGCCGGGAATGTCCTGGACAAGCGCGCCGGGAACATTGCCGAAAAGACGGTTGAGGTAGGCCTCGTTGTAGCCGTGGGAAATTCCGTAATCATAGAGGACTTTCTGAATTCTTCTGTCCAGAAAGATATACTGTACGCGCTGGGAAGCCACAAGATTTGAAATTAGGAAAAGTGTTTTGGCCGGGTCTAGGTTGTCCCCATTCATCGGAACCAGATTTTCAAGCTGGCAGTTATTTTTGGCATAAAGCCCCACATCGACATCCCTGCCGTTTTGATGGGAAGAATGACTGCCAAATCTGCCGCCGCCGTTTTTGGAAAAATCCCCTATGAATACATCGCAAGTCCCGGGAAACTTCGTCTTAACCGCTTCTATCGCATCGAGCAAAGCTCCGGCAAGCTCAGGGGTGGTATAGGCCCTGTTATAGTCTCTGACATGATAGCCGGGGAACATGTTGGGAAAAACAATTCCATTTACAAGATAGCCTTTGTAAGGTTCCCCATAAGATGCCGTAATCGCTTGACATGTATGGAAAAAAAAGACAGAAGAGATCGCGCAAACAGCCGGTAGTATCAAGGCATAATACGACAACCCTCGAGACTTTAGTCCCTTCATAACCCCCCCCATGTTCAGCTTAAAAGACATCCCCCCAAAGTCGG
>JBMFHI010000016.1:0-42513 GCA_049976905.1 Syntrophobacteraceae bacterium | reverse complement strand
CTACGGATCTTTCCGTCGGAAGATCTCAGAGCAACATCAAGTTTGGCTTTTGAAACATCGATACCCAGAACTGAATACATTGGAACTCCTTGCGCAATCCACCTTGTCAATGCGGGCTGCCGACCGTGTCGGGCCAAAGATACTGTTCGATCTCTCGCAGGAGAAGTTAGAGGAACCGATGCTAAATCTACTCAACGAGCTCAAGGCTCTAGGGTGGGCACGGCATTCGGTTCCCCAGTCTCGGGCGTCCCCGAGACTATACTGATTGAAAAGCAGGACACGCAACTCTTTATTTTCGAAGCCCCCTGCTTTGGACTCCGTTCGAGCATTGAATTTACCGGCCGCTACGGGCCGCCTCCAGGGGTCTGGGTGGACCCCGTTCCGGCGGCCCTCCGATAGTTCGTCGCGATCCCGGTAGTTCCATGCTCTCTACGGTCATAATACAAGGGTGGGCACAGCGTTTCGTGCCCACCAACTACATATAATATATCAGCTAATTTATGGGATGTCACACTAGGTCGAACGTTCGAATCGTCCCAGGCGTACTCATAAAATCAAGGACTCGTCGGGACTTAGAATCACCGATGATCAACGACAATTATTTCTCCCAGGAAACGACAACTGAAAGTTAGCGGGAAGGTCGGATGCTGCCGAAGGCCTGGTTTAATCACGCCTTTTGTCCCGTCCAGGAAAACGCGGGTAAGCGTTCCTGCGGCTTTGCGGGATGCGCAAGAAGGCAACGACCGGACAAAAAGGCCGCTAATAGGGAAGAGCTGAAAAAGAATTCCAAAAGAATTCGTTGACAAAATCCAGCTAACTTTCTATTTTCCTCTTATCCATGTAAAGGATTTTTATGCTTAAAAAACCTGTGCTTTGTCTTAATGCATTCTTTCCGGGTCTTTGCGGGCTTGAGGGTCGCGGTTTTGTGTCCTTTTCAGGCTTCTTTTTTTTCTTTTTCTTTATGAGCGCCCGCCCGGGATGTTAGCCTGAATAGATAAGCCCGGGTGGAGCGAAAAACACTCCTCCGGGGCCGCTAAAGATATTGAACCCCGAGGAGTTTTCCTCGGGGTTTTTTTTTGCTCTAACTTTCTTAAAACCTGATTGGAGGGGTTGTCATGATTTTGGTGTTGGACAAAGGGGTAGTTAAGCAACAAATCGAGAGTCTGAAAGAGATGCTTCGTCAAGAGGGCCACATAGTAAAGGAAATAGGCGGTGTTGAAGAGCAGGTCCTGGGGATTGTGGGCAAAAACTATAGGGAGCCTTCCTACTATGAGTCGCTGCCGGGAGTCGAAAAGGCCCTGCCGATATCCAAGCCCTACAAGCTGGTTAGCCGCGAGTTCCACCCGGCCCCGTCCGTGATAAAAATCGGCGATGTCGCCCTGGGCGGAGATCGGCTCGTGGTGATCGCCGGCCCCTGTGGGGTGGAGGGCAGAAAGACGACCATGGATATCGCGCGAAAGGTTCGCATGTACGGTGCTGTGCTTTTTCGGGGCGGTGCCTTCAAGCCCCGCACCTCTCCCTATGCTTTCCAGGGAATGGGGGAGGAAGGTCTCAAGATTTTGCGGGAGGTAAGGGAAGAAACCGGCCTTGGGATTGTCACGGAGATGACCTCGCCCGGTCAGGCGGATCTTATGATGAAATACGTCGATGTCGTTCAGATCGGCGCTAGAAACATGCAAAACTTCGAATTGCTAAAGTCCGTTGGCCGGATCGGTAAACCCGTGCTTTTAAAGAGGGGACTTTGCGCGACGATCGAAGAATGGCTCATGTCCGCCGAATATATTCTTTCGGAGGGAAACGACCAGGTGATTTTGTGCGAGCGTGGCATTCGCACCTTTGAGCGCTACACCCGAAACACCCTTGATCTTACCGCGGTTCCCGTCATAAAGAAGCTTACGCACCTGCCCATTATAGTCGATCCCAGCCACGCCACGGGAATAAGGGCAAAAGTGAGTCCCATGGGGCGCGCGGCCATAGCCGCTGGTGCCGACGGCCTGATAATCGAAGTGCACACGGAACCGGAAAAAGCGCTCTCCGATGGTCCCCAGAGCCTCTATCCGCACCAGTTCGAACAGCTCATGCGAGACCTCTACGTAATAGCTCCCGTTGTTGGCAAACAGGTCGATTACGCCTATCTGGACAAGGCCGAGATCATGAAACCGCGCTCCGGAGGCGCCAAGCCGCCCGCAACTGTGGTCTATAGCGGCGTGCCGGGCGCTTTTTCCCATAAGGCCTGTCTGCAGTTTTTTGGTAGCGAAGTCCCGCTCGATAACTGTTCCTCCTTCAAGGAAGTCTTCCAGAGGGTTGAGAGCCAACAGGCGTCTTTCGGCGTGGTTCCCGTGGAAAACAGCCTTACGGGATCCGTCCACGAAAACTATGACCTGCTTTTGGAGAACGACCTCAAAATTGCCGGCGAGGTTACCCTTAGAATTAAACATAACCTGATGGGGCTCTCCGAGGCCCGTATCGAGGACATCGAGAGGGTCTATTCCCATCCTCAGGCTTTTCAACAGTGCCGTGACTTTCTCGAAAAACACCCGGGGTGGGACATCGTTGCCTATAAGGATACCGCTTCTGCCATCCAGAGAGTAAAGGAAAGCGCTGATCCCAGGGAGGCCGCCATCGGCGAAGGGGCCGAGCCTATAGCCGGAATGGCTGTCTTAAAGGAGGGCATAGAGTCCAATCCGAGAAATTTTACACGGTTTGTAGTCATTGCCAAAACCGAGTCTCTTCCCGGACCCAAAAATAAATCATCCATAATTTATTCGGTTAGCGATAAGCCTGGAGCGCTTTTCGAGACCCTGCGGATTTTTTCGGCAAATGAGATAAACATTGTAAAAATTGAGTCGAGACCCATTCACAGCAGGCCTTGGGTCTATATGTTCTATGTCGATCTTGAAATCGATCTGGCCGAAGAGCGAAACAAACACATTATGGATGAACTGATTGAAAAAACCGAGTTTTTTAAGTTTCTGGGAAGCTATAACAAAGGGTCGCAGGAAAAGAGCGACTAACAGGCGGGTGAGGCGGAAGCCGCCGGCGCTGAGAAAATGTATCTCGCCGCGGCTTCCGCCCGGTCGATCCAGGATCGCGCCTCACGGCTCTCATTGGTTCCGGGCAGTGAAGAACCTGCGTCTATTGGATAGGGTTTATCGTCGAAGTCAGTGGCTTGAAACTATTGACTGGCCACCTGCTTATGCTGGAGCAGCATGAAGATAACCAGCCCCAGCGCAATTCTTATCAGCGAAACCAGCCGGAGGCTAAGAGCTGTGGCCATGGCGGCGTTTTCCGGTAAACCCAGTGCCCAGAAGATCAGAACGGCTCCTCCTTCCAAAACCCCCAGCGAAGCCGGAACGGCGAAGCCTACAAGTGCGAAAAGAGCAAGAAATGCCGCGATCCCCAGGGCCGCTACCGGATCGAACCCGAGCTTAAGCCAGCGGAGCAGGAGAAGCATCTGCAGGGAGTTAACGCCAAACCCGCATAGATGCGATCCGATGGCGCATAGCAGATCCCCTTTTCTTTCCCTGTAGAAATCGCTCAGGTGTGAGTCGATCTCATTTGAGAAGGGCTCCAGCTTGCCCAGCCAACTCTCTGGAATCTTGAGCCGTCTAAGAAATCTCAGAGCGCCCGCGCCCATGCCGCGTATTTGCAGGAACGCAAAGGTCAGGATTCCCGTCAGCATCAGGCTAAAGCCGATGAGCAGAGCCAGGGTAATGTCTGGGGGCAGAGTCAACCGCGTCCATACCAGGGCCGAGCCTGCCATGATGAAAGTCGTGTCGGCCAGGCAGTAGGGAACCTTGGTTATAAGCAGGCTTGCCGTGGCCGCGGAAGTCGAAACCCAGCCTCTTAGCAAGATAACCTTTGCCGGTTCTCCACCAAGCGAGGCTGCCGGAGTCGATTCGTTTATCGCGTTTCCGGCCGCGCGCACCAAAAACATCCGGCAGTAGGTTCCCGTCCGCTCTTTAGCCGGAAGGGTGTACCACCAGCCCAGAGTGTTACAGGTGTCCGCGACCAGTTCGAGCGCGAAGATTACAAGCACTCCGGTTCCTACGCGCGAAAGATCGTTTAAAATCGAACGAACGCCTGTGGATAGGATGAGCCATACGATCAGCCCCGAGCCGAGTAAAAAAGACGCTGTCCTGATTGTTTTAGCATTTATGCGGTAATTCAAATTTACCTGACTATCGTTTTTCTGGTTCGATTCCAAAAAAACCGGTGTAGGGAGCAAAGCGGCGCCGCTCGGTCTCCGGATCGAATCCATACTCGCAAAGCGTGTACCTGTGAACCCCGTGATTGTTTTGCGGGTTTCGTGCCAGAAAGACTCGCATCGCCGCCTCTGCTTCTGCCGTCAATTTCATGTCGAAGTGTCTGTAGATGGACCTGACCACCGCCAGGGGATTTTTGACAAGATCGTTATAGAAGATGTTTAAGACATGCCCCGGCCCATCTCCTTGGCTCTTACAAAAATCTACGGCTATGCGCGAGCCCTTTTGCCAGTGTTGCGCAATTTCAGCACCCAGCTGCTTTTTGTCAATGGTGTTGGTGAAGGCGCCTCGAAGCAGTTCCGTAAAGCTTGCGCAGGAGGGCAGAACTGAGAGCGGGTCGCGATGGGTCAGCACGATCCGTGCGTCCGGATAGACCTGCAGCAGTGTTTTCAGCGCGAATAAGTGGCTTGGCGCCTTGAGCGCCCAGTGGGTCCCCGGGGCGCGCCACTGCAGATGCTGGAGAAACTGTTTGTGGTATTCGTATGCCGGACCTTTATCCTCCTTTTCGTGCCAGGCGCGGTAGGAATGGACAAAGTACATTGATTCGAAAAGATAGCTTATAAAGGAATGCCCGGTAATTGCGATGCACTCCTGGGGAAGCCTGGCGTCGATCATGTGTGCCTTTTTGAAGCCGGGAATTATTATGTCGAGCCATTTGAGTTCTCTTGCGGTTTTGTAAACGCGCGGGTCCTGTTTGTAGGAGGCCCTCTCAGGGGGAGGAGTGGGATGCATCACCTCCCAGACCTGCGGCGCGCGGCTTTGCGGATCTTGGGCCAGAAGAGCGTGCAAAAGGGTCGAGCCTGTCCGTGGAAGCCCGGTGATAAAGACAGGGCCGCTGATAATCTGCTCGGCGATCTGCGGGTGAGCCTTGCGCGCTTGCTGCAGATAAAGCCGGTTGCAAAGCATCCGCAGGATATCGCTTCGAAAACAGATCCTGCCTATCAGGTTTAAGCGTGCATCGGTTTCGATAGATTGGAGCAGGACGCTCAAAGGTTCATCCCATGGCTGCTCCCCCATATCGTCTAACCCGGTCAGCTCGAAAGCCCTTCTTAAAAGACACTCTTGCTCTAGATTGATCAGGGACGAAAACCCTTGGGGAAAAAAACGGCGGGTGGCCTCGATAAACCTCTGCAGCAACGTGTTTGAAAAATTATAAGACGAGTAGGGGGACCTTTTTTGCTCCGCACCGCCCTTTGAATCGTTCATCCCATATCCGTTTAAGCTAGTGTGGTGTCCCTTGAGCTCTATGATATCCAAATCGGCCGAAAAGTGTAGGGCGGGCACGGTTTTTGTGCCTGCCGGCTTAACGGAAAATAACAGCGCATTTAGGGGACGTTACACTAAATCCGCAATCCTGTATGCCTTGCATCGAACCCCTATGGTTAAAACTCCACTTTTAATACGGTCTTTTTAGCATGTCAACAAATTGGTTTAGCGCTTTATCTCCTTGCCTGTGTTTTGGGCAAGCGTCTGGCAAGGCACGTGAAATTTGGTCTTAATGGCCTCCAACCCTTCGTGGAGATCTTTAGCCTTAAGGATTACCGAAATCGAATGAACCGCGCAGCTAAAGGCAAGCGGTTCTATGCCGGCGGTCTCCATGCTCTCGGTTAGAGCCGCGGCGATCCGGTGGCGGTCCCCGAAATGAGGGCCGTGGAAAAAGACCCCCACACCGTCCTGAATAGTTCGTTTCGCGCGAGGCAGGTGACAATCGAGCGCTTTGGTCGCCTCCGCGCGATACAAGGCCGGAAGACAGAAACAGAGAGCCGTTTGTTCGGGATCGCTGAAGTCGGCTGCAAGAAAAGCCATTTTGGCTCCAAGCGTATCGATTTGTCTAAACGCATCCCCTGCCTGTTTCAGTTGCCCGCGCTCCAGGTCAAGTGCCCAGAAGTCAAGGCCGGGCTGGTCCAAAACACCATAGACCTTGATGTCTTGTTCCTCGTAAGAGCTCACCACATCCTTAAAGAGCTGCTCTTTGCCTAGATAGGCGCTTTCCCATTTCAGAGGCGAACCGTAGGCGGGAAATTCAAAGGCGCTGAAAATCGAGTCGATCGTTGCTTTCATGTCCTCCAGGGCAACTACGATCGACATGGCCGAGGGAGAGCTTGCCGCGCATGCGGGATGCATCCGCTCTTGGCCCATTAGTTCCAGGAGCGCTCCCATTACCCGGGGACTCCGATCATGGGGGAAAACGGAGAGTATGGTCGTATCGTGCTTGAGTATCGGTTCAAGACCTGTATTGCGCTTGACAAGGAAATAACTCGTGAAGCCTTTTCCGCTCTGAGTGCAAAGAGAGGTTGACGAGCGGCCGGTTGCGTCCTGGGCAATGTGGAGCACCTGGCTAAGATTGATTCCTTCGCTTCCCAGGTGGGCGCAGATATCGGTTAGCGGATTCCTTGCCTCTTCACACGACCACCCCAGGTAAGAACAGCCTTCCAGAATTTTTATACCCCCGAGTTTAATTTTCGTCATGGCTTCCAGCGCCTCACCATTTCTAATGGTTCAGAGTGTCCGCAATCCAGGGTATAATTATCTTCTTTTCTTTGGTTTTTTTGTCTTGATTGCGGCAATTGTGGCTCCCCATCCCCCGGCTTGCGGGTCGGCTTCGCCAAAGGAGATCACCAGGGGATGGGTCTCCAGCACCGAGCGCACTATCTGGCGAAGGACCCCCGTTCCCTTTCCATGGATTATTCGAACTTCGCTAAATCCCTTCCGGCTGGCGGCCTGAAGGTAGTCGTCCAGAAGGCGCTTTACCTCCCCGGGCCTGAAGGTATGCAGGTCGATTGAATCTTCAATGGGATATCGGATAATTCGGCCTTCTTTCATACCTGAATCCCCGGTCCGGAGCAGGAACTCTAAAACGGTTGCCTGCCGGTGTTGCGTTCTTTGCGCTATAAGATATTCCACTCGGTCCGCAAATGCGGATAGGAGGGCAGCGCGGCTTTATGTGCCCACCGGCTTGATTGGCATCGAGTGTACGGGACGCGATACGAAATTAATATAGGATCTGTGGCCCCACTGCCAACTTTTAAATCGTTTAGCCCCTGATTTTATCCTCACCCCTGCCAAATTGAGGCTATAATAGAGATTGTTGTGGCAATTTTTCCCAATTTCTGTTCTTTATAGCCGCCACAGTGCTCTAATACACCCGGTGAACTGGAAAAATCGTATGCTTACCGACCTCGTATCGAAGCTGGCTATTCCATGTCTTGAGCAGGCGGGATATCTTGGCGCAACTTTTCTCATGGCCCTTGAGAGCATGGTCATTCCCATCCCGAGCGAAGCCGTAATGCCCTTTGTCGGCTTTTTGGTAGCCGATGGAAAGTGGCATCTCTGGGCCGCGATTGTCGCGGCCAGCCTCGGTTCCCTTATAGGCTCCGCCATATCCTATGCCATGGGCTATTATGGCGGAAGACCCTTTGTGCTCAAAGTCGGCAAATATGTGCTCCTAAATCGCCACGATCTCGAAATCACCGAACGCTTCTTCGGCCGGCGAAAAGGGGCTCTTGCTATTTTTATAAGCAGGTTTACCCCCGTCGTTCGCCATCTTATCTCCCTTCCGGCGGGCACGGGTAAAATGAAAACCATTCCGTTTCTTACCGCTACCCTTTTGGGAGCGGCGCTCTGGAATTCCTTTCTGCTTGCCTGCGGGATGTACCTGCGACAAAGATGGGACGTGGTGGAGCACTATTCGCATCAGGTGGACCTCGCGGTTGGGGCCCTCATTGCCCTTTGCCTGATTGTTTTTGCCGTTACCCGTTTGAAAAGCCCTGCGAAAACCGAATAAATTTCACTCTTTTCTCTCCCGGGGGCCGCTTCTTTCCTCCTGCTCCTCCAAAACCGCCTTGCTCTCAATTTCGGAGAGCGCATCCAGGACGTTGCGGGCAACTTCGAGTGGAAGTCCCGCGCTTTCGAGTTCCTCCACCGTTGCCTCCTCGATGCCTTCGATGCTGCCAAATCTCTGCAAGAGCATCTGCCGTCTTCCCGGGCCTATTCCTGCGATCGAATCCAGGGTAGAGGTAAGCAGGGCCGCCCTGTGCACGTTCTGATAGGTCGTTACGGCAAACCGGTGGGCTTCGTCGCGTATTCGCTGCAGAAGGTGCAATATGTCCGGATGGCGGTGCAAAAAGAGGGGATTTTTTCGCCCCGGAAGGTAGATTTTTTCGTAGAGCCCTTTGCCTTTTTCCCCTATGTCGTTTTCGCGTTCCTTGGCGATGGAGGCCAGCGCAATCGTCTCGGGCGGCGCAAGGTGCTCCATTAGTCTAACGATTGTGTTTAGCTGGCCCTTGCCCCCGTCAAGGAGAAGCAGGTCAAGGCTCGAGAAAAGGTGCTCGTTTTCAAAAAGCCTTCCAATCACTTCCGCCATCATCGCCGGGTCGTCGGGTTCGCTTTTTAGCCTTATCCTGTAACGCCTGTAGGAATTTTTGTCGGGACGGCCGTGATCGAAAACCACAACGGCCCCTACGGCGTGATGCCCCTGGATGTTGGAGATGTCCACGCAAGCGATTCGCTCTGGAGTGCGGGGAAGCCTTAGCAGGCTCTTTAGGGCCTCAAGCAGCGCGGCATCCCGCTTTTGCCGATGCCTTCTGCTCATAAGCCCCTCGCGGGCATTGGCCTCGGCCATGTCCAGCAGGTGCTTTCTGTCGCCCCGCTTTGCAGCCCACACCCGCACCCGCCTGCCCTTTAACTCCGAGAGCCATTCGGAGAGGATCGTTTCCGTATCCAGGCCAACGGGCACGATCACCTCGTCGGGAATGAATCCCCCCTGGTAATAGTATTGCTGAATGAAGGCCGAAATCAGTTCTGACCGGTCGCCCTTGGCCTCTTTCAAATCGAAGCCTCTCTGGCCGGAATGAACCCCCTGGCGAACGAAAAGTGCCACAACCTCTGTTTTGTCTTCCTCCTGGCAGATGCCCAGCACGTCCTGGTCCACGTATCTGTCGGATACCACGTGCTGCTTTTCGATCGTGGTCGCAACGTTTCTCAACCTGTCGCGATAGAAGGCGGCCAACTCGTAGTTGAGAGCCTCGGCGGCCTCCTGCATGCGTCTTGTGAGCTGTTTTTGAAGAACGTCGGTCTTACCTTCCAGAAAAAGCGTCACCTCCTCGACCATCTTGAGGTAATCTTCGCGGGAAACCTTGCCCGCGCACGCCCCAAGGCACTGGTTCATGGAAAAATTCAAGCAGGGCCGCTCGCGCGCGATAAGCTTTTTGCCCTTGCAAAGCCTTAGGGGAAAAAGCTGGTGAAGATATTTTAGCGTATCTCTTGCCGCCCTTGCCGATGTGTAAGGACCGAAATAGAGCGCCCCGTCCTTTTGAAACCGCCGCACAACATCGAGCCTGGGGAAGGGGTCTCGGGGATCGATCCGGATGGAAAGATAATTTTTATCGTCTCGAAGTACCACGTTGTAGCGCGGCCTGTATTTCTTTATGAGACTGGCTTCAAGAAGCAGAGCTTCCTTTTCCGAGGCTGTGACCGCATATTCAAGCTCGGTTGCCTTGCTCAGCATGATGCGCGTTTTCGCATCTATTGCCTCGCCGCTTCGAAAGTAATTGCCGATGCGCTTTCTTAAGTCCCTGGCTTTGCCTACGTAAAGAACGCTCCCCTCCGCGTCCTTGTAAATATAGATGCCGGGCAGGTGAGGGAATGTCGCTGCCCGGCCGGCAAGCTCCGTCCCTCCCCCTGGTGCTGAAACGCGACTCGCGGGGTCATTTCCGCTATCCGCGGTTGCGGCTTCGCGGGAGTTTTCGATTTGAGATTCCGACATACTGTTTCCAAACGATGCAAATTAAGCCATTGCGCTCTAAAGATTATAGCATGCAATCACTTGTCCCGTTTAATTCTTACCTCTTCGCCGCCTCTTTGCAACCTTGCGGGAACAATCTTATAAGCGTTCTTTTTTATTGCCAAAAAGCCTGTGGCGCTCTATGGTGGCCCCGCGTGTTTTTAAAACCGCCCCTTACACGATTTGGTTATGGCAGCGTAGAAGTCCCCATGATATACAAACCACGGTCTCCTCTGGTTTTACTCATCAATCCCTGGATCACCGATTTTGCCGCCCACGATCTGTGGGCAAAGCCCCTGGGACTGCTCTTTCTTGCTTCCCTCCTGAGGGAAGGAGGCTGCGGCGTGGCCCTTATAGACTGTCTGGACAGGGAAGACCCTTTTACCAATTCTCACCCCGGTGTGCTTGCAGGCAGGAATAAGAATTTTGGGACGGGGAAATATCCCAGGATGCGGATTCCAAAGCCTGGAGTCTATGCCGATTTCCCCCGCCATTTCCACCGGCACGGGATTCACCCCGAAAGCCTCAGACGAAAGCTTTCTCAAATCGAAAAGCCCGATATCGTATGGATCACCTCCATTATGACATACTGGTATCCGGGAGTTTTGGAAACGGTCCGGATGGTGCGCGAAACATTTCCCTCCGTCCCCGTTTGGCTTGGAGGAATATATGCGAGGTTATGCACCGGTCACGCGGTGCGCTGGAGCGGGGCCGACCGGATCATTACCGAAGATTTATCGCGCATTCCCGAAATGCTCTGCGATCTATGCGGCTTTTGCTTGAGCAATGAAAGCGTCTGGGGCGATTTTTCTTCCTGGCCGCTTCCGGCCCTGGACCTGTTGGAACCTGCCCCCGGTTACGCGCCTCTTCTCACCGGGGTGGGGTGTCCCTACAGGTGCCCCTACTGTGCTTCCTCAGTACTTCAGCCAAAGCGCGAAAGGTTCGCCTCGCGCCGCATAATGGACCAGATCCGGTGGGGCCGGCGTGTCCTCGGCGTAAGCGATTTTGCCTTCTATGACGATGCGCTGCTGCTCGATGCCCAACACACCTTGAGGCCCGTGCTGGAGTCTATTGCAAAAAAAGGCCCAGGCATTCGTTTCCACGTTCCAAACGCTTTGCATGTAAGAGCGCTTTCTAAAAATTGGTGCGAGCTGCTCTATGCCTCGGGGTTTAGAACCATTCGGCTGGGCCTGGAAACGGCCCTTGACGGCAGGAGCCTGGAATGGGGCGGCAAGGTCCACTCCGAGATGTACCTCGAAGCCATCGGGAATCTCTTTGCCGCCGGCTTTTGCCCGGAGGATGTCGGGACCTACCTCCTTTGCGGTCTTCCGGGTCAAAGCCCCGAAGAAGTGGCCCAGTCCATCGACTTTGTGCGCCAAAGTGGCGTGCGGCCCTATATCTGCGAATTTTCCCCCATCCCTGGAACACCCATGTGGGATAAAGCCCTTGCCCTTTCAGCCTTCGATCTCGCCGCCGAACCTCTCTACCACAACAATACCTTTTTTGCCTGCCGCCGCCCCGATTTTACCCTTAAAGACATGGTATCGTTAAAGACTCTGGCCGGTAACCGGAACGAAAAACAAAAGGGGTGAAGGGGTTTTTCTCCCCGCAAGGAAGGCTCGCCCGCGTTTTCTTCTATCGCTTTTTTACTAAAGCCCTGCCGATGGCTTTGACCAGATCCCCCATGGCAAAAGGCTTCATCAGTACTTCGCGGATACCTGCCTCGCTGGCCAGCTTATCGTTTAATATGTCGCTAAATCCGGTGCAGAGCAGCACCGGTATGTCGGCACGGATTTTCAGGATCTCCTCGGCAAGGTCCTTGCCGGTCAGATTTGGCATGGTCATGTCGGTTATAACCAGGTCGAATAATCCCGGCTTGGCCTGGAAAAGCTCCAGAGCCTTTTTGCTCTCGGTTAGCGCCGTGACCTCGTAGCCGATGGATTCGAGCATTTCTTTAACGAGCTCGGTCAAAAGTTCTTCATCGTCTACCAAAAGAATACGTTCGCTTCCGCAACCTATCGAGTCGGGGGCGGCCTGGCTTGCCTCCGGGGCGGAATAACCCTCGACCCGGGGGAAAAATACATCGAAAACAGCGCCTGAGCCGGGTTCGCTCGAAACGTTTATGGCTCCCCCGTGGGCCCGTACGATGCCCTGGACCACGGCCAGCCCCAGCCCTGTGCCCTGGTTTGGTCCCTTGGTGGTAAAATAGGGATCGAATATCCGGTCCAGGACCTCGGATTCCATTCCACGCCCCGTGTCGCTTACAGACAAACAAACATATTGTCCCGGCCTCAAATCGGTACTGAGTCCAAGCAGGGTTTCGTCGGACTCCAGGCTGTAGAGTCGGATGGAAAGAGTTCCTCCCGTTTTTCGCATCGCGTGGGCGGCATTGGTCGCCAGGTTCATCAGTATCTGATGGATTTGAGTCTCATCGGCCATAATGAGGTTTTCAGCCGCGGCGGCCTCTATGTCGCAGCGAATGTCGATTGTTGCCGGAAGCGAGGGGCGAAGCAAACCCAGCACTTCATTTATTATGGGGGCCATCCGGACGGGTTTGGGCTCATGCTCGGTTTTTCTGCTAAAAGTTAAAATCTGCCTTACAAGTTCACTTGCCCGGGCGCTGGCTTGCAGCACGCGTTCGATATCGTTTCTGATTGGGCTTGATTCGGGCAGTTTGTAATGGGCCATTTGGGAAAAGCCCATAACGGCGGTAAGGACATTATTGAAATCGTGGGCTATGCCTCCGGCCAGGGTTCCCAGCGCTTCCAGCTTCTGGGTCTGGCGGATTTGCCTTTCCATGCGCACTTCGTCGGTAATGTCTTTATGAATGACCACGTAGCCAATCAGGTCTCCCGCGGCATCCTTGACCGGAGATGCCGTGGCGTCGGCCTCATAGGTGGTTCCGTCTTTTTTCCTGCTTATCACGCGCCCCGACCAGACTTCCTGGCGTCTTAGCGTATTTCTGGCCTCCGCGTAAAAGGCCTCGCCGTGTCTGTTGCTCTTTAAAATGCCTATATGCCTGCCAACGGCCTCTTCTTTGCTGTACCCGCTAATCGATTCGAAGGCGGGATTTACATACCTGATGATCCGTGCCACATCGGTTATAAAAATTGCCTCCGCGCACTGTTCGATGGCCGTAACGAGCCTGCGCAGCTCTTCCTCCGCCTTTTTATTCTCCGTAACGTCTTCGCACACAACCAGCACCACCATGCTTCCATCGGCCTGCGGCACCGAGCGCGCGGCTTCCTTTACCCATAAGAGGCTCCCATCCTTGCGGACCTTGCGAAATTCCCAGTGGAACACCTGCATGGGGTTTTGCAGACATTTCTCAAAGCTGGTAAGGACATGCTCCCGGTCTTCCGGATAGAAAACATCGATAACGGGCGAGCCAACCAATTCATCGACCCGGTAGCCCAGCTCCTGGGCTCCGCACCTGTTTACGGAAAGCACCCTGCCATCGCTTTTGATCGTAAAATACATGGTGGGATTGTCTTCATACAGGGCGCGGTAGCGCTCTTCGCTTTCGCGAAGCGCCTCTTCGGCCTGACGGTTTTTCCTTCTGACTTCCGCTTCGGAAAGCTCCCGCCTTACCGCCGGAACGAGCCTCGCAAGGCTGTCTTTCATCACGTAGTCGTGGGCGCCGGCCTTCATCATGGCAACGGCCGCATCTTCCCCGATGCTGCCCGATACCACGATGAAAGGAATATCCCTCTTGGTTTCCTGCAGGACTTTCAAGGCCGATGGAGCATCGAAGGCCGGCATGTTGAAATCGGCTATGATCATGTCCCAGTCATTGTTTGCAAGAGCCTGGGTCATTTCTTCGAAAGTCTCCACCCGCTCGTGTAGCGTGGCGTAGCCCCCTCGTTCAAGGAGCCGAACAAGCAACCCCTCGTCACTTTCGCAATCCTCGACTAACAAGACTCTCAAAGGCTTTTTTTGTGTGGCGGCATAATCCATTGGTACTCATTCCTCGCCGGGAGGGAAGCCGGGTCAGGCCTCGATCCGGAAGACCCATTTTAAAAAGTGAAGTAAAAGCAAGCGCCCTTTTCCTTTTGGGCCTCGGCCCATATCCGGCCGCCATGTCTGTTTATAATGCGCTGGACTGTCGCAAGGCCTATTCCGTTTCCAGGAAAATCCGAGGTTCGGTGCATCCTCTGAAAGGGTCCGAAAAGCCTTCGCGCATAAGCCGGATCAAATCCCGCTCCGTTGTCGCGAATAAACCATACCGGAATTCCATCGATAAGGGTGCGGCCAAACTCGATGAGAGCGCTTTCATGTTTCCCCGTGAATTTCCAGGCATTGGCGAAAAGGTTTGAAAGCATTACCTCAAGAAGCCGTGGGTCTCCTCTCCCAATCAAGCCCGGTTCGATAACGAACTCCACCTTCCGCTCCGGTTCCTCCTCCTGCAGCCGGGCTGCCAGAGTTTGCGCTATTAATGACATGTCGACAATTTCAAAGGTGACCTCGCGTCTGCTTACACGCGAGAGCTCGAGGAGCCCGTCGATGAGCGTCCCCATTTTCTGCGTTTCAATCCTTATGCGATCCAGGTAGGCCTGCCCATTTTCATCTAGCTGGTCCCTGCAATCTTCCAGCAGCGCCTGAGTCCATCCGTTGATGCCTCGAAGCGGGGAGCGCAAATCGTGGGAGACCGAATAGCTAAATGATTCCAGCTCCCTGTTTGCCGTTTCCAGCTGAATCGTTCTTTCCTGCACTCTCCGCTCCAGAGTATCGGCGTGCTCGCGAATCTCCCTGTAGAGCAGGGCGTTTTGAACTCCAAGGGCAACCTGGGCCGAAAGCGTCTCGAGAAGACTTAATTTGTGCTCTGCAACTACCGGTTTATCCCAGGCGAAAACGCAAATAACTCCCAGACATTCCTGCTGAACGAGCAAGGGGAAGGCAGTGCGAAACATCCCTCTTGCATCCGGGGGCGCCGGGATTTGCTCCTCGCTCATAACCGGCATTGGGCAGCGAAGCGGGCTGTCTTTAAGGGCGCATCCCCGGCATAGATCGTTTTCCATTAGTCTGGGGGCCTGTTGGGAACCGTTGGTCTTTATGCGCGCGCTGTTAATGACCAGCTGAGACGCGCCGTCGGGACTCTTGAGGCATATGGCTCCCGTTTCGAACCCCCCGATATCCACTATTTCGCTAAGGACTTGTTCGAGTATGGACTCCAGCTCCAGGGAACTGGTGCAGATCGTGGCAATGCGATTTACGGCCATGAGGCTTTCAGCATGGTCGCGAATTTCCCTTTCGGCCTGGACTCGGTCCGTTATGTCGCTCATGCATTCGATTGCTCCCGCTATATTTCCGTTGCTGTCGCGTAACGCCGCGGCCTTGCCCGAAACAACCGCCGGCTTTCCCCTTGTCTGCACATCGGCTTCTGCTGTGACCGTGTCGCCATTTCGTCTAATGAAACGATATTTCTTTTCCAAGGCTTTATCGCTCTTAAAAACCAGGTCGATCAGCGTTTTGCGCCGGTCGCCTTCGTAGAAGGGAAGGGCATATTCATGGTTTGCCTTGCCTACCATTTGTTGGGCGCTGTATCCGGACAACTCCTCCATGGCCTTGTTCCACACGATCAGCTTGCCGGCCCGATCGATGGCGAAAGTCGGTTCGGGCAGAAAATCGATCACCTGGGAGAGCCTGTTTTCGGATTCACGCAAAGCCTGCTCGCTTAGCTTCTGTTCGGTGATGTCGATAAATACGGCTTGCACCGCCGGTTTATCCCTGTATTGGATCAGATTTGCAAAAACCTGAACCCAGCGCTCTTGACCGTCTTTGCGGATGATCCGGCTCTGGTATCTTTGGGGCGAGGCTCGCCCCTCTGTCCGGTCCAGATAATTGTGCATCCATTGCCGGCGATCCTCCGGGTGCATAATCCTTATGGCTTCTTCCGGGGAAAGAGATAGAAATTCTTCGACGGTATAGCCGATCAATTCCGTTATGAAGGGATTGGCGAAAACAGGGTGGGGAGGCACGCCCTGGATGATTACCACTCCCTGCAAGGAGTGCTCGATAAGTGTGCGGTATTTTTCCTCCGACTGTCGCAGAGTGTCCTCGGCTCTGCTGCGCTCCAGGTAGAGTGAGGCATTTTCAATCGATATGGCGGTCTGGGCGGCAAGTAGTTCCAGAATAGCTATCTTCCCAGCCGTAAAGACCCCCTCTGCAAGACGGTTTTCCAGGTAAAGCATCCCGACCAGGTTGGTCTGTCGAAGGATGGGAAGGCACAATAGCGAAAGAGGCTTAAATTGCGCTATATAGGGGTCGGATAAAAACCTGTTGGGCTCGGTTGCATTATCTAAAATTACGCTTTCTCGCGTGCGCAGGACATAGTTGATGATAGAAGCCGGAAAAGCCCTGTCCTGCGCGTTGTCTCCATCGAGTGCTACCCTGATTTCCTCTCCCTGAACGCTTGCCTCGGCCTCGATAACGATAGTGTCTCCCTGTAAGCGGAAAAGAGAGCCTTTCTGCGCCCCTGCGTGTTCGATAACCGTTCGCATGAGTGTTTCCAAAAGCTTGGGAAACACTATCTCTTTTGATATTGCCTGGGACGCTTTCACAATGGCAATCGTATCGAGCGGGCCGATCGAGCTGTTTAGCCCTTCGGCCACGGTTTCTTTGCCTTCCAAAAGCCAGGGGTAGTGCTCTTCGAGTTGTTTTACTTTCCCGTCAGCCCCCCATTTGGCAAAGCATGATCGGGCCTCTCGCATGTATGTGTCCGCGATCCTTGTTAACCCCAGCAGGCGGGAAAACCGGGAGGCAAGTTCGTTTGCAATTGCCTCGTTTTGCACGAAGCCGTTTTTGTGCGCGGAAGCGATGGCTTTTTCATAAAGGCGCATGGCCTCGAGTTCTTCTCCTGAAAGTCGCGCCGCTTCCGCGCTAATCAAAGCGTGCTTGTCTAAAAAGTTTTCAGAACAGTGTGCAACCCATTTTTTAAATTGGCTTTTGTGCTTTTCGATCCTTTGGAGGTATTCAGCCTTCTTTTCGGGCGGGGCCTGCGGGTAATGAGAGCTAAGGGCCAGAGCGCCGTAATAGTAGTACTCGGGGATCTCCAAAAAGGAGGGAGATGTCCAGCGCAGCACGCGTGCCTTTTCCATGGCCTCAACCGCTTGCTCGTAGTCTCCCGACAGAAATCGCGCCTGGAGCTTTCGCACGTAGTAGCGGAAGGCCGCGCTTGCCAGGTTCGATTGATTGTCGTCAAAAAATTTCTCGAATTCGTCCTGATCGAAATCGCTGCCGTTGAAGGTGGAAAAATGAGTGGTCTGGCCTCTAAGATTCAAGATGAGCCTTTGCTGGCTTATCAGGACGCACTCGGGAAGCTTGAATTTGGCTTTTTGCACAAATTCAAGCCCCCTTTCCGACTCCGCCAGGGCCTCTTGCAAGGCGGCTCCTTTGGCGAGCAGTACCGAGGTAAGCTGGTGGAAGTAATAACAGGCGAAAGTGATGTCGCCGGCTTGCAGCCCCACGCTAAATCCTGCCCTGAGTATGTCGATACTGGTGTTGATGGGGTGGGTCCAGGGCTGTATGAGGGCCGCGAAGATCCCCAATACCCGCCCCTTCTGAGCCACCATGTTTCGTCGTTGCACCAGGTCGCAGGCCAGCCTGCCGAAACGGTAGGCCTTTTGGGTCTCGCGAAAAGGCGGTCCGCCAAGCGCCGCGGCGAACCAGACAAGCCCATTGGTCGAAGCCTCATCGATTCCAAACGAAAGCGAGAGGTTTACCATATGGCAAAGGACTAACATAAAGAGGTTTTTGTTTATATAAAGAGAGGGCGTGATGGTGATCGCAAGTACCCCGATGGCCGCCTTTACGTCGGGATCGGTCATTTCGGGTAAATCTATGAGATCCTCTATGGAACGCGCTCCGAGGTTTTCCCACACCTTCTCATATTCTTCCAGAACCTCTTCACGGCTGGGATTAGATGGAATGCGGATGCCGAAAAGACTCAGATATTCGATGGCTGCGCCTGTGGCCATGTCGTTGCGGCCCCGCGTCATGGCCAGCAGCACCTTTACCCCTATGCCGTCGGCCGCGTCGGCCCTGCTCCTTGTGCGCGGCAAGGTCTCCGAGATCAATCGGTCGGCTTCCTCTAGGTTGCCGCTCAGATATTCGCATTCCGCCTTGCAAAGGTAGAGGCCAAGGCTAAGCTCGTACATGACTTCCCAGCTGTCTTGGGCCAATAGCCCGATGCCCGCGCCAAGATAGCTGATGGCCGAAGCGTAGGCGGTCGCCGCCCTGGCTTTCCTGGCTGCCGCCAGGTCAAGTTCGGCCACCCTGTGCTTTTCTGCGTTCTCACTTATCAAGGGTGCGCCTATGTTGAAATGATTTACTATCGAAAAGAGATCCTTTTCCAAGCCTTGGGCTGTGGCGCTTGCGAGCATGAGCCTGCCGATCTGCAGGTGAACGGCCATGCGCCGCTCCTGCGCGATGAGCGAGTAGGCCGCTTGCTGAACCCGATCATGAACAAAGGTGTAGGAGGCTTCGTTCGAGTGCTGAAGCAGTCCTTCCGTCATGGCTTCGTGCAGGATTTCGTTTGCTTGCTCATCGCTTCTGTTGCTTATAACCGCCAGGGTATGAAGATCAAATTTGCTCCCGATACAGGCGGCAAGGCTTAGCACATGCTGGGCCCCAACCGAAAGCTTTTTGAGTTTTCCAACCATCAAATCGACAATATTATCCGTGTAACCTTTGGCCCGTATGCGCTCGATATCCCAGCACCAGGCGAGTTTAGCCTCATCGAAGCCCAGAAGACCCTCCTCATGGAGCATCATGAGAAACTGGATGAAGAAAAAAGGGTTGCCGCCCGTCTTTTCATAGAGGAGTTCGGCAAGGGAGTCCAGCTCGCTGTGGGCCGGAGTCAGGGTGTCGGTTGCCAGGCTCCGTAGATCTTTTGGGGATAGGGCAGTCAGTTTGAGGGTTTGCGGTGTCGGCCCCCTTTGGCCGATCCTCTCCAGGGTCGCCATGAGCGGATGGTCGGGGCTTGCTTCGTTATCCCTGTAGGCTCCGATCAGAAGAAAATGCCGGGTATCGGGATAGGTCAGCAGATGCTCGATGAGCTTTAGGCTCGCCGCATCGACCCACTGAAGATCGTCTAGAAAAACCACAAGAGGGTGCGTTTTGTCTGTGAAAACGGATACAAATTGCCGAAAGGCCCTGTTGAACTGATTTTGAGCTTCGTTAAGGGGTAACCTGGGCACGGGAGGTTGTTTGCCTATTATCAGCTCGACCTGCGGGATGATGTCCACGATCAGTTGGCCGTTTGCTCCCAGCGCCTCGCGCAGTTTGTCTCTCCAATGGAATACGCCCTCTTCGCTCTGCGTAAGGACCTGGCGCACCAGTTCTCCAAAAGCCTCCGCAAGGGTCGAATAGGGGATGTCGTGTTTGTATTGATCGAATTTGCCGGAAATGAAAAAACCGTGTTCCTCTACGACAGGTTCGCACAAATGGGCCACCAGCGACGTCTTGCCAACTCCGGAATAGCCCGCTACCATAACGATCTCCGGGCTTGCCTTCTCGACTACCCGCCTGAAGGCCTGGCTGAGAACCTTTAGAGCTTGCTTGCGCCCGTAGAGTTTTTGAGGGATCAGAAGTCGCTCCGATACGTCCCTTGACCCCAGAATAAAAGGCTCGATCTTCTTGTTCGCCTCCCAATGCTCGAGACACCTGTCAAGATCGAATTTTAGACCTGCGCATGTCTGGTAGCGCTCATCGGCAATCTTGGCCAGAAGCTTCATGATAATTTCGGATACCTCAGGGGGGACTTCCCCGTTGACTTCAGCCGGAGCAAGCGGCAACCGCGCGATGTGGCAGTGAACCCACTCCTGGATGTCGCGACCCTGGAAGATCGGCCTTCCTGTCACCAGTTCGTAGAAGGTGGCCCCAAGGGAATAAAAATCGGTGCGGTAATCGACTCGGCGCTTCACCCTTCCCGTTTGTTCCGGCGACATGTACATGAGCGCTTCCCTGGAGGCTCTGGCCGTATCGATAAGGGGGGAGGCCAACGTTCCCTTCGGGTCCGGGCAATAGCCCGAAAAGGTGACCTCACCGGTTCGCCAATCAAGCAGGATGTTCTGCGGCCTGAGGTTTGCGTGAATTATGTTTTGTTTGTGAAGCGGGGCAAGGGCGGCCGTTATCCTTGCGGCCAGCCTTAAAAAGGCGCCAGTCTCAAGCGGCTTGGTGCAAAGGGATGCAAGCGTTTGCCGGCCGCCGCTCACGGTTTTCCCACCGGCGGAGATTCGTTTAAAACAAGCCAGTACAAGCCCAGGCTGCGAACCGCCTCTGCAAATCGGTTAAAGTCCACCGGTTTTTGAATGTAGCTGTTGGCCCCAAGGTCATAGGCGGCGGCAAGGTCGGATTCTTCATCCGAAGAGGTCAAAACTACAACGGGAATCCGGCGCGTGCGCCTGTCTTCTCTTATTTGCCTTAACACTTCCAGCCCGTCGATAAGAGGTAATTTTAAATCGAGCAAAATGAGGGCCGGTAACGGGGCCGGTTCGCCGCGGCTCTCTAAAAGGTAGTCGAGGGCCTGGCGTCCGTCTTCGGCTACGATCAGACTGTTGGCGATGTGGCTCTTCTGGAAGGCCCGCCGCGTTAGATCCACATCGCTTGGGTTATCCTCCACCAGAAGAATGACTTTTGGCTCCATGCTCCTGCTTTGCATCGTATGCTCCCGTGCGAGAAAAGAATTGAACAATCCATCTCAGTAGAGCGTTCAAATCAATTGCCACGAGCTGCGGGGAACTTCAAGAAAAGAATCGTCAAAACTATAATTTATGATAAATAAAAAGTACTGTTTATCGCTTGCTTTGTTGCTGTCCTTCCAACTTACACGGCGCTAAATAGAGATACCAGGAAATGCACGAACAACCGAACATTCCAAGTAGGGTGGGAAAAAGCGAAAGCGTTGCCCACCAACGATTTGTGGGAACGGTATATGTTCGGTAATTAATGAGGGTCTTAATAAATAAAATAGAAAACATAGCAGCTTCTTGCAAAAGTCCATTTTGGTGCCGAACTTATGACTTAATACTGTCTCCGGGTCTGGCTCTGTTAGCCTTGACGCTGCATGGGCGCCCGTGCCCATTGCCAAACCAGGACATGAAGGGAAAAATCGCGCCCCTTTAACTAGCTTTTCTTTTCTGTTAAAATAACCAATGTCTATCGAGCAAAGTGCTCCTGCAAAGCCAGACCCCGGGTTTGCAGGAAAGGTCCCCAGCCAGGGCAAAGCAGCGCTCATCCAACGGAGGCGCCCCGATCGTGCGAATATTGGTAGTCGAAGATGACTTGAAGATCGCCCAGTTCGTAACCGATGGACTGCAACAGGCGGGCTTTGTGGTCGACAGGGCGTCCGATGGCGAAACAGGCTTCGACCTTGCCTCCACCGAGTCTTATGACGCGGCGGTAATTGATATCATGCTTCCCAAAATGGATGGGCTGACCCTTATCGAGCAACTAAGGCATCAGGATATCCATACTCCGGTAATTATCCTTAGCGCAAGGCAATCGGTTGCCGACCGGGTAAGAGGCCTCCAGACCGGAGGCGACGACTACCTGACAAAACCCTTCGCTTTCGCCGAACTCCTGGCGCGGGTCCAGGCTCTGATCCGAAGGGGCGCCGCCCCGGTTCAGGCCAGCCGCATGGCTGTTGGGGACCTCTCAATGGATCTTTTGAGCCGTGAGGTCACTCGTGGAAGTAAAAAAATAGACCTCAATCCCCGTGAATTCACCTTGCTCGAGTACTTGATGCGCAATGTGGGCCGTGTGGTATCAAAGACCATGATACTCGACCAGGTCTGGGGCTACCACTTCGATCCGCAGACAAATGTCGTCGATGTTTTGGTCTGCCGCTTGCGTAATAAAATAGACAAAGGTTTTAGCGAAAAAATGACGCACACCATCCGAGGTGTGGGCTACGTTTTAAAAAATCCCGAGCAGCCTGAGGGCTGACCCTATGCACTTTCTCATGGAAAATAGCAGGGGCTGACAGCACCCGGCCTGCGCGCCTCCTGGTTTTTTCTGAAAACCTTTCAAACAAGTAATATTCCCGCCATCCTCCTGTAATGTTTCCTTCATGCATACGTAATGTTCGAGTCATTGTCTGGTAATCTTGCGGTCACTCTACAGTAATGTTTACAGGCTATAAAGCTAGCGTACCGGTTGAAAACCGCGAATGCTTATAAAACCTGACGGTCTTGCGCCAGGCCCGATATTTTGGCTGTTTGTCCTTTAGCGGTTTTACCTCCATTCACCCCAAAATAAGAAGGGGCTCCTATGAAGAACCAAGGTTTGATGCAGTTTCCTCACCCGTTTTTTTCCGAACGTCCAGCTTGGAAATGGTTCATTCTTTTAAACGTGCTTATCGGCGCGACCATGTCGGCGCTGGACGTAAGCATCGTTAACGTCGCGATGCCCACGCTGAAAGCCGACTTTCACACCTCCATGGCCGTTATCGAATGGGTGGCCATGTCCTACATGATCACCCTGACCGTGCTGCTTCCCTTCTTTGGAAGGCTTGCCGACGTCTTGGGGCGCTCAAAGCTCTACAATATGGGTTTCATTATTTTTACGGTCGGCTCCTGGTTTTGCGGCATGGCCAATTCGGCCTCTTTCATAATAGGCGCCAGGGTCCTTCAGGCCGTGGGCGCGGGCCTTTTGCAGGCAAACTCGGTAGCCATCATTACCCAGGCTTTCCCCGGCAATGAACGCGGAAAGGCTATCGGCATCCAGGGCGCGGTTCAGGCCATCGCAATGGCCGTCGGACCTTTTGTCGGCGGTGTTTTGATATCGGCGGTGGGCTGGCGCCTGGTGTTCTACATCAATATCCCCATCGGCATTATTGGTACCATAGCCGCTCTTTTTATTCTTCCGTCCCAGGAAAAAAGCACGGTCAAACAGAAAATCGATTACGTGGGTACGCTGTTTTTCGCTACCGGCCTGGCCTTTGTCGTGTTGTTGTTTAACGAAGTCGTCAAGTTGGGTTGGGAATCTCCTCTCATTTTGACCTACGGCGTTCTTTCCGTGATTCTTCTCACCCTTTTCGTCATCACCGAACTCAGGGTCGAAGCTCCGCTTCTAGACATCAATATGTTTAAAAACCCCACCTTTCTTCTCGGTAATCTCACCGGTATGATGTCTTACTACGTCCTTTTCGCAATCCTGTTTCTCATGCCCTTCTACTGCGAAAGGGTGCTCGACTACAGCCCGGCTCTTACCGGAAGCCTTCTTACCCCCATCCCTCTGGCCATGGCGGTGATCGCCCCCCTTGCCGGCTGGGTTTCCGACAAATACCGGGCAGGAACGCGGCTAATGACCGCCGGGGGGATGCTCATCTGCTCCGGGGCATGTTTTCTTCTTCTCTTCGTTGGCCATCATGCAAGCGTTTGGCTGCTGGTTGGAGAACTCATACTGCTTGGAATCGGAATGGGCATGTTTACTCCTCCCAATAACTCCGCGATCATGGGTGCCGCGCCTCGGGAAAAGCTCGGGCTGGCCGGCGGTATTCTCAACATGATGCGCTCCCTGGGGCTCATCTTCGGTGTCGATATTTCCGGGCTCGTCTTTACCTCCCTGGAACATAAATATCTTGCCAATCACGGCTATAAGCACGTAGCCCACGTTTTTCAGGATGGACGCATTCCGCTCTCCATGAAAGACCATGCGTTCATGCGCGGTTTCATCATAGTAATAGGCGTTCTCCTTGTGATCAACCTTACCGCCTCGCTTCTCTCCGCGTTTAAGCAAACCGGCGAACTTGACGCTGAGGCGCATGCGGCGGCAAAGGAAGCCGAGTTGGCGGCCTGATTTTCCTCAGCCAAGGCCCCGTTCCCGCCCGGATAGCGGCGGAACGGGGCCTTTTTATTCTTTGCCCCAATTCTGTTCTCTTAGGGAATGGAGGTATTTAAAAGGTGCACTCAATGGCCCTGTCATATTTGAGCCTTGCGGCTTTGGGCATGGCAATCAGCTCTTGCGTGACACTTATCGGCGCAGGGGGCGGAATCTTGCTTATGCCCCTTCTATTCCTTCTTTTTCAGCACGAAAATCCGCAGGAACTAACGGCCATCTCCTCAGCCTGTCTTCTCATTCATACTGCTTCAAGCACCCTCGCCTACACCAGGCTAAAAAGAGTGGATTATAGCGCCGGCCTCTTCTATGGGGCTGCCGGCCTTCAAGGCGCAGTGCTCGGAGTAATTGCCACAGGGGCTTTTTCCCGCCAATTTTTTGAGTTCCTCTTTGCCCTCTTTCTCATAGCCTTGTCGCTGTTTCTAACTCTTAAATGGAGGTATGAGGCGCGAAGCCGTAAAATTGCGCTTCCCTCTTATAAGTTTTCCTGGAGTTTGCGAAAGTCGGTTTTAGCCCACGGGATCATTTTCGAGTACGACTATAAGAGGCTCGCGGGCCTTTCGATTTTTTTCCTCCTCGGCTTCCTGACCGCCTTTTTGGGCATTGGAGGGACCAGCCTCATCGTTCTGGTGTTGCTCTACGTTGTAAAATTCCCTATATTCATCGCTACAGGCACCGCACAGTTGATCGCGGCAATTGTTACCCTTACCGCGACCCTGACCCACATGGGAATCGGTTCGTTTGGCCATGGCGGCTTGCACCGCCTGGTTGCCATAGGGGTGGGAATGATGGCGGGTGCGCAAATGGGGACACATTTTTCCGGCAGGATCAAACGAGCCTGGGTCGTTCGAAGCCTTGTCGCGGTGTTTGCCCTGGTTGGACTCAGGGTGGTGCTGGCCATCTTGTAAGCCTGTTTAAAGAAACACCGAATGGAGGATTTGCGGATAAATGCCCATAATCACGATTTCCAGAGGTTCCTATAGTCACGGCAGGGAAGTGGCTGAGAAGCTGTGCGCAAGGCTTGGCTACGAGTGCGTCTCCCGTGAAGTCATCTTGAAGGCTTCCGAGCATTTCAATATCCCCGAATTAAAGCTTGTGCGCGCCCTGCACGACGCCCCTTCGATCCTCGACCGTTTTGTGCACGGCAAGGAAAGATATGTGGCTTATTTCCGTGAAGCCCTTCTGCATTATCTGTTGAAGGACAATGTCGTCTATCATGGTCTTGCGGGCCATTTTTTTGTCCCCGGGATCTCTCACGCCCTGAAGGTAAGGATTATCGCCGACGTCGAAGACCGCGTGAGGGTGGAAAAGGACCGCTTGCACACCCTCTCCGATGAGGAGGCGCTAAGAGCCCTGGAAAGAGACGACGAGGAGCGCCGAGGCTGGAGCAGGCGTCTCTACGGCATAGACACGGCCGATCCCGCCCTCTATGACATGGTGATTCACATAAAGCGCATGAGCACTGACGATGCCGTTGAGATTATAGCGCAAACGGCCGGCCAGTCCTGCTTTCAAGCTACCCCGGAGTCGACCCGGGCAATCAGGACCCTTTTCCTGGCCGCCCAGGTGGAGGCCTCCCTGGTCGAAACGATACCCGCTGCAAAGGTGAGCGTGGAAAACGGTGAAATTGTCGTTTCCACCATGGGCTACCTCGCCGATGGCAAGCAGTTGATCGCAAAAGTCGAAGAGGTTATCGACGATGAAAAAACCGGCGTCCACGTCAAGGTGAGATTGTCAAATCGCGATTAAAAAAACGGCGTTTGGAAAACGCGCGTCCCTGCTCTGCGCTCACTTGGGGCGTGTCCGTAAATAAGCCTATTCGCTGGATTTTATGTCGAGCAAAGGGGTGCCGTCAACGGCGTCAAGGCCCACCACGTCAATAACGTTGCCCCGCACGCCGGTTACCTCTACGACCTCGATGGACACCGGGTTGGGCCTGTGTGGGCTGCGTGTCGTAAAAACCCCTAGCATCGGGCGCTCCAGATCCCCCCTGGGGTGGACCTGGAGAACGTCTCGCCTTGCCAGGTGCATCCAGTAGAGGATAAGAAGCCTGGCGCCCTCCTTTACACCCATCAGGCCTTCCAGGTAGCGTTCCTCCAGGACAAGCTGCCCGCGAATTGCCGCTTCGCTGCCTTGCTTTGGGGCTTGCCCCGGCTCGGTTATCGGGCTTCGGATCACACCTATGGGCCTGAGCGTTATTTCCAACGAAGTGATTTCTTCTAATTCTTTTCCCATGGCGATTGGCCTTTCGGTTGAGTTGTTTTAATCAGCCTTTTCTAAAAACCGATTTTTCGCAAAAAATCCTCGCCTCAATGTTCCAAGAGGTGATAATAGTTGCGATGATAGAGCATACGGCCAAATCCACAGCACAAAACGAGACGCCCAGGCCGAAAAAATGTGGTGGCCGATTTTGGCCTTGCCCTTCACGCGGCGCAGGTGCGGCCGGCCCTTTTGACATGGCCGCCTTCCTTGCCCGATAGCTTGTTAAAATATATAAATACAGATTAAAAAGCATTTCAATCTTTGATTTACGAGGTGGTTTTTGGCAATTTTTCCTAAAATGAACAATCCCGGCCGCAAGCGAGATCGCTCCAGACATTACGGACAGAGGCCCCCGGTCAAGCCCGCGACCGGTCCTTTTGCTCTTAAAATCTACAAGAGCCTGCTTCCCGTTCTCGAACGGATAAGGACTCCGGAACCGGTTGCCTTCGAACCCGATCCTTTTCAGCTCGAGGCTTTGGCTCTTATTGAACAATTCGACGTGCTGGTTACCGCTCCAACGGGGGCGGGAAAAACTTATATCGCGGTAGGGGCCATTGAGAAAGTTTTTCGAAGGGGGGGCAAAAGTTGGTATGCCTCACCTCTTAAGGCGCTGTCTAACGCCAAATACTATGAATTTGGCGAGATCTTCGGCCCTGAAAATGTCGGGATCCTGACGGGGGATAGGAAGGAAAATCCCCAGGCTCCCATAATCGTTGGCACCACCGAAATTCTTCGCAACCAGCTATACGATACGATGCATCGAGGTGAGGATATTCAGGTCGATCTCGTTGTGCTAGACGAGGCCCACTACCTGGGAGACACCGACAGGGGAGTCGTCTGGGAGGAAGTGCTCATCTACCTGCCTCCCCGTGTCAGGCTTTTGCTGCTTTCCGCAACCATACTCAATGGCGACGACATCTGCGGTTGGCTAACCTGGATGAGAGGCGCCGATTGCAAGTGGGTGGAGACCTACGATCGGCCCGTTCCGCTTTTCCCCCTTTTCCTTTTCCCGGGAGGAGAACTCGCACCCCTTGACACGAAAAAAGGATTGCTCCAAAGAATTGACAAGCTGGAGCGCTCTGCGCTTCCCAGAAGCGAACTTGCCCAGATCCCGCGAATTCTCCAGGTCCTAAAGAGCGCAAACCTTCTGCCCGCCATATTTTTCCTTAAATCCAGGGCCGACTGCGACCGCGCGGTGGAAATGTGTCTGACCTATCAAGACGGAGAGGGGCGCGAGGAGTCGGGCTTTGATGACAAATTCGAAAACTTGCTCGCCCAGTATCCCTTTCTTTCCACCCACCAGCACCTTGAAGTGCTAAAGAGCTGCAGGGTCGGCTCCCACCACGGCGGACAGCTTCCCAACTGGAAGCTTTTTTTGGAAAAGATGATGCAGGCCGGATGCCTGGACGCGATATTTTCCACCTCCACGATCGCCGCCGGCGTTAATTTCCCGGCCCGAACCGTGGTCGTGTTTCAAAGCGACCGGTTTAACGGCAAGGATTTTGTCTCCCTTAGCGCGACCGATTTGCTCCAGATGACCGGCAGGGCTGGACGCCGCGGGATGGATGACATCGGGTTTGTCCTGGTGATTCCCGGGCAGCACCAGGACCCAAGGCTTATAAGCGACCTTCTAAAATCGAGCCCTGACCCCATTCGCAGCCAGATCAAGGTCAATTTCTCGATGGTCTTGAACCTGCTGCTCTCCCACAGCTCCGATGAAATTCGAGACCTTTTCGTCTCCTCGCTCGCCACCTATCAGAATCTTAGCAACGATGCCAAATCGATGAAGGACCTCGATAAGGTCCGCGCCGAGCTCGATAGATTCCGAACTCTTATGCGATGCGGCTCCCTTGAGGATTTGTCCGAGATTCGCCCCGCCTATTTTGCAACTATCGAGCAGCTGCGAAAAATGCGCAAGTCGCTTAAAAGACGGCCCGACCACAGGCAGGTTATCGATCAGCTCGCTCCCGGCCGCATCTTTATCAGCAGCCGGGGAACGCCCTACCTGTGCGTTGCCTCTCCCGATTTTGAGTACGCCAACGTGGAGGCCGTTCGGCTGGCCCATCCGGTCAGAATGCGCAAACGAAGCATCCGCACCCACCGGGTCTCCTTCCATCGGGTCCGGGCCGCAAGCATTATGCTCGATTCTTTCCCCGATCCCCAGGAAAGAAGGGAGTGGGAGGAACTCATCGCGCAGGCCGACCGGGGAGAATTTAAACCCGCCGATTCCCACGGCCTTTCCAGAGCCCGCGAAGACCTGGCCTCTCAGGAGCTGGCCGCTACCGCGCAAAGGCTTAGGACGTATCCCTGCCAGAGGTGCAAGCTCTTTGGCCCCTGTCTCCAGGAAATCTCCCACCCATTTTCCCACTCCCTCAGGCGATACTTTCAACTGTTTGAAAAAGTCGATTCGACGCAGGAACAGATCTGGCGCTCCTTTCTCAAACACTTCAGGGTCCTTCAGGCCGAAAACTATATCGATGAAAACGGCAATCTCACAAACGACGGCCTTTGGGCCTCCAAGCTCAGGCTGGACCAGCCGCTTCTTATCTCCGAGGGGATCCGGAAAAACCTCTTTCCCCAGGATGACCCGGAGTTGCTAGCAGCCCTTATCGCCCAGTTTGTAACCGATCGGGATAAACATGGCGACGTTCAGCAGGCGACCTTTGTGTGGAAATACCCCGATATCGCCAGGCCGTTTTTCCAGATGCTAAAGGATCTCCAGGGGCTAAAGGAGCGGCTCCATGCCCAGGGCTTCGAGACACCGCCTCTTCCCTTCTGGGCTGTTGTAACCGTCTATCATTGGGCAAAAGGGTTTAGCTGGGAGCAGGTGCGCGAAATCTCCGGCATGGATGAAGGAGACCTCGCGATGATTATCTTGCGCACGGCCGACCACCTCAGGCAAATTGAGGCCCTTTTTGAAACCCACCCCGCACTGGCAAAAACCGCCGCGGACGCCATTGATCTGCTTCTGCGCGAGCCGGTGCTGGGCGTGTGAAAAACGTTTTTTTATAAAAACCGCTTGACACGGCCCAATGCATTTAGATATATGAAGAAGTTCCAAATATTTTCCTTTAAGGGAGGCGTCCGAATGTTAAAGAGCCCGTGCATTAACTGCGATCGAGCCAGCGAAGACAAAAACAAATGTTTGGACAAATGTGAGAAGCTTAAGGAATACCAGGAGACGATTCTCAAACAGGGAATTTACGCTACCATGTAAATGCGGGCGTTCAGCCTTTTGCGAGCGGCCGGGCGAAGGCCGCTTTTTTTGTCGAAAAGTCTTATATTTCACAGGTTGAACCGTCTGGAGGAGTCAAACTCATGTACGCCATCTTCAAAGCCTGCGGCAAGCAATATAAAGCCCAGCCCGGGCAGATTATCAGATTGGAAAAGATTTCCGGAGAAGTCGGAGAAAACGTGACTTTGGGCGAAGTGCTGCTTTTTTCCGAAGCCGACCAGGTTCGGATCGGCCGCCCTGTTGTTGAAGGCGTTGCGGTCAGCGCCACCATCGTCGAACAGGGACGCGGCCCCAAAATCGTCATCTTTAAGCATAAACGCCGCAAGGATTACCGTAAGAAACAGGGACACAGGCAGGACTTTACTGCCGTGCGGGTTGAAAATATCGGGTAAGTTACCCAGGCAGGCAGCGAGGCTGTATTTAATCCTCCTCGCTCCGTGCTTCTATATTTTTTTGGAGGTCTATCGTGGCGCATAAAAAAGCGGGCGGAAGTTCCCGAAACGGTCGTGACAGCGCTGGCCAGCGCAGAGGCATTAAGAAATTTGGCGGTGAATTCGTCACCGCCGGAAATATTATAGTTCGCCAGCTTGGCACCAAATTTCATCCCGGCAACAACGTCGGGATGGGCAGGGACTACACGATTTTCGCTCTTACCGACGGGCGGGTCACTTTTGAGCGCAAAGACAAAACGCGCCAGAAAATCAGCGTCTATCCGGTAGAAACCCTCCAATAAGTTTTGCTCCCGGCCCCCGGGGTTGTTTATCGGCGAAGGGGGCGTGTCTTTATCGGCAAACGGGTTGTGAAAATCCAGGCGGTTGCCTGCGTCTTCGCGCTCCCCTCCACCGCCAAGGTGCGAGGGGAGTTTTGTCTTTAGCATCCGGGGTTCGCGAAAAAAAATGAAATTTATTGACGAAGTAAAAATTACGGTCTGCGCCGGTAAGGGCGGCAACGGCTGCGTAAGTTTCAGACGCGAGAAGTATGTCCCCCGGGGCGGACCCGATGGCGGTGACGGCGGTGAGGGGGGAAGCGTCATTATCGAGGCTACCGAAAGAAAGCACAGCCTCCTTGATTTCCGGTATCGAAACATCTTTAGGGCCGAGGCGGGAAAAAGCGGCTCGGGCCAAAACAGAAAAGGCCGAAGCGGACGCGATCTTGTCATTGAGGCTCCCGTGGGCACGATGCTAAAGGATCCGGTTAGCGGTGAAATTTTTGCCGACCTGACCGAAAACGGACAAGTCAGCATAGCGGCCAGGGGCGGAAGAGGCGGAAAGGGAAACGCTCACTTTACCACCTCCACGCACAGGACACCCCGCTTTGCCCAGGACGGCCAGCCCGGGGAAGAACGGGAACTGAAACTGGAACTCAAACTCATTGCCGATGTCGGCCTGGTTGGACTTCCCAACGCCGGAAAATCCACCCTCATCTCGGTAGTCTCCGCGGCGCGGCCCAAAATTGCCGACTACCCCTTTACCACCCTTACCCCAAACCTTGGCGTCGTCCAATATGACGATGCGCCCCCTTTTGTCATGGCCGACGTGCCGGGGCTTATCGAGGGCGCCCATCTTGGCGCGGGCCTTGGCGTGCGGTTTCTAAAGCACATAGAAAGAACCAGGGTCCTTGTTCACGTCATTGACGCCTCCGGGGCGCCTGAGGACAATCCCCTTTTGCCCTTCCAGCAGATCGAACACGAACTTGAGAGTTATTCCGAAGATATGCGGAAAAAACCAAGGATAATCGTTTTGAATAAAACCGACATGTTGAAGGACTCCCAACTTCTTGCCAAAATCCACGGAAACTACCTGGAACTCGGAGCCCCCGTTCTTTTGGTGTCGGCCCTCAAAAGAGAAGGCCTTCGCGAACTGGTCCGGCTTCTTACCCAAATCCTTTTACAGGAGTAAAAGGGTTTCTAAAGACCCTCCTGTAATTGAGGGCAATGCATTTCCCTGACCATCTTACCATTGAACAACTCCGATGAACTCGTTATATTAGACGCAACTTTGGGCGTTGGTGGCTGTCTTCGTGCTGGAAACGATTGATCGAAAGGTTAAAGTAATGGCTTATGATGTTGGAGTTGACGTAGGGTCTGTCAGCATCAACTGTATCGTTTTGGACGAAAATGGCACTGTCGTTCTGGAAACGCCCTATTTGAGACATTTTGGCCTGTTCTACAAAGAAACTTATAAACTTTTGGACAATATCACGCGAAAGATCAGCTCTGAGAACAGCGCGGAGATCCGATCGATCAGTTTTACGGGGGTTCACGGGGAGCTTTTGGCCCAAAAGCTGGGAGCGCCCTTCGAAGTTGAAACCATCGCTCAGGTGGAGGGCGCCCTTTGCGCCACCCCGGGGGTTCGCTCCATCATTACCATGGGCGGCCAGGATACCGCTATTTTCCAGTTGGATAACAGCGGCGCCCACTGGCAGCTTGAGTCTTTTAATGTCAACGGTCCCTGCGCCTCGGGAACGGGTTCGTTTATCGACCAGCAGGCCGAAAGGCTTGCCCTCTCTCTTTACGGCTCCGATTTTTCGATGGCCCAGGGAAAGCTCCAGCAGACCCTTAGCGACTTTATCGAACTGGGCCTCAAGAGCACCTATCCTGCGCCCGTAGCCTGCCGTTGCACGGTTTTTACCAAATCGGACATGATCCACCTGCAGAACAAGGGTGAGAGCCTGTCAAATATCATAGCCGGCCTCCATTTCGGAAACGCCGCCAATTATGTCAGCACGATCGTTGGTAACCGTGAACTGCTCGACCCCATTATTTTTATCGGAGGCATGGCCTCAAACCGCCTCCAGGTTAAGGCTTTTCAGCACTATTTTCCCTCCTTGAGCGTTCCGGCCTTTCATACCTCGATAGGTGCCCTGGGGGTGGCAGTCCTGGCCGCAAAGCAAGGATGGCGAAACACGGTTGACCTCTCGATCCTTTTACGGGAGGATTCCCAGGCGGTTGAAAGTTTCCCCCGCGCTGAGCGCCTTGAGCTTTCCCTGAGCCGCTTTGAAGCCGGAAACGGCTCCGGGCCCTGGGCCTGGAAAAAGGGAAAACCCGTGGAAGCCTACCTCGGAATCGATATAGGCTCGACCACCACCAAGTATGCGCTCATAAGCGATAAGGCCGGGCTCCTTCACAAGTGCTACGTGCCCACGCGCGGAAAACCCATCGAGGTCACTCAGCATCTGCTGCGGACCCTGCAGGAGCAAGCCGGCGGGAAGATAAAGCTCATGGGGATCGCAACAACGGGTTCGGGCCGTAATGTGGTGGGCGATTTCCTGAGCTCCGATCTTGTCATAGACGAGATTACGGCCCACGCGCGCGGGGCGGTGCAAATCGATCCTGAGGTCGACACCATTTTTGAAATCGGTGGCCAGGACTCAAAGTACATCTCCCTTGAGAACACCCACCCCTATGATTTTGCCATGAACAAGGTGTGCGCTGCCGGTACGGGCAGTTTTCTCCATGAACTGGCAAACAAGATGAACATCAATATCGTGGGGGAATTCCAGGACATCGCCCTTAGCTCCAAGAATCCCATTCATTTGGCGGAGCGCTGCACGGTCTTCATGGAATCAGACCTCGTGAGCTATCTGCAAAAAGGCGGCGAACGCCAGGATCTGATAGGCGGCCTTTGCTATGCGATAGTCTACAATTACTTGAACCGGGTGGTGGAAAAAAGACGCATAGGAAAACGCGTGATGTTTCTGGGAGGGCCTTCGCTTAACAAAGGCATAGTGGCGGCCTTCGAACGCGTGCTCAAACGCGAGATCCTTGTCCCCGAAAACCGTGAGGTGATGGGGGCCTTCGGGGCTGCCCTCTCGGTCATGGAGCTTTTTAAAAAAGAGGGGATGGAGTACCGCAGGCGGGATCTCGACCAGCTTGCCTCCATGGAGGTGAACTTTTCCGAGAGCGTCTGCCGCGCGGACAAAAAATGTCACAACGAGTGCAAGCTCAAAGTCTATAGTTTTGGCGAGCGCAAGTCCATATGGGGAGGAGACTGCGGCCGCTATGAAACCCGGGCCGAAGGGGGCAGGGAGGTTGACTATTTTCAGGTAAGGCAGGCTATTTTCGAACAGGCCCTCGCGGGAGCCGAAAATCTGCTGACCGAAGCCGAAGCCAGGCGCCAGCCCAAACCTGTCATCGGCATACCTCTTGCCCTGCATTCTCTCGAATGGGGAGTCTACTGGGCCCACCTTTTTTCCGAACTGGGCTTTCCCGTGCTTCTAAGTCCTAAGACCACCAATAAGCTCGCTTTTCTTGGCGTCGAAAACGTGGTTGCCGAGGTGTGTTTTCCGGTCAAGGTGTTCCACGGGCATGTGCGCTACCTTATGGACCGCGCCCAATACCTCTTTTTACCCAATGTTGTAAACGCCCCCGTTCCCCACGAAGATGAAGTCGGCTATTTTTGTCCTCTCGTTCAGAGTTCCCAATTTATGAGCAGGTCGGCTTTAAACATCCCCGACAACAGGATCATCCGGCCTTCGCTCTATTTGAAGGAAGGTCCGCAAAACCAGGTCTTTGCCTTCGAAAAAGCCTTCCCGCGTGAATTAAGGCCTAAAAGGGCGGAGCTTGAAAGGGCCGTTTTGAAGGCTTCGGCACGGCAGATCGAATTTCGCCGCCGCCTCGTTGAGACCGGCAAGGAGATCCTCGCGGCAATCGAGCCCGGAGAACCGGTTTGGATAGTCACGGGACGTCCCTATAACCTCTATGACGATCGCCTTAATCTTCAGCTTGGAAAACAGCTTGCAAAACTTGGGATAAAGGCCGTTCCCATGGATATGGTGGACTCGGATGGCGAGGATATGTCGGATTTCAAGCGCATGTTCTGGGGGCTTGGCGCAAGGATCATCCGAACGGCCAAAATGATCCTTCGCACGCCGAACTGGTACGGGGTGCATCTGACTAATTTTAGCTGCGGGGCCGATTCCTTCATAGAGCATTTTTACCGGCACCTTTTGGCCGATAAGCCCTCGCTCATACTCGAACTCGACGAGCACTCCGCTGTGGCCGGCCTCTTAACGCGCGTGGAAGCTTACCGGAACGTGGTGAGAAATCTTGAGGAAAAGCGCTCTTCGCTAAGACCTGCCCCTGAGGCTGTGCAATCGCTGGAGGAGGCTGGATAAACCTTTTTTGTCTCACGCGAAGACGCGAAGACGCAAAGAAGGGCGCAAAGAAGAGAAGAAGCTATGAACCCAGACAGGGTGTAAAAAGTTGGAGATTGAGCAAATCGCCAGGGAGGTCGTAGACTGCGGGTACAGGATACATACGCAACTGGGGCCGGGTTTGCTCGAATCGGTCTATGAGGTCGTGTTGGCGCGGCTGCTTGTTGACCGTGGTTTCCTCATCGAACGGCAAAAGCAAGTGCCGATAGTTTTTGAAGGACTTCATTTTGCGGAGGGCTTTCGGGCCGATCTGCTGGTTGAAAACGCGCTGGTTATAGAAATTAAATCGATTGAAGAGCTTGCGCCTGTCCACTCCAAACAGTTGCTGACCTATCTGAGGCTTATGAATTTGTCTCTTGGACTGCTAATGAATTTCGGCGGGGCCACCTTCAAAAGCGGCGTCAAACGTATTGTAAACAAGCATTGCGAATTCGCCTCTTCGCGTCTTCGCCTGCACCAAAAGTTTGCCGATGATAGGGACGAGAAATGAAAAGTTCCGTAGATCAGGATAGACAATTAAACTGTCTTAGTGGGTTCTTCGCTTCCTTTTCTTTTCGCGTCTTCGCGGCTTCGCGTGAACCCGGAACTTCTTTTTACATGTTGCGTGGATAAAATATGACGGCTACGGCAAAACAGGATTTCGGGCGCTTCTACGATAAGGTAAAGCAGTTCGATGTAACGGGTAAGACCCTTCTTATCCCTTCCATGGCCCCGTTTGCCTCCCGGCTTCTGGCTGCCTGTTTTCACGCCGTGGGCGTAAACGCCCTCGTGCTCGATACCTTTAAAGGCCTTTCCATCGGCAAGGAATTTACCTCGGGCAAGGAGTGTTTCCCCTGCCAGGTGACCCTTGGTGATATCCTCTATTTTCTCCAGCAGGAGAAAGAAAGACTCGGGACGGCTTTCTCGCCCGAAAAGTACGTATACTTTTTGCCCGAAGCCGACGGTCCCTGCCGCTTCGGCATGTACAACAAGATGCAGCGGTTGGTTTTGGACAGGTTCGAAGAATTTCGCGACATCCCCATAACGTATGTCTCGACCAGAAATTCCTATTCGACGGTTGACATCATGCCCGCGGCCGCGGCTCAAATATTTAGAAAACTTTGCTATGTGACTATAATAATAGCTGATATACTGGACCGGATCACGTGGCGGGTGCGTCCCTACGAACTTCGGCCGGGTTTGACGGATTCGTTTATCCAAAAAGCTCTGGAAGCCTTGCTTGAGGAAGTCCAGCGTAAGGGGTCCTCCCTTGAGCTCGGAGGGCTTCTCGATATTGTCGAAGATACGGCCTCCACGGCTAAAACCTTTATCGATACGCGCCAGCCCAGGCGCCCGTTAATAGGGATAGTCGGTGAGATTTATGTTCGCACCCATCCCGAGTCCAACCAGAACATCGTTCGGATGCTTGAGCGGTTCGGGGCTGAAGTCGTGGTGGCTTCGATCGGAGAGTGGATAAACTACATAACCTATGACATGGCCAGGAATCAGAAACGGTTTGTAAAGCTGGCCCTTTTGAAGCGCGATTTCGCATCGTTACGGAGCGGCCTGAGAGACCTTATCCCAACGCAGATCGAAAAATACTACCAGATGGGTCGCCAGAAACAG
Organism: Syntrophobacteraceae bacterium; assembly: GCA_049976905.1. Classification (GTDB taxonomy): domain Bacteria; phylum Desulfobacterota; class Syntrophobacteria; order Syntrophobacterales; family Syntrophobacteraceae; genus SbD1. The sequence goes on along the minus strand of JBMFHI010000016.1, from coordinate 6,371 downwards.
ATCTACAATCGTGCGCTTAAGCATTTGGACATTGAAAAAGATCACTCCATAGCGACATTAGAACATCGAATGGACAAAGACCGGCTCTACAGCTTCGATATCGGGACCGAATCGGCCTTGAGCATCGGAGCCGCACTCGAACACTTACACGAGGGTTGCAGCGGCGTAGTGAACGTTTACCCTTTTACCTGTATGCCAAGCGCAGTATGTACTGCCGTTCTCAAGCCGCTCTTAAACAAAATGCGCATGCCCTACATAGACGCGCCTTATGATGGGGCCATTCAGCCCAACCGGGAAATAGCTCTGCGTACCTTTGTCCATCAGGCCAAACAGCATCTCCAATCCCGCAACTGGGGCAACAGAAACGACAAGGCAGCAAAATGTCATATCAAACGATGATCATAAACGCGATCCACCCCGAGGAATTCCGGATTGCGGTAGTAGACGGATACAACCTGGAACATTTTTTCATAGAAACCGCAACGCGAGGCAAAATTGCGGGAAACATCTATAAAGGTATCATAACCCACATCCAGTCGAGTCTCCAGGCGGCCTTTGTAAATTACGGGGTCGATCGAAACGGATTTTTGCCTGCCTCCGAAATCCACCCGGAATACTATGACTCGGACAGTGCGGACAGCACCAGGATCCAGGATGTGATTCATCCCGGCCAGGAGGTGCTCGTGCAGGTCGTAAAGGAGGAGGTGGGCTCCAAGGGGGCTCTTCTTACCACCTATGTTTCCCTTGCGGGCCGCGACATTGTCCTCATGCCCGGCCAGGACCAGCGCGGGGTTTCCCGGAAGATCGAAAACGGCGACAAGCGCGAGAGACTCAAGGAGATGGCAAGAAGCCTTAAGGTGCCCGAAGATTTCGGCGTGATCCTTAGGACTGCTGCCGAAGACCGGACCAAGCGCGAGATTAACCAGGATCTTGACCATCTCGTGAAAATCTGGGAGGAAATTAAAAAGAAGGTGCAGGAGACCCCGGCGCCCGCCCTTATTTATCAGGAGCAGGATCTTGCCATAAGGATTATTCGTGACTATTTCCCCGCCGGAATAAAGACCATCCTTGTCGATGACAGGGATGTCTATCGCAGGGTAAAGGAATTCCTTGGCATTATAAGCCCTAGAAACCAGAAGACCGTCAGGCTCAATAAGGACGAGGGGCCGATTTTTTCCAAATTTAACCTCGAAGAGCAGGTCTCGCAGATTTTTCGCAGAAAAGTACCCCTCAAATCGGGCGGATACCTGCTTTTCGATCCAACCGAGGCCCTCGTCTCCATCGATGTGAACTCCGGGCGCACCAGCGCCGAAGGGGCTGTCGAGGAAATGGCCCTCAAGGTCAACCTGGAAGCCGCCGTTGAAATACCGAAGCAACTAAGGCTTCGCGACCTTGGCGGTCTCGTGGTAATCGACTTTATCGACATGCGGGAACAAAGGCATGCCCGTGAAGTCGAACGCCGCTTCAAGGAGGAGATCAAAAACGATAAGGCCAAGATTACCGTGGGGCGAATCTCCAAGTTCGGCTTGCTTGAACTCTCTCGCCAGCATCTGGGGTTAAACATTTTGCGCGGCTCCTACAAAGAGTGCCAAGTCTGCCAGGCAAGCGGTCTGGTGCGCTCCACCGAAGCCACGGCCCTGGACTATTTCCGAAAGATCTGGACCACCCTGGTGAATAAAAAGCCCGCAGTTCTAAAAGCCGTTCTGCCCGCCGATGCCGCCGACTATCTTTTGAACCGCAAAAGGGCCGAGCTTGCAAACCTTGAAGCCACCTACAAGGCAAGCATCATTATTGAGCCTTCTCTTACGGCCCTCTCCCATGAAGGCTACATTGAAACCACTCCCCACGAACTGCAGCCCTAGTGTAGCGTCTATCGATTGAAAGCGTAGGGTGGGCACGGTTTTTCGTGCCCACCAACTCGAACTTACAGGATCCCACACCAGGTGCCTGCGGCAAGGGCGCCGTTTGGCCCCCTGATGGCTCTTAGTGCCCGGCCGAGGGCCTGTGCTGCGTCCACGCTTCCCTGTACTGCGCCACAGCCTGCTGGGCAACCGAATTTCCGCCCTCGAGGTTTAGTTCCTCGGCAAGCTCGGCGGCAAGCACAAAGGGTATCACTTCGCTAAGCTCTACGACCAGCTGGGCAAAATCGGTCATGTGGATTCTGGCCATATCCGCAATGTCGTTTTCATTTATGGCCAGCATTGCCGTGTGGAGCATTCCGCAGCTTATGACGGCGTGGTTTAGAAGCGTGTAATCGTCTCTGAGGCTCCTTGAGACCGGCTCAGTTGTCCTTAATTTTTCATAGATGTTTGCAACCGAGTCCACGAAGGAGGATGCGGTTTTTTTAAGTTTTGATTCAAAACCGCCGTCTATGCTTGAAAGATGGCGCTCCAGCTCTCCAATATGCAAAGAGAGCACACCCTTGATCTTTTCGACCATCACGAAAGCTTGATCGTATTTTTTTATCCGCTCTTCTTTGGAGTGACGATCGATGCGCTGGAAAACGGTTTGCTCGATCCCCAGCAAATCTATTAGATTATCCCGAATTACCGCCAGTTTAATCATTGCAGACCTCCCTTGGGCCAACCTTCGAGGTTTTGGCACGGTTTAAAACTCTCTACGCTAAAATGTAAGCAGCTTTCAGCGAAATTCAAACCCTTACGGCGGGCCCGCGGGAGGTAAACCCCTGAGGCCCAATTTGGGCCATGGACTTCAGGACTTTATATTGACGCTGTTTTTAACCGCTTAGACCATATCTATCTTTTCGGGCTAAAATAATTATGTTAATTAGGACAAACGGTTTGCGAAATAGGGCAGGGCGGATTCGATAAACAGGTTAGCTCATCATATAATGAGTTTTGATCGAGTGGTTCAAACGAAAGGAGAGTTATTTACATGATTCACTTATCCGAAAAGGCCGAGGATGTCTTGAAAGACTATTTCAAGGAAAAGGAGATTACCCCGATCCGGATTTTTCTTCAAACCGGTGGCTGAGCCGGGCCAAGCCTGGCAATGGTTCTGGATGAACCTAAAGCAACCGATGACGTCTATAAGGTAAACGGCTTTACCATGCTGGTTGACAAGGACCTTCACGAAAAAACAAAAGACATAACGGTGGATTATGTCTCCTACGGGATGGGCTCGGGCTTCCGCGTGGCCTCCGAGATCCCGGTCGGAGGTGGCGGCGGCGGATGCGGTACCTCCTGTAGTTGCTGATAATCCCACCCAGCCAACAGGTCCTTTTTTGCTCTATCCCCTAAGCGGTCCTCCCGGATGTCTCGGGAGGACCCCCTTTCACTTAAATCTGGATGGCCAGGTCAAAAATGCGAAAAACACTGCTGTTTGTAATTCCGGTTAGCCTTCTGGTCGTTTTGGACCAGATTACAAAATACGCCATTGCGCACTTCATGCGCGTAAACACCGTGCTTACCGTCTTTCCGGGCTTCTTTAACCTGGTCTATGTCCAGAATACGGGAGGGGCTTTCAGCCTTTTTGCGGGCGCGGGAAATCACCTTGCGGTCTATGCTCTGGCTGCGGTGAGCTTTGTGGTCGTGGCCGCGATAGCCTACGCCTTCGCAAAGACCCGCAAGGCCGATACCTGGGCCAGGGCTGCCTATATTTGCGTTGCGGGCGGTGCGGTTGGTAACCTCATCGACCGCATAAGGCTTGGGGAAGTAACCGACTTTTTGGATTTCCACGCGGCAAACCTGCACTGGCCGGCCTTTAACGTCGCAGACATTGCCATTTCCACAGGCGCCGTTATGCTGCTCGTCTCCCTTATGCGAAACAAGTAAATCGACCCCGTTTAAAGAACCCCATTAACGGCTTTTTTGATCAATTTAATGGTAAAATTCTGCGGGTATCTCTTTTTTTCCTTGGGGTTCCAAATCTGCTCCTCAATTACAAGATCGTTATCGTGGATTTGCGTGATCACTCCGGCGTTGGGACCAGCAGGCGTTCCCACGCTTACGATGTAGCCCTTTCCCGTAGCATCCTCTATGACCGCCATGCGCCCCATTTCTCCCCATACTATCGCCTTTAGCCCCGATTGCATTTCGGCAAGAGACATTCTCTGAAGCGGGGTAAGGGGGCCTCCGTTTCCCGACTGGTCGGGGCCGCCCGAGGGCTCCAGGGATACAAAGGGCACAAAGGGATCGAGGCCCTTATCCGGAAGGAAGGTAAACTTGGGGGAGGCCAGAAGCGCCTCGGTTTTCTTTACTATCGCCGAGATTTCCTCGGGCGATTCTTTCGTTTGGTTGGAAGCCCTGTTGGCATCGATATCCCTATCCTCCACCGTGGCGGACTGGGTGGCTTTCGGGGCTTGTGCCTTCGAGGCAAGCTTTCCCGCGCCTGGTCCGCTCGGCTTTGTTCCCTTGGTGTTGAGGGGTTTTACCTTAATCTGCGCCGGAGCAGCCGGTACGGGCTTTACCACTGCCTGCCCCGCTTTTTGAGTCGAGGGCTCGTCGGCGGTTGCAGCGGAAACCAAGAACGCAGCCGTTGCTAACAGGGACAAAAACAGTGTAAAACGGCAAACCCTCGCAAGCTTCCGGGACCTTTTCATAAGTTTTCCCCTCAAAGTAAAAACATAAAATGTAATTTTGATGGACTGAGATCACGTGTCCCTATTATCGTCAATTTGGTGACAAATGGCAATTATTTGGTTAAAGACGCGGATTTGATTTTCCTTCCCTTGCTCAACTTCATACAGACATCTTCGATAATCGCACGGTGCGGATAGTCCGGATAGAGTTCGAGTACCTTGTGGAAAGCTTCCAATGCTCCCGTATCGTCCCCCGTGCCGGCGCGGAAAAAACCCAGGGCAAACCATATATTCGAATCCTTCGGGTAGTCCGAAAGAAGCTTTTTGGCATCCTTTGCGGCTTTTGCTCTATCTGTTAGGCCATAGAGATACCAGGCTTTTAGCAGACGGGCATCCCGGGAAGCCGGAGAAATCTTTAAAGCCGCATCGATGCGGTTTTCGCCCATATGTTGAAAAAACTTTGGCAAATGATATTTTTGCACTAAATATGCCACCGCCAAATCGAAATTAAACCTCGAAAAGGGGTTGTGGACATATTTATCGTACACGCCCCAATTTTTCTTTTGCGCAAGGTTTTGCGCCTTTTCTTGCTCGATTTTCGCCATCTCGGATTTTACAAAAGGATCGTCGCTGTTCTTAGGGCCTAAGCTTTGGAGTATTTCGAGGGCGTATTGCTCCTCACCGTGAGCTTTGAACACTATCGCCGAAGCGATTTGCGCCCTTTGCAATTGAACCGCCCTAGATTTCGAAGCGGTGTTCGTACAGGCGCCAGGTCCTCCATTTGTTGCATCGTCTACGTCAAGAGTGCAATCAGCCCTGGCCGCCCTGGTAACCAGCGCCCTATGGAGACTTGAAAATTCAGGGGTGCGGAAAAGGTGTGGATCGACTTCGCCGGGACTGTAGTTAAAAAAAATTTTTACTAAAATGTATTGAATGAGACTCTTATTATGAGATGAGCTGTCGTCTGGCAGTCGTACATATTTTAGGGCTTTTAGTGCCCAATTATAGGCATCTTCAGGCTTTTTTTCAAGCAGGCATGCACGGGCTACGTTCAGGCAGCAGATGGGAAGGGCGCCAACATCGATACCCGTATGCACTCTTTCCTTCATGAACTGAGAAGCATTGTCAATAGCATCGTTGGTTCTGTTTTCACCCATAAGCGCAAGGACAATCGCATTCTCGGCAAGTGAGTAGGACTCTCGGCCTTTTTTGCTGATTTTTATTGCTTTTTGCCCATACTTAAGGGCCTGAGCATACTGCTTTACTTCGCAGAGGGAGTTGGCAAAGTCGGCGTTTGCCCTTGGATTCTCCGGCGCCTTTAGGACTGAATCGTATTTAATGGTGAAAATGTTTTTCCATGCCGTGTTGCGAAGAAAAGTGAATATGGTGAAAAGGGACACGACAAGCAGCAGTATTGAGCAGGCAGCCTTGGCAAATTCAATTTCGGGGAGTTGTCTTGCCGCTTTGCGGAAAAGACCCACGCAAATGGCTACGACCGCCATGTAGAAACCGACTGAGGGTAGATAGAGCCTGTGTTCGAAAACCAGTTCAAGCGGGATGATCGTCGATTCTATGACAAGGTTTAAAAAAAACCAGATAATGCCGAATGTGATGACGGGAAACCTTTTCCTGAATTTGACCGCAAAAAAAATGAGTGTTGCGATAAAAAGGATGGCGGGCAAAGTAGTTAAAGGGCTGAAAAGGGATGTGGATAGGAGAGGATCATGCTGCATGGACAGTCGGGACGGAACAGGCCACAGAAGTAGCGACATGTACCATACCACTACCCGGGCTTCCGTCAGCAGCCTCTGGCCAAGGGTAAAATCCCTGG
>JBMFHI010000015.1:0-43803 GCA_049976905.1 Syntrophobacteraceae bacterium | reverse complement strand
GCGGCAAAGGGATGCGTAGTTTTGGTAAGCTCTAAAATCGGCGCCGCAAAGGGGCACCAGGACCGAAAGCGGGGGCTTAAGACCAACAAGCGTCGATCCCGTCTCTCGAAGAGTGGTATCCAAGGGCTGTTTTTGCTTTCCCGTTTTGCGGAAAAACCTCTCTGCTGCGACAATTGCGGCAATGTAATAGCAGAGCGATCCCAGGGTGAGCGCGCCGAAAATAAGTTCGAAGCCTTTTCGGGCCGCGACTAAAGATAGTGAAATCCCCTCGGGGAGGCAGACAAGCCCAACACCGCAGCAAATCAGAAGGGTGCCCCCCCAACGAAGCCGATCGACTTTTTCGGCTAAAAAAACCTTTGCGCCAAGAACCGTGACAACATAGACTATCGCAGTTGCCGGCACCACAAAACTTAAATTGGCCCAGGAGAGTACGGCCAGGAAGGAAAAGAAACTTACCGCCAGACACGCTACCCCAAGGATAAAGTTTATATTGAAAGCGGTTTGCAATATGGTGTCCCAAATCCGACCCCTGGCAACTGCCGATACATCTCCAACCTGCTTCATGCCCTTTGTTAGAAATACGTCCCCCGCGGCATTGGAAAAGACCACCAGTAGAATCATAAGGGCGGTCAGCATGCAGTTTCCCCCTGGGGCAGGCCGGCTTTATCGATCGAGAGTTCGGTGGAAGCGCTCTTTGGGGTTCCAGACAGGGAAACAAGACCCACTCCTAAGACAATCAGGATAGAGCCCATCCACCTGGTAGAGGAAACCGATTCGTGCAAAAAGTGTTTTCCCGTGAAAACATCCAGGATATATACTGCGGCGGTTATGGGGACAACATAGCTGAGGTCCGACCAGGAAACGGCGGAAAGAAAGCATGCGAAATAAATGATCAATAAAAATATGCCTGCCCAGATGAAGGGATTTTTTAGCGCGTATGCAAGCATTACAAGGGAAAACCCCTTTTGGAAGGCCGGCATGGCGGCTATGATTTTCATCCCCTGGCTTAGCAGGGTATTTGCTATTGCCTGGGCAATGACGGCAAGGGAGACTACTATGGCTGTTTTCATATCTGTTTTTCCAAGTCGTGGTATGTGGAAAGGCTTATTTGTGACCGTGCTATTTTTTCGCGCACTTCGGGGTGAATCAAAATAGAGAACTCAGTGAAGCGCTGCAGCCGCCGGGCATCGATTTTACGGTCAGCCTCGCGGGGCATGGCGGGGTGAAGATAGAGTTCGGAAGTTCCCTCCTGGAGATTGTCAAGAAGCCACAGCACATATTGAAGGCTCATCTTACCGCTCAACAGATTGCCGTAAACCGTCTTAGGAAAGATAAAGCCTCTGGGTGGCAAAATCCTTTTCATCCTCTGGGTTAAGAGCTTGAAAATAATGGCATAAGCGCCACTTTTAACCGAGGAACGCAAAAAGGGAAGGGCTGAAAAAAAATTGTCCGCTGGAACCCGAATCCTCTTTATTCCGTAAGATTGGGCAATTTCAACCATTGCATCGAGCACCACGGGATGGACGTGCAAGTGGCAGTGGCTGTCGACGTGGGAAAACTCGAGTCCACTGCGGGCAAAATTTTCGAATTGAGCAGCTATTTCTTTTGTAATCTCTTTTCTCGCGGCGCGGGAGAAAAAATAGTTTAAACCCGCCAGCCCCGGGTCGGCAGGAAAACACCCCTCTTTTCCCACCACATGCGTGAGCCTTGCCGGCGGTAAAACCGGGCGGCCGCTTGCACAGGTTACGTGCAAGCCCACTGCCAGACCGGGGCTTTCCTTCGCCAGCGCGACGGCCTGCTCAAAAGCCTCGCCCGAGACCATAAGGCTCGTGCTGGTAAGAATCCCGTGCCGGAAGGCAAAGATCACGGCTTCATTTACTTCCTGTGATATGCCGAAATCATCGCCATTTACGATAAGGCGGCGCAGTGTCATTACATGGTCTTTTCAAAGGCGTTGCCGGAAAATTTTTTGCGCCGCGCCCGGAGCCTGAGGTAGTCACGGGCTTCCTGGTAGAGGCGTTTTCGTTCCTGGTTATCGAAAATGGCCCGTCGAACGATCCGGTATATCACCTTGGGCCTGAAATAGTAGGTGCCGTAAAAATATTCGACCGCGTCGACGATTTCCTGCCTGCTCAGCCAGGGGTATTCGTAGTTTGCCATCTGGTGGCCGAGTTCGTCGGACATGTCGTCTTCGGTAAGAAAACCGTTGGTTTGCAGATACTGGTAGAACTCCGTGCCTGGGTAGGGGTGGGCCAAAGAGACCTGGATTGTTTCAGGGTCGAGCTTTTTGGCGAATTCTATGGTTTGCTTTATCGTCTCTTTGGTTTCTCCTGGAAGGCCGATCATGAAGTCTCCATGAACGGTCAGGCCCAGTTCGCGGCAGTTTTTCATAAACGTAAGGGACTGTTCGACCGTGATGCCTTTTTTCATGTTATCAAGAATTTGCTGGACTCCGGATTCGAATCCCACCACCAGGAGCCGACAGCCGGCGTCCTTCATGGCCTTTAGCATATCGTAGTCGGCATGGACCCGGCTATTGCACGACCAGGTAAAATTTAGGGGCTTTAGCTGCTTGCACAATTCGATGACACGGCTTTTGCCCCAGGCCCAGGTGTCGTCGTCAAAGAAGATTTCCTTAACTTCGGGAAATATCTCGAGAGCGTGTTTGACTTCGGCTACAACCGATGCGTTGCTTCTAACCCGCCAGGGATGGCCGGTGAAAGTCTGGGGCCACAGGCAGTATATGCACCTGGCCGGACAGCCGCGGGAAGTGTAAAAGGCAAGGTAGGGATGCTTCAGGAAGGGAATGTTGTATTTAGTCGGATCCAGATCACGCCTGTAAATATCGACTATGGAGGGCAGCGCATCGAGGTCTTCGATCAAAGGCCGGTCGGGGGTGTGGACAATTTTGCCGTTTTCCCTGTAGCTTACTCCGTCGATGTCTCTTAGCTCTTTTCCGGCGGCGAACTCGGCAACCGTGTAGTCGAACTCCTTTCTTGCAATGAAGTCGATAGCCGGTGAGGCATTGAGGGCGAGTTCGGGTTGAACGGAAACGGGGGGGCCCACAAAGGCTATTTTGATGCCGGGATTGACGGCCTTTATCTTCTCAATAAGACGCACGTCGTTGTAGAAGCCGGGTTTGCTCGTAAACAACACCAGGAATTCATAGTCTTTTGCAATTTCCACGGTTTGTTCGGGGCTTAAACCGTGGGGGGAGGCGTCTAGGAGCCTGCTTTGCTCTATGAGGCCTGCGGCATATCCGAGCCAAACGGGGTACCAGTAAGAATCAATCTCACGGCGGGCGGGCCAGCGCGCGCCGGCACCCCCGTCAAATTTTTCAAAAGACGGGGGATTGAGGAGCAAGGTCTTCATCATATCGGGGTCGTCTCCTTGGGTTTGATACGCGATGGAGCTATAAAAGAAGAATAAGGCCGCGGGGAGGCGAGGAAATTTTATCCTTTGTGTCTGGCGCGGCCTTACGCTGGATTTTTTTATCCGCATTCGATCGTTTCGTTGATTCCCTTGCCCGCGGGCACCATCGGCAAAACGTTTTCTTCACGGGGAACGATGCAGTTGACAAATGCGGGGCCGGCACTGTTAAGAACCTCGGGAAGTCCTTTGAGGACATCTTCCTGGGTTCTGAAGGTATAAGCCGGGATGCCGTAGGCCCTGGCCAGGATTTCGAAATCGGGGTGAAACTGGAAATTCGTTGCCATGTGGCGGCCCTGACAATAATATTCCTGGAGCTGACGCACCATGCCGAGCGCGGAATTGTTAAAAAGAATAATTTTAATATTAAGGCACTGTTCCATCATGGTTGCAAGTTCCTGGATGGTCATTTGGATGCTGCCGTCCCCGCTTACGAGGATCACTTTTTGCTCCGGCGAAGCGGCCAGGGCCGCTCCGATGGCCGCTGGAAGTCCAAAACCCATGCACCCGAGCCCGCCCGAGGACACCAGCGTGCGCGGCCTTGTAAAGCGGTAGTACTGGGCTACCCACATCTGGTGCTGACCGACATCGGTAACGATAATGGCATCCCCTCTGGTGCATTTGGAGAGCTGTTCGATAATAAACTGGGGTTTAAGGCTCGAATCTCCCTCGTAGGTGAGGGGATACTGGGCCTTAAGGGATTTTATCCTTTCGAGCCATTCCGAACGATCCACTTTTTCGAGCAGAGGCAGCAGCTCTTTTAAAATCATTTTAACGTCGCCCACAAGCGGGACATTTGTGGCGATAACTTTTCCGATCTCAGCCGGATCGATGTCTACGTGAACCACAGTGGCCCCGGGGGCAAAACTGTTTATGTGCATTACGACGCGATCGTCAAATCTGGCGCCAAGGGCGATCAGCAGGTCGCATTCGGTTATGGCCAGGTTGGCGTAGCGGGTACCGTGGAGGCCAAGCATTCCAAGAAAAAGCGGGTGGTCTCCGGGAAAGCCCGCAAGGCCCATGAAAGTATTGGTAACAGGGGCGGAGATGGTTTCGGCAAACTTTAAGAGTTCTTCGGAGGCGTTGGAGGACAGAATGCCTCCGCCCGCGCAGATAATGGGCCTTTTGGCCTTGCCGGCAAGTTTTGCTATCTCGCTGATTTTGGACGGGTGGCCTTTGTAGGTGGGTTTATAGCCTCTCAGTTTAACTGTGGCAGGGTACTTAAAATTGATTTTAGCCTGGGCCACGTCCTTTGGAATATCTATGAGCACCGGTCCGGGGCGGCCTGTGGAAGCGATATGGAAAGCACTCTTTACCACCTGCGCGAGTTTGGCGGGATCTTTTAGAAGCCAGTTGTGCTTGGTTATAGGCAGGGTAATGCCTGTGATATCGACTTCCTGAAAGGCATCGGTTCCGATCTGAATGGTGGGTACCTGGCCGGTGATCACCACAAGGGGCACCGAATCCATGTAAGCGTTTGCAATGCCGGTTACCAGGTTAGTGGCTCCGGGGCCGGAAGTGCCAATGCATACACCGACCTTGCCCGAAACGCGGGCGTAGCCGTCGGCGGCATGGGCGCCCCCCTGTTCGTGGCGCACCAGCACGTGCTTTATCCTGGTGGAATGATAGAGGGCGTCATAGAGTGGAAGGACTGCTCCACCCGGATAGCCGAAAACGATTTCCACATTTTCCCTTTCGAGGCACTCGAGAAGGGCCTCGCCAACAGTCATTTCCACTTCATCCCCCTCCGGAAAAGTTTTCAACCGTTTTCAGCTTCACGCGTCTGAGCCAGGCTCAAGGCCACATATTTGCTTCCGCGAAGCATGGCAATCTTGCCCGTTCGAACCAGTTCCTTGATGCCGTAAGGGCGCAGGGATTCTTCAAAGGCGTTGATCTTGCCCTCGGTTCCCGTGCACTCGAAAGTCATTGTCTTGCTGCCAAGGTCAACGACGCGGGCGCGAAATATCCCGGCAATGTGCATGATCTCGACTCTCTGGCCGGGATCGGCGGTTACCTTGATCATCACGAGTTCCCGGTCCACATACTCATCATCGGTTATATTGCTTATTTTGATAACGTCTATGAGTTTGTGGAGCTGTTTTGTGACTTGCTCGATAAGAGGTTTGTCTCCTTCGACCACGATGGTCATGCGGGAGACATCGTCCCTATCGGTGCGGCCCACTGCAAGGCTATCGATATTAAAGCCCCGGCGGGCAAAAAGGCCTGCGACCCGGGTGAGAACACCGGGAGAATTTTCAACGAGTACCGCCAGGGTATGCTTCTCCATCTATTTTGACCTCCGGCTGGATTTTTAAAAAAACATGTCGAGCAGTCAATATATCAATATTGACCGGTATTTTAAAGCGCAATAAACTCATAGCCGCGCGAAGGGCTTATCTTGACCCGGGCTGCTTTGAGGAATTAACCGGAGAAAAGTACCGCAAGACATCTTCGCGCGCTCTTTAACTTCAGATTGATATCACAAGGGAGACTTGATTGGAATACAGCAAAGTAATCGACTTCTTTTTTGAATTGGGAATGCTAAAGAAAACGCCGCGCTCGGGCTTTCAGTTTTTGGGCTCCGGGGGGGAATCGGTTGCCGAGCATTCCTTCCGGGTGGCCATGATCGGTTTTGCGCTTGCGCGAATGGATTCCGATATCGATACGTGCAAGGTCATTTGCATGAGCCTTGTCCACGATCTGCCGGAGGCGCGAACCGGGGATCAAAACTATGTCAACAAAAGATACGTTGCGGTCGACGAGGAGGGCGCCATGGCCGATCTGGCGGCCTCGCTTCCCTTTGGAGAAGAGCTCAAGTCCCTTTTGAAGGAGTACAGGGACTGCGAAAGCCGCGAGGCCATACTGGTCCACGATGCCGACCAACTCGAACTCATTGTCGAACTTAAGCAACAAAAAGATCTGGGAAATAGTTACGCAGCCAAGTGGATCCATTTTGCCAGGCAGCGCCTTATCACCTCGACGGCACAAGAGATCTCCGAACAGATCCTTGCCGCCGATTCAACTGACTGGTGGTTTAAGGGCCACGACGAATGGTGGGGTAAAAAACACGGCAAATAAGAGCTGGCGATTACTCCCGGTCTTTTTTGAGCCGATCGGAAAGTGATATGACGTTACCCTGTTTGCCCGTTTTTCTTTCTTTCTGTTTTTTTTGTACAACCAACTCGGGTCTGGCCGTGGTCATAGCTTCGTCTTCAGGCCCGAGTCCGGCTGTTTGTTCGACCGGGGCTACGACTTTTTCCACTCGCATGGGCCTGCCGCCCATCGTGAATTCTTCTCCGTTGTAGTAGGCTTCGCGCAAGATCCAGGTCACAGAGAGCAAGGGGACCTGGAGCACAAGAAATTTTACCTGAAACCAGCCCGGTTTGACGTCGGCCGATATTTCCTCAACCCTGGCGAAAAAGGCCGGGTTGTTATCCATATACACTAGAACTACGTCTCCGATATTTGTCATTGGCCCCTGCCGGCTATTCCAAGCCAAATTGCTTCAAAAGGATTTTTGTATTGGGAACCCTAAACCGTAAAAAAGATTCGGGCCCGGTTTTTTACCGCCTAAACTCTTTACAAGGTAATCAGTATACACCCAATCCGCGAAGGAATATATACCGGAGCCCTTAATGGGGGTGGTGGTGCCCCGGGGCCGGCGCGGGCCGATGCTTTTTGCAGCCGCTATCCTGGGCGCTTCCCGTCATGTAATGTTTGTCCAATCGTCCAAGGATTAAAGGCAAACAGGAGATTTCGGGGACCTTGAAGCCGAAAATCATCTCCAGAAACTGGGTGACTATTCTGAAGGTCGCTCCCCACAGCAGTTCCTTTCTTCCGTCAACCGGGTAGACAAAACATGGGAAATCCGCGCTTTCGCTTTCCAGCTTGCCGTTGATTCTTGAAGGGACATCAATCCTGTAGCAACCGTAGTTTGAGGTATCCAAAAGAGCGCGCAAGGGGAACCGGACGATTCTTTCGACTTCGCAGTTCAGGCGAAATCGTTTCTGACCAGACATCCAGACAGCCATGGGATGGATGGAGCGTTTGTACATAACGAGGCGTTCTGTGGGCAGAACGCCAAGGAAAGTAAGGCCGAAGGGGTTTATGCGCATCTCTTCCCACCCTTCCCGAAGCGCGGCCGCATAAAGCAGGGAAAGAAACGCGGCGTCCTGCGGATGAGCATCTTTTAGTTGGGGCCAAGCCGGCCATTTGGAAAGAGTCGATCCTGGAACAGCCAGGAGGCGGGCAAGAAAATTGTCCAATTTTTCAAGGCTTCCTCCCGGACAGCATAAATCCCCGGGTTGTCGGACGCTTTGCGAACGTTTGTTAAGTATTATGCCGGGTTCGCAAGCGGCGCCTTTTCGAGGTGGAAATTCCCCGAGCAAAAGCAGCACGCTCGAGGTGCGCTCGCCTTCGCGTTCCACGCTCCCGGACAAATAGCCGTTTCCCGTGACTTTTGATAGAACCTCGATCACTCGGTTTCGAAAAGCGGCCCCATCTTTAAACTGGTCCCTCTGCATCGCGTTGACCTTCATGACAAAAATTCGTCCAACTTTTTTTCAATCCGCTTGCCCGAGACAGGGAAAAGAGTCTTCATTTCGGGGGCAAAGAGGTTGATCTTTAACTCCTGGATCATTTGGTCAGCTTCTTCCACAAAGATAAGTCCTTCGCGGGTGGGGCGGGAAAGAACCCTTTTTCGGATCTGCTCCAACCGCTCGGCATAACCCAGCACCTGGGCCTGCTTCAAACGGTCCTTTTCCGGGTAAACATAGGCTCGCTCGGCCCTGATGGACAGCCCCCTCAGATAGCGGGACGCAAGCCTTACGCGCTCTTGGGGAAAACGGTCCAAAAAGTCCGGCGCTATAAGGGTTTCAACCTCTCCACGCACGGCCGCAAGCCGTTCGGTTACAGCCCGGCTTGTCCCGGCCATGCGCGTAAACCTCTCGATTACCCCGAGGGTGTGGTGTCTTTGCTCCACGGCGTCTAATACCGGCGTACGGAGTTCGTTACCCAAGACGCCCAGTCGCCCTTTGAGTTTTTTAAGATTATCCAAAAAAATCAATCGGTCCGGGTGCTGCTCGACATCCAGTCCGAAGAGGTTTCGCAGAATATAATCATAAAGAGCCAGGGAAGCTTTCTTTACGCCCCCCATGAAGAAAACGCGAGAGGCAAAAGAGTCGGGAAAGGCCCAGGACTTGGAAAACGTGTTGAGTTCGGCGGCAAAAGCAATTTTGTACAACCGCAGGAGCCCTGCCCGAGAGGATCGGACCGCGCTTTCGGGGTCTGTGAAAAGCCTTACGGCAACTTTGCCCTCTTCTTCGCAAAGCCCGGGCCAGGCGAAACGCTGAATCCCTATCGCATCCGTTCCGATTTCAATGCGCTGCGGAAGATCTCCAAAATCCAGCCCGACCACATTGTCTTTTTCGAAGGCCTTTCGGGCTTCGCTCCACAAGTGATCCTCGTGCTTTTCGACTGCGGAAGCGCGAAGAGTTTCGATATTTCGTCCCGCAGCCAAAACATTTCCCGTTGGGTCAACCACTTCAAAACGCATCCGGAGATGTTCGGGCAGTTGGGATTCGTCCCATTGGCGCGGGTCTATGCGGATTCCGCTCAAGTTAAAGACCGCCTCGCCAAGCCGGGTGTAAAAGTCTCCCTCGCCAGAAGCCAGATAGGGCACTATGCGCCGGGCCGTCTCGGCTAAGGGCATAAGACGTTTTCGTATCTCTTTTGGAAGATTCTTTAGAAGTACCGATACTTTTTCGGGCACCATGCCCGGCACAAGCCATTCAAAAGCTTCGCCGGAAAGGGAGGGCAGGGTGTGAACCGGCACGGTCAGGGTCAGTCCGTCGTCTGTTTGGCCGGGGCAAAAGGCGTACTTGAGAGGCAGTTGGGCTCCGGTAGGGTTTAGAGTGTCGGGAAATTGCTGCTCGGCCGCCGAATCGAATTCGTTTCGCAGGATGTCTTCCCGGCGCATCTTGAGAAATTCCTCCGTGCCCTTGTCCTTTATAAGCTTGTCAAAGGATCGGATATCGGAGATTTGCGGGATGCGTTCGTCGTAGAATTCATAGAGTGCCTGTTCGTCGGCTAGAAGGTCTCTTCGGCGCGTTTTGTTTTCCAATTGTTCGATTTCGCAAAGAAGAGCGGTATTATGGTTTAGAAAATCGTATCGTGGGGGAAGCTGCCTTTCGATAAGAGCGGAGCGTATGAAAATCTCGCGAGCCTGCGCGGGATTTATTCTCTCGAAGTTGACCCTGCGGCGCTCAACTACAGTCAGGCCATATACGGTGGCCTTTTCAAAGGCAACGACCTGCCCGCGATTTTTCTCCCAGTGCGGTTCCGACCAGCTGTATTTCAATACATGGCGCCCGACCGTTTCGATCCACTCCGGATTGATATTGGCCGCGGAGCGCGCGAAAAGCCGGGTCGTTTGCACCAGTTCGGAGGCGACAATCCAGGCTGCGCCCTTGCCAAAAATGGACGACCCTGGAAAGAGCATCGCCTGGCTGCCCCTTGCGGCCGTATAGAGGTTTTTGTCCTTGCGCAGCGCCACCTGGCTAAGATAGCCGCTCAAAATCGACCGGTGCACACTGTCGTAGTCGGCTGGATGTGTGTTTTCCAAAAAACCGTCGATTTCGCTTAGAATCGAGCGGATTTCAAAGAATATATCCCGCCATTCGCGCATGCGGCGAAAGGACATGTAATGATCGCGGCAGAAGTTTTTGAGATGCCGCGAGGTTCCCGACTCGGGCTGCTCCCAGCAGGCCTGCCACATTTTAAGGAGCGATACGAAATCGGATCGGGGGTCTCGGAAGAGCGCCTGGGCCTGGCGCGCCTGAGCTTCGTGCTCCAGGGGACGCTCTCGGGGGTCCTGGATGCTTAGAGCCGAGCCGATGATCATGAGCTCTTTCAGGGCATTTTCTTTTCTCGCCTCGATCAGCATCCTCGCTATGCGGGGATCGAGGGGCAAGCGGGCCATCATTCGCCCAATCTGTGTAAGCCTTTGGTGCTCGTCAACGGCGCCCAGTTCGCGAAGAATAGAGAATCCGTCCTTTATGGCAGCCGAGGAGGGCGTGTCGAGAAAAGGGAAATCCTGAATTCTTCCAAGCTTGAGGTAGAGCATTCTAAGGATTACCTCGGCCAGGTTCGATCGAAGGATTTCAGGCGGAGTATAAAGAGGCCTTTGCAGATAATCCTGCTCGGAGTAGAGCCTTATGCAAACGCCTGCCTCAACGCGGCCGCACCTGCCTTTCCTCTGGTCCGCGCTTGCCCGGGATATGGGCAACACCGGAAGGCTGCGGGTCTTGGAGCGCGGGTTGTAGCGGGAGGTTCTCGCCAGCCCCGTGTCGATGACATATCTAATGCCGGGAATGGTGATCGAGGTCTCGGCGATATTGGTTGCGACTATGATCTTTTGCTTACTTATGGAAGCAAAAATTTTCTGCTGATCGGAAGCGGCCATTCTGCCGAAAAGGGGCATGACAGAGGTGTTGGCAAAGGATTTTGCCTCGATTCGCTGGACCGTTTCCACTATGTCGCTTTCGGTGGGCATGAACAGGAGGATGTCGCCCTGGTTGGGCGAGCCGGGTCGCAAAAGGCCAACGGCTTCCACCGCTTGGTCGATGTAGCTTGCATCCGGTTGCTCGTGCTCGTTTAGAGGCTCTGAGGACAGGTGCAATACTTCAACGGGAAACATTCTGCCGGAAACCTCGATGATCGGGGCGGCGTCGAAAGCGCGTGAAAATTTTTCGGGATCTATTGTAGCCGAGGTTATTATCACCTTTAGATCGGGTCTTAGGGGAAGACTCTGTTTAAGAATCCCGATCAGAAAGTCGATGTTAAGGCTCCTTTCGTGGGCTTCATCGACAATAATGGTGTCGTAGGACCTAAAATTTCTGTCCCTTTGCGCTTCGGCAAGCAGAATGCCGTCGGTCATGAATTTTATTCTGGTCGTTCGGGCTGTGCGGTCCTGAAAGCGGATTTTGTATCCCACGAGGGCCAGTCCGTTGGGTCCGATTTCCTGGGCAACACGCGCGGCAAGGGTAATGGCGGCAATCCGGCGCGGCTGCGTGCAGCCTATCATTGCCCTTCCGGCTTCAAGGCAGAACTTGGGGATCTGGGTGCTCTTGCCCGACCCGGTCTCGCCCGTGATCACGAGCACCTGGTGTTGGCTTAGGGCGGCAAGGATCTCTTCGCGCCGCTGCATGATCGGAAGATCGGCAGGGTAGGGGGGCGTAAACGATTCCAAGATAGCGGGCCTTGATTGGGACGAAAATTGAGTCATCATTTAATATAACTTGTCCACGGTTTTAATCTTAAATGAAATCCTTCGGGATCGTGGAAGGATATTTACAAAAGCCTTGGGTTGTGTCAATTGTCGTTTGCGAGGAAACGATAGTCAAACGGCGCCTTTATTTTAGCGGCTCAGGGTATTTGGGTGATAAGATTTTTCAAAAAGAATCGAGATTTCCATGACCGAGATGAGGGGAAAAGTCGAAGAGGCCGCCCAATCGTTAAGGCCTTATCTCAAGGGTGAGCAGCCGGTCGGGTTGGTGCTGGGAACGGGCCTGGGAACCCTGGTGGAAGCAATAGAGCATTATGTCGCGGTCCCCTACGGCGACATCGCACACCATCCGGTCTGTACCGCTCCCGGCCACCAGGGGCGAATGATTTTTGGTGAGTGGGCCGGAAGGTTTGTCATAGCCCTGGACGGGCGCTTTCACCTCTATGAAGGCTTTTCGCCTCTAATGATTTCCTTTCCGATCAGGGTGCTAAGGGCACTGGGAACTAAAATGGTTGTGATTTCCAACGCCGCCGGCGGGTTAAATCCTGATTTTAAAGCCGGAGACCTGATGGTTATAGCCGACCATATTAACTTTACCGGACAAAATCCTTTGGTTGGGCCCAATGAGGACGACTGGGGGGTGCGTTTTCCTGATATGACTGAGCCATACAGCAGAAATCTTATAGAGCTTGCCGAAAAAACCGCCCTTAGCGAAGCGATAAAACTGCATAGAGGCGTCTATGCCGGGGTGCTGGGCCCCAGCCTTGAAACTGCCGCGGAGACCCGGTTTTTAAGGATGGCGGGCGCCGACGCCGTCGGGATGTCTACAATCATGGAAGTGATAGCCGCAGTTCACGCGGGGATGGACGTGCTGGCGATTTCGGCCATAACCAACGTTAATCTTCCAGATTGCTACAAACCTGCCGAGATCGAGGAGATCATCACGACAGCCGGGCTTTCGGGGCGAACTCTGAGCAGGCTTTTAGAAAAAGTTATCCAACAGTGCGAAGCTACCTGCCACAAGACAGAGTCGCTATTTAGTAGAGACTAATTTAGCGTTTGCAGTCGTATCCGTTGCTTCGGATTTAAACACAATGAACTGATTTATCAGGAAATTTACGCTGACTCCAGCCACAATGCCTACAAGAGCGGCCACCTGTGGATAGAGAAGGGGAAATTCCGCGGTAAGTTGGGAGGTGACCCAATAGTTAAGGAGCGCTCCCAGCGAACAGGCCCCGATATAGCCGCAGAATTGTTTAACAATCGAGTCTTTTCGGGCATAAGCGAAGGTAAAACGGCGGTTTAGAGCGAAATTGGACACCATGGAAATCGCAATAGCTGCCGCGATGGATAGCTTAAGGCCAAGGCCAAGGGCGAGGAGAAGGGTAAGAAGCCCAAGATTTACGATCGCGCCAAGAGAGCCTACCGCCAAAAAGTGCGCAAGGTTGGACCAGGCGCCGTACTTGTGAATAAACAAGCGCCTGATGTGCTTTATATACTTGGTCTGCTCGGCAAGTGTCAATTTGCTTTGACCCGCGATACGGTCGCAAAAATGGATAGGAACTTCTTTAATTCGCTCGCAGTCGCACTTTACGATAAGCTCCAGGCCGATTTTGTAGCCTATGGGGTCAAGGCAGTCCGCTACGCTTTCGTAGGAGCAGCGCTTTAAGGCAAAGAACCCGCTCATTGGATCTTTTGCTTTTGTAAACGGCATTGCCAGAAGAGTTGCGATCTTGCTGTTTAGCCGGCGGAAGGTTCCCCAGTCCTCGGAGGTCGATCCACCCGCCACGTAGCGAGACCCAATCGCAAAATCATGGCCTGCGCCAAGGGCCTGCACCAGTTCTGGAATGGATTCGGGCGGATGACTAAGATCGGCATCCATAACGACGATCACATTGCCTCTGGCATGTTTTAGCCCTTCGCAGACAGCCCTGCTGAGCCCTCTGTCGGATCTTCTCGTAAATAACCGTACCCAATCGAGGCAAAGACCTTGGATTAGTTCCTCGGTTCCGTCCCTGCTGTCATCGTCCATGATAAGGAGTTCGAGGTCCATAGCGTTTTTGCAACGCAGCCGACCAAGGCGCTCTATGAGCAAGGGCAGGTTTTCGGCTTCCCGGTAGGTGGGTACGATGACGGAAACCTCAAACCGCATGGGAGATTTTTTCTGTTCGGAATCGGGTGTACTTTCTTCCTGTTCCATGCGCATTGCAGCTTGCCCCACACTTGGCGAGAAATGACGCTCTTTGTCCAAATCAACTTTTTCGAAGTTTAGCCAAAATACAACCTGTCACATAAATAGGCAAGAAAAACGGAAAAAAACGGAAAAGCGAAAAGCAAGATGATTTTATACTATTTTTGCTGGAGCCGTAGAAAAGTTGCAATTACGATTGTAAAACCCGAAGAGTGGTTTTGAAAGAAGAATTTCGCACGTTTTCTGGATAAATTCGGCGTGATTGCCCACTTAGCTTCCTTATTGGCTCCAAAGCAGTATGGGGTAACGCATTGAGCGATGACTATTCACTTGACATGGAAGCTGGAAGGTATTACCAAATCGACAACTTGAACAGAAAATGTAATTTGTTGTGGAAATAATTAAGTCTGTTTTGCATTAGACCATAGAAATGATGTAGAATAGGCGCTGTTTGTTTCGTGAGCGGAACCAGCCAAAGGGGCGATGTCGCCTCTGGAGGTTCGGCTGTTGATGGTATTGGGTAATATTATAAAATCAACTTAAAAGGGGTGCATTATGAAGAAAAAAACTTTGCTTCGTCTGTTGTTGATCGCCGGTATCGGAATCTCTCTGGCCGGCTGTTGCTGCCACCACGCTGCCGTTGCTCCGGCGCCCGCGCCTTGTGTCCAACCGGCTCCTGAAACGCCTCCGCCACCACCCGCGCCCGCTCCCGAGCAGCCGCGCAATTAATTGCCAGTCCGCCTCTGCCTTGCTTCGTATCGTGAGGCAGGGGCGCGATGTAAACCGTTGTAAGACAAACAACCCATCGATAGTTGCAGAGCATGAATAGATTGAGTAACAGGTACTGGTTTTGTGTCCCGATGAAGTCGCGGTTTACAAAGAGTTTAGGCCCTACGGGTTCAAAAGCCGCGATCCTTGTTAAATTGTTTTGCGTTATGTTGCTTGCCGCCGGTTGCGCTCATACCGCTGCTACAGTCAAAAACCCGGGTGCTGTGCTTTCCGCCCCGGTCCCGCCACCACCGCCAAAACCGCCAAAAACGGCTAACTTTGAAAAGCAGCCAAGGTCCAAGGACGTACAGATCGTTGCGGACTGGGTCGTCAATTCCGACGATAATCATGCGATGCCGTTTATAATAGTCGACAAGACCTACGCCAAAGTCTACGTATTCGAACCCGGGGGGCATCTTCTGGATGAAGCGCCTTGCCTGGTTGGCCTGACTAAAGGCGATGTTTGCGAGCCCGACATAGGTAAAAAGAAATTGTGGCAGATCCATCCATCCGAGCGTATTACGCCCGCGGGACGCTTCGTTGCCTTTCTTGGCCGGGATTTAAAGGGAAAGACCGTCTTATGGGTCGACTACAAGGGAGGAGTGGCTATGCATTGGGTGGTTACCAACAATCCCAAGGAGCGCCGTCCGGAGCGCATCGCAAGCCCCGATCCCGCCCAGCATCGCATATCCTACGGCTGTATCAATGTGCCCGACAGCTTCTACAATAACCTTGTAAAGCCGACGTTTAAGGGCAAGGAGGGCATTGTGTACGTGCTGCCCGAAGTCGAGTCCAATGGGGAAGTGTTCAAATCCTTTTACCGAGTCAAAGGGGTAGATGATAGAGCGGTTGAATAGAATTTAGCCTGCATTGCGGCCTCTTTTAGAGATTGCGCGCTATTGTGGGAGCGGGGCGCTGGATTGTCTTCGCCATGGCGGCTATTTTTTTAACGGTGGGATTCAGGGGGTAAAATACCCCCTGGCCTTCTTTTAAGAGGTAGAGCGCTAACCAAGGAGTGACTCATAGAAACGGCGCCAGTTTTCTCCCATTATTGCTCGAATGCTTGGTTCGGGATATCCCTTCTTTCGCATTATGCCCTCGAGATCGGTTAGCTTCGTTATATCTTCAAACCCCGCATTTGTGTTGTCAAAGCCGCAAAAGTCGGTCCCCAGGGCGATGAAGTCGGCATCGAAAGATTGAGCTATCCAGTCGATGTGACGGAAAATATCCTCGATTGCCGCCTCACCCGAAACTGTGAGCATTTTCGGATCGGCGGCTATAGCGATCACGCCTTTTCGTTCGATAATGGCGGCAATCTGATCTTTGGAAAGATTTCTTGGAAGGTCTGCAAGGGCACGCACCCCGGTGTGGGAGGATATAATGGGTCCCTCACAGATTCGGACAAGGTCGCGAAAGCCGGGTTCGGCCAGATGGGCAACATCGAAGGCGAAACCTTCCTGTGCAAGTTGCTTTACCAGACCTTTGCCCTGCTGAGTCAGACCTTCCGGGAAGGGTACCGCATTGCCGTCGCCCAGCCTGTTTTTGCCCATGTGCGTTAGGCCCGCCACTTTGATTGCCGACTGGGAGAGTCTTTGACGGTCAAATTCGATGAGGCAGTCACTGTTTTCGACAAGCAGTATCATCGAGGGTCTTTTTAACCTTATGGACTCATTGAGGTCTTGGGCCGATTTAATATGAAAAAGCCCGCCCAGATACTTTTGCGCGTAGTCTAAAAGGTTTGCCAGAAAGTAATGGGACCCGTTGGAGTCATACTCATCGGGACAATAAAGCGCGCAAACGGCTACAAAGAGTTCTACGCTCTTCATTTTATCAATGGTTACGGCCAGGTCGGGCAAATCTTCCAGTGGGATATCGCGGTGTGAGTCGATTATTTCATAGAGAAGATCGACATGTCCGTCGATTCTTACGATCGGTTCGCTTTGAGGCGTCTTGGAGGTGGAATCCAGCGTCATTTTCGTAAAATATACCTCGTGTAGAACAGAATCTTAAGGGGCAGCCGCAAAACAAGGAGACGATCATCTCCTGCCGCCGCCGGGTGCCTGCGGGCGAATGGAGCGCGGGGGAGCGCATAAAGAGCGCTCTCCCGGTTTTTCTATAAAGGTTTAAGGTCCATTATCTCCTAACTGGAGATTCCGACGGGGCGTGTCAGGTCGGCACGTAGGTAGTATGTGCCTCATCGACTGCGGCCACAAGGATCTTCTTTTCGACATCCTTAATCTGGAGCATCCGTTTCACCTCCTCTCTTTTGCTGATACGGGCCTTGGCCCTGCGCGAGAAGCTTCATAGCGGCAAGGGTTGCCGCGGCTTGCGCGCATTCGGCAGCGAATTCGCCGCGTTTTTTATCTGCACCGTATTTCGGGTAAAGCCGCTCTGCAATATCTCCGAGGGTGATTTGTCCATTACACAAACTAAGAAAATCAACCCCGAATTCGTTTATTTCACGAACTTTCGTGCCGTCGGGGTCCCTGGAGAAAACGAGAAATATCGGACCTTGCCCGCAAGTATCCGGGAAATGGCCGCATTTAAACTCCAAGATAAGACTGGGGATATCGTATGTGAACGGCTCGAGGCAAACCTTTGGGTTGCAAACCGGTTTAAGGCTATCTATGTGTGCGATATCAATTGTAAACGGAGAATCCGCCTTCGCCTTTGCACCTCCACTAAAAAGCCGGGTTTCATACTTTATGAGCTCGGGGATGAATTTACGCACAACCGCTTCGCGCCGGGCCAGGCTTTCGGCGGCAAAGTCTGTAAAATGAGTAAGGCAAGCAAGAGGAGATAGTGTGCGTACAACTTTTCGCCCGTCTTGTCCGCAGAGCGAGGTTTGGGGCAAACAGGCCTGCTTTTGAGCCACGTTTTCCAAAAAACTAAAAAACAGATCCATTACCGGCACTCCCAACTCAATCGCAAGCACAAGAAAACTTCTGGGATAAAGAGCTGCGATTACCGTAAAACAGCTTGCGGTCTCGTTTAGCTCCCGTAGAGTTGCCGCAGGGGAGGCAATGTTGTAGAAGCTGCTAAAAATTGCGGGCTCGGAATTAATGAGAATCTCATCGGAGGCCAACCGATTACCATCTTCGAACTCGATACCCAGGGAAAAATAGGTATCGACCTCTCGAAGGAGCATGTGGTTGTATTTGTCGTAGAGTTCGGTGCCGGGCAAAATGGTGGCCATCTGCACGAGCACGTTCGTGTTTCCCGTGGCCGCGGATCGCAGGGCCAGTTCCAGAGTCTGATCGAGGTCCTCTTTGGTTTCCTCTGGAAATCCAATTACAAAACTCAAGGTCGGGACAATTGCGGCCTCGGTGGTCTGCCTTACTTTTTCAAAGAGTATTTCGCGGTCAATGTCCTTGTGAATGAATGCCAGCGTCTTTTTAGAGCCCGAGTCGATCCCGTAGCACATCGTCTCGCACCCGGCCCTTCGCATCAAAGCAAGGAGGTCCTTATCGACGGTGTCAAGCCGCGAGATGCAGTACCAGGGAAAAGCGTCAAGACCGGCATCTATTACGGCTCGGCAGAAATTTTCGGCAAAGCTTCTTTTTGCGGTAAACTGGTCAAAGGCGAGCAGAAAACACTCGGCGCCGAAATTTTGGGCTAGATTTTTCATCTCCACGATGATTTTTGAAGTCGAAAAGGTCCTGGTTCGCCGCTTCCACATGCCCGATTGAGAACAATAGACGCACCTGTGCGGGCAACCCCGGCCGACTTCAAGTATTGCGATGGAGCGGGAGATTTTGCAGATGTCTCTGTATTCGCTAAAAGAGGGGACAAAGCCGTAGTCGCTTGCGGGCAGGCTATCGAGGTTCTCTATAAGTTGGCGATCGGCATTTGCAACTATAGTTTCCGCGCTACGAAAGGTTACCCCGGCAACCGACTGGGGTTCCACTCCGCTATCGTAGGCAGCGACAAGCTCCGCGAAGGTAATTTCTCCTTCGCCGCGCACTATCGCGTCGATAAACGCAAACCTTCTTAGAGTAAGCTCGTCTATGGACCAGGTGTTAGGCCCTCCAAAGACGATTTTTAGCGACGGCGCCTGTTTTTTTAACTCTCGCGCGATATTTACCGCGGGAGGGTAGGTTGTACACTGAACGGAAAAACCGGCCACATCGGGTGAAAATTGGAGAATATCGCGTGCGCAGCGTTCATAGATATTTTTGTCCATCACCAGTGAGGCGCGACGAATATCGAGGGGAAAGTCGAATATTTTTACACTATGGGCCGTGGGTTTAAGGGATGTGGCAAGATTTATAAGGCCAAGGGGAGGCAGGTTGTACATAGGCTCGAAGTAGAATGGAGGAAAAACAAGAGCTATATTCATGCACTCTCCATGATAGAGAAAAGATGCGTTTGAAAATTGGGCGCGGATACTATAACTTAACAGATGATCGAGTGGATTGGCAATCCAGGATTGTGGCACTTGAGGCCGGCACACAATTTTACTCTGATTATCTTATCTGCGTGCGCGCGCCTAAAAAAAGTGAAAGCCAGGAGGAGGGAGGGGCCTGGCTTTCGGGGATCAGATTTGAAACCAACTCTTTATGTCTCAATATTATACTTTCGATAAGAGATAACAATCAGGTGGATAGAGTAATATTGACTACCTCAAGACAGTATTCTGCAAAGTATTCCAAGTATCCCGGTTTTCACGGAGTTCCAATGGCACAAAATATTTTAGACAGTATTCAAAAGCGGGGTCTAATCGTTGCGCACAGGGGAGCGCGATCGGTCGCGCCGGAAAACACCCTGGCCGCGGCGCGCCTGGGACATGCCTCAGGTGCGCGAATGTGGGAAATCGACGTGCGATTGAGCAGCGACGGTGTGCCGGTGCTTATTCACGACTCGGATCTGCAAAGAATCAGCGACGCCAAAGGGAGATTTCCGGGGAGAGGCCCCTGGCTCGTTGACGACTTTAGCCTCCAGGAGCTAAAAGAGCTCGATTTTGGCTCCTGGTTTCAAAAAAGTGACCCTTTCGGCCAAATCGCCGCAGGCCGGGTGCCGAGGAGCCAACTTGAAAAATATAGGGGCGAACCGGTTGCCACCCTTGAGGAAGCCATACGGTTTACGGTCGAAAACGATTGGCTCCTAAACATAGAGATAAAGGATTTGACCGGAAGGCCAGGAGATGAGACGGTTGTTGAAAGGGTCGTTTCCCTGGTGCGGTCCGCGGGCGCGGTCGAACGGGTCCTGGTTTCCTCGTTTAATTATTCCTACCTTGCACAGGTGAAAAAATTGGATGGGCAGCTAAAGACAGGAGTTCTTACGAGCACAACTCAGCCCGATCCGGTTGGGCTGCTGCGCGAGCTTGGCGCTTTTACCTTTAATCCCTCGCTACGAGCCTTCAGTCCTATCCAGGCTCGGAGGCTAAGACGGAAGGGCTTCGGTGTGCTGGTCTGGGTTGTAAACAACTCTTTTGTCGCACGGGGTTGTCTTGCCATGGGTGCCGATGGGATTTTCACCGATTTTCCACGGAGATTTTCATGAAAATCCTGGTCGTGTCGGCCCTTTCGCAAGAATGGGCGCCCCTTAAAAAGCATTTTTCAGCCTTGCGCACCGTTCATAGAAAGCCGTACCCAAAGTTTGCACTCAATTTGGAGGGAAAAGAAATAGCCCTGATAGAAAGCGGCATGGGCGAAAGTGCTGTTAAGAAAGCGCTTGAGGCTGAACTTAAGAGTTTTTCTCCCGAACTTATAATTTTTTCAGGATTTGGTGGAGGGCTTCATCGCGATCTTAGTGTGGGAGCGGTCTGCGTCGCGAGCGGCGCACGCCCGATTGATGCCGATAGTGGCTATAGTTTTCGGTTTTCCGAGGAGTTAGATGATTTTTTGACCAAAAAACGAGTCGAGCCTGTTCTTGCCCTAACCGCCAAATCGCCTGGAAATAAACGGCTGCTATCGGCCCTTGCCCGTGGAGAGGTTGCGGTTTTGGATATGGAAACCGCATGGGTAGCCGAGGAAGCGTGGCGGCGCAAAATACCCTTTATCTGTTTTAGAGCCGTAAGCGATGGGATCGACCAAGAGCTTGGTTTTAACCTCGAAGACATTTGCGATGAACACTACAGGGTAAAGCTTTTTCGCGTAATTGCCCTAATTTTAAAAAAGCCAGCCACTCTTTATGGTTTTTTTCTTTTGTGGCGAAATTCAAGCTTTGCCGCAAAAAAGCTGTGTTCGCTGCTGGCGGCTTTTTTAAACCTACCGGCGAGCCAGCTTGCCCGAATGGCTGCGGAGATCACTTGTAAACGGCGATGATGGATCGGAGAGCTTATAGATTGTGAAGAAAAACATCGGCACGGCCAGGGTTGCCAGCAGCAGCAAATCCACAAGGCCTAAAAGCATTGCCCCGATATGAAAGGTGATCGAGATATTGAAAAGGAGAACACAGAAGTAGAGCAGGGGGCCAAGGAGTCTAAACCACGAGGCCGTCGTCTTTGCAAGATCGTGTTGGGGCAGTTTAGAGTCGATGCGGTCCAGAGCCTGCAACGCGGCGGTTAAAACAAGTCCCACCAAAAGCCAGCCTCCAAAATTGCTCATGGGAATGCCGAAGTAGAACCCGTTGTGCCTGTAGCCATAAATTAGCCCTAAAAACCACTTGCGTCCCTGAAGCGCGACCGGGTCTATAATAATGTCAAGCAATACGAAAAGGAAAGCCCCGAGAAAGAGCACCGATTTAGAGCGGTTGATTTGGGAGGTTTCCGCGGTAATAAGATTTTTGGACTTGATTGCAACCGGGCTCATCAAGAAAACAGCCAGTGAGTAGCTGCAATAGGAGAGGAAAACGTAGGACAGGGAGTCCATGAACGGGACGCCCAAAACCCAGAGTTCCTTGTGAAGGGTGGTGTGTATGTAGAAATAATCTCCGTAGGGGAACCCCCAGTGGATGGATGCATATTCTGAAAACCATGCCAGGGCGTACCCTACGGGGATGTAGAGAAGAGTCTTTTCCCAGCCCATATGGAGCCTGCCCGCAATAAGGTAGACGGCCAGGAAGGAAAAGACGTAGGGGCGCAAAACAATGGTTGCGCCAAGGAGCCTCAGAAACTCATACATCGATGTTCCACTTTAACATTCGCAGAGTGTCTTTTAGTCCCATCTGGCGCACTATAGTGGGTTCATAGCCGCAGTGGACCATGCACTGCGCGCATCTGGGGTCGGCCCCCGAGGCGTAGTGTTCCCAGTCGGTTTTCTCCATGAGTTCGGCAAAGGTGGGGTAGTGAGTGTCGGTAATAAGATAGCAGGGCGATTTCCACCCCATGGGGTTGCGAGTCGGGTTGCCCCAGGGAGTACATTTCAGGGACCTCTTTCCGGCAACGAATTCGAGGTAGAGCGGGTTGCTGATGATTGGGAATTTTCGTCCCCAGGTGCTTATTTCCTGAAATTTTTTCACTATTTCCTTTTTGTCCAGGAAAACGTCTCCGGCAACCTCTTCGTAGCTGAAACCCGGCGCCACAAGAATGCCGTCTACTCCCGCCTGCTTTAGTTGGCTAAAGAGGCTGCGCAGGTCTTCAACCGAGGATTCCTTGAAAACCGTAGTATTTGTGCTGACCCGAAACCCCATTCTTTTCGCGGCTTTAACGCCAGCCAGGGCTTTTTGGAATCCCCCCGGCCTTCCTATTATGGCGTCATGGACCTGTTCGGTGCCATCGAAGTGGACGTTCCAGGTAAAATGCGAAGTGGGAGTAAATTTGGACAAGGATTCCTCGAGAAGCATGCCGTTAGTACAAAAATAAATGTGCTTTCCCCTTGCAAGGGTTTCCCGGACAAGTTCGGGGACCTTGGAGTAGAGAAGGGGTTCTCCACCCGTAATGGTTACGACCGGGGTTTTGGCTTCCTCGATGGAGGTGATGCATTCCTGGAGGCTCATCTCTTTTGAAAGAGTGTCGTGATATTCTCTGATTCTTCCGCAGCCCGCGCAGGTCAGATTGCACCTGTGAGTAGGCTCAAGCATCAAAACGAGTGGAAAGCGGTCGTTTCCGCGCAGTTTATTTCCTGCCAGATAGCCGACCATTGAGACGTAAAGACTGATTGGGAAACGCATCCTGACCTCGATCCTAGGGCGTGGGGAGTACAAAGCGAAAAAACCCGGCCTGGCCGCTTTTTGCTCCTCCTAGCGCCTTTTTACATATCCATTTTGTCTAAACCATTCCACAGCATCAGATAGAGCCAACTCAACCGGGGTCTGAGGAAGCCCTAATTGCATTACCGCCTTGGAGCTGTCGAAAAACATACGCTTTGCCGCCATCTTTACCCCTTCGTAGGGGATCAGGGGCTGGGTGCGCGTAACAAGCGAAACGAGCATAAAAAAACGAGCAAGCCATAAGGTTGGTCCATAGGGCAGCTTTACGGTTGGCGCCCGCACCGCGGATATCTTTTCAAGCAGCGAAAAGAGCTGAGCAAGGCTCATGTTGCGGTTTCCCAGGATGTATTTGTCGCCAACCTTGCCTTTTTCACAGGCGAGCCTGTGGCCCTGGGCAACATCACGGACGTCCACAATATTAAGGCCCGTTTCCAGATAAGCGGGCATTTTCCTGTTTAAAAAATCGACGATGATCTTGCCGGTCGGCGTTGGCTTAAGGTCCCCGGGACCAACTGGTGTGCTTGGGTGAACAAACACAACGGGCAGTCCCTTGTGAAGGAAATTTTGGGCCTCGCGCTCGGCAAGAAATTTTGATCTCTTGTAGTGTCCAACCATGTCGGTGAGCCGCACGGGGGTGTTTTCATCGGCCGGGGTTCCATCCCCTGTAAGGCCAAGGGCTCCGACGCTGCTCGTGTAAACGACCCTCTCGACCTTAGCGGCCAACGCCGCTCGCATAACGTTTACGGTTCCCGTGACGTTGCTTTCGTAGATCTCGCGCGGGTCTTTGGCCCATAGCCGGTAATCGGCCGCCACATGAAAAACCGCCTGTGCCCCGGCCATGGCCGCGGTTATCTGCCCGGCATTGCGAAGGTCTCCCGTGACCCATTCCAAGGCGCCTGCCTGGAAACATTGCGGCGAGTTCGAGCGGCAAAGGGCTCTTAGGTTCCACCCATTTTCGAGCAGGACCGTTGCGACGTGATGTCCAACAAACCCTGTTGCCCCCGTAATAAAGGCTAAAGGCATATTCCCCCTCCGAAGATCGCAGTGAAGAGTGAATGGAAAAACGTTTGTTCCTTTCGGTCACTGCGAATCAGGTTTTTTCTATAACAGAACGGAGCACAATTGGAAACTGTTCATTAAAAGGGGCGAAGAGGAGGGCGAGACTGTCGACTCAGCCCAATTTGGCTTAGGCGAAGACGCGAAGCCGTGAAAACAAACAGAAAAGATTTTCGCAAAAGGGGGGGCGCAGTTAAGAGGGGCAAGGGACGTTTGGTTGGATGGAGTAAACGCACACGGGAGCAAGGTGAATTTAGAGAACAACTGAATCAGAACGTAACGCCGCGGCTTTGGGTCCGGGCAATGGCAATAGTAGAGTGTTTAAGACGCAGTTGCGAAGAGAGTTTACCTCCACGGCTTCGATGCGCTCTATTATGTCTTTCCACTTATCGCGGATACCACCTTGACCTGCCGGGCGGTCATCGAACAAAGAGCGCATTTGGGAGGAGGGCTCCGATAAGGCCCGCTTTATTTCCTCAATCCTGTTGGAGAGTCCATCGGCAAATGCGGCAACCGATCTGTCAAGCACCTGGGGACTCACGCCGGTGTCGGCGGCCTTTTGCAGATGAAGCCTGAAGCGTTCCAGGCATTGTGGGAGCAGCACCTGCATAGGTGTCGTACAGTCGGTAAAAGAGCCTGTGGTTTCGATTATAACCAGGCGGCAGGGAATTGAGTCGGCCCCAAGTTGTATCAATTCGTCGCCGTCATCGTAGAAAACTTTGCCGGTGCGAAAACTTACTCTGCCAAGCACCAGGGTGAAAGCGGCCGCAAGGCCCAGAAGGCAGGCGAGGCTCTCTATGAATTCAGAGGATTTGTAGCAGGAGATGGGGAGTTTGTCGGAGACAACACCGGTGACATATTGACGTTCGAAAAAGAAGGCTGGAACCGACCCAATCCCGGGGAGTTGCTGTTGGAGACGTATTTCGCTGTAGGCAAGGATTGGAAAGCCAAGCTTTACAGCGGCATAAAGCCTGTCGAAGATGTAGTCTCGATACTTGAACGTCTCCTCAACGGCCTGATCCAGGGGGATACCCATCTTTATGCGGTGAATGACATCCCATTTCATTAGACGGATAATCCTGAGGGAATCTATTCCTTCAAGGTTGGTCATGGCCACCAGATAGACTTCCCTTTCCTCCCCGGAGATGTCTCTAGCGCTTTGGGATTCCTGTATCTGACCAATATTGATGGAGCGCAGCCCACCGGAATGTTGCCAATAGTGCTCTATGAGCCCCTGGGTCCTTAGATGGGTGCCGGCGTCAAATCTTAGCAGGCCGTCGACAACGGAGGCTCCGGGGAGCCATTTGACGTTGAGATGGAATTCCGGGCTAAGTTCGAGTGCCAGTTCTTCCATTTCTTCTTCATCTATGCCCAAAAGGCGGCAAAACATGGTGGTTCGCCACACCGGGTCGGTGTAATCGTCTTTTACGAGCTCGGGGCCGGCGGCCTCGGCAAATAAGGCAGCGAAGCGGTCGAAGGCTTTTATCGCCCCGCCGGCGTCGGCTGCAACCGGTAGTTGTTCCATTATTGAGGCCGCTATTTCCAGTTGCTCGAGATCGAGGTGTTTGCCGGCAGGCAAAAGCAGGCTCAATTCGCGGTTTCCCAACATGTTGGTGCACTGGGAAAGGTTAAGGATTTCCCTTATGCGGGCCAGAGCTTCGGGGAGGTCCTGGCAGATAAGGGGCCTTATTTGCATAAATTCCTCAAAGGTTAGGAACCTGTCTCCGGTGGGTTCATTGGAGTAGACCGTCAACCCCGTGCCAACCTTCACCTTGCTCGCGCGAAGGTAGCGGCAGATCTCAACAACCGAGCGCGGAGTGGGAGACATGCGCCAGCATTCACCCCTGTGGCGCAACTGCATTCTGATTTCGGCAATATTGAGGCCCGTGAACTGAATTCGCTCTTTTTGGAAAAAAATCTGAAGCATCTGGTCGGCGGCAAAAACATTTTCCATTCCGGCGGGATCGGACCTAACGATAATCAAGTTGTCGCGAAAAATAAGCGGTACGGCGTCCATGCAGATCGACTCTTCGAGCACCTCGGGTTCGGGACGCTCCTTTTCGGGCATTTTGAGCCTGAGAAAGTCGGCCAGGATCGAAACATGGTAGGCGTGAATGCCCTTTACCGTAACTATGGCGCGGTAGCGCGGAAAGACGGTGCCGATGCGGCTTAAAAGTTCACCCTTTTCATCCGTGGCGAAAAAATCGGGTCCAATGAAAGTAATGCCCCTCTGTTCGCGGGGCTCAAAAGGCCCCTCCAGGGAGAAATAATCGCATGCGAGACTCATATTCACCATCTGAATGAAATTTTACGGCTTTTCTCATTGTCCAGTATGCAAAGTATCATGAAATCCATATATTTTGTATAGCACAAAGTTGTTAAAGAAGGTATTTGTCTCAGGCGGGCCGATTTTGAATCAAAAAGCGACAGGAACCTTAGTGGATACGGGCGTTTCGAGTCGCCGGAAGGTTTTAGGAAGATGACCCGGGTTAAAGATTTGATGACCGGATTTTCCGACATGGTGGTTGTGGATGAAAAAGCCAATCTTTTTGAAGCTCTGCTTCAATTTGGCGTTGCCTGGACCGATCGGAGCGCAGGCGCGCGTTCTCCCGTGGCCCTGGTTGTTAACGAAGAAAATAGAATCACGGGCTTTTTGGAGTGTAAAAACTTGCTGCTGGCCTTCCAGCCAGGCTATCTCGAATTGGCCCAAGCCGCGGGTCCAAGCGGAATCTCGCCTGCTAAAATCGGCTTTGAGATTCAAAAATCAGGCCTTTTGGAAGAAGCCCTTGAAGGTCTTTGCAAAAAGGCGGCGGAAATACCCATAAGGTCTGTCACGACCATGCCGGGACAGGACCGGATAACCGGCAGCGAGGTCTCGATCAGCCAGGCGGCCTTCAGGATGGCTGTGTCGGGACAGGATTACCTGTTCGTAACGGGTGGGGATGTACTTGAGGGTATAATAACGCTCTCCGATCTTATGAGACACATTTGCGAAACAGTAAGAGCTTGCCGGCTTTAAGAATTTGCAACACAACAATTAACTTTGATCGGGAATTGCCGCGAAAGGGGTAGAATGAAAAAAACACTTTTGGCTCTTGTTCTTGCAGTGCTAATGTTTCCGGGATTCCTTTGGGCCGATAACGGCCTCACAAAGGTGGAGAACCTTCCGGTCGTAAAAGGGGTTTTTTCCAAAAAGGTCAAGGTCGTCGCAGTAAAAGATATGGGGGATATTTACGAAATTGTGGCTCAGCGCCAAAATGGGGGTAAGCGCATATTATATGCAACCAAGGATGGGAAATACCTGCTTTTGGGCGGCAACCTCCTGGATAAAAATAAAGTGAATCTTACCCAGTTGAGCCAGGAGCAGGTGGATATGGTCGACCTTTCCACGATTGCCTTGCAGGATGCCCTTAAAATGAAAAAAGGAAACGGGGCTAAAATGCTTATCATGTTTGCCGATGTGGATTGCCCGTTTTGCCGGAGGGCTTACGAATGGCTAAAGACCCAGACCAATTACACTCTCTATGTTTTTTTCTACCCTTTGAGCATTCATCCGCAGTCGCAAGCGCATACCATTGGGATCCTGTGCTCGCAAAACCCTTTGGCGGCACTCGATCAAGTGATGTCGGGGCGGAATTTCACGCCGTTAAGCTGTCGGGCGGGCGCTGCAATGCTTGCAAAGCAGAAGGCGGTTGCCTACCGGGTGGGAGTTGATGGGACACCGCTTTTCCTTACGGATGCGGGCACAAGGATTGTGGGCTTTCAGGTTCAAAAGCTGCAAACTTATTTAAAAAACTACCCAATTCCCGTTGGGCATCAAAAAACAGGTGGTTCTCTCCATCCATGAAGCGATTAGGAGTAAAGGGGGAGTGGCGGGGAGCGCAGGATGCCGGTGCGCTTTCTTTCCGGCTATCCCTTGGGAAGTTGCTGTGGAAAACTCATTGTATGGGATATGGTGTTTGATTGTTGCGCATTAAGGCTCAAGGGGGCCTTGAGGTCGCAGAAGGGATTTTAGCAGTTGCAGGTTTTGCGCATCTTCACGGAGGTCCTTACCCTTAGGGGTTTCGAGGACCATCGGGTGGTTTTTAAACCGAGGGTCGTTTAGAAGGAGTTCAAATCCTTTGAGGCCGATTTTGCCCTTCCCGATGTGCTCATGCCTGTCGACACGGGAGCCGGCTTCGCGCTTGGAATCGTTTATATGGAAAAACTTTAGCCTCTCCAGGCCGATTGCGTTGCCAAGGGAATCGAAAGTGAGCTCGTAGGTTTTTTCGTCTCGCATGTCGTAGCCGGCGGCAAAGCCGTGAGCGGTGTCGTAGCATATTCCCAATGTGTTGGAGTAGGCGGAGTTTTGCAAAATGTAGCCGATTTCCTCAAAGCTCGATCCAAGAGAGGTTCCCTGACCGGCGGTGTTTTCAAGGAGCACGCGGACCTCGCCAACAGCGGAGGTCTTGATTGCAAGGTCAAGATTTTTTACAAACTTTTGCAGTCCCCGCTCGATTCCCTGACCGCCGTGGGAACCCGGATGCGTTACCAGAAACTCTATCCCAAGGTCTTTGCATCGCTTTAATTCCTCGGAAAAGGACTGCACGGATTGATGCAGGATTCTTTCGTCGGCAGCGGCCAGATTAATCAGATAATTGCCGTGAGCCGCAACGGGCGGGCACCCGCATTGATGCCGCCGGGACTTAAACAGCGCGATTTGCCGGTCGTCTGGCCCGGCATGGCGCCACTGTCTCTGGTTGGCCGTAAATATCTGCATGGCCTGGCCATGGACTTTTTCCATACGGTCGAAGGCCAGGTGGAGTCCTCCCGCTATTGACGTGTGCGCTCCCAGATAAGGCACGACAAATTGTTCCCTTCGATCTCACGGATTTGCCTTTCCACAGATTTTAAATTATTCTGAGGGGCTTAAAAATTTAATTTTCGCAGTACCGGTAAAAAAAGTAGCGGGCCCTTTGCCTGGCCAAGGGAGCGGGGCAGAGCGTGGATGGAAATTTGGGAGGAGATAATGATAGATCGTTACAGCAATCCGGCGATGGCGAGCATCTGGACAACCGAAAACAAATACCGTAAGTGGCTCGACGTCGAGCTTGCGGTTTGCGAAACGCTTTGCCAAAGAGGTGAGATCGCACCGGAAGACTTTAAGACCATAAAGGAGAAGGCCGGTTTCGAGGTCTCCAGAATCGATGAGATAGAACGTGAGACCCAACACGATGTGATCGCCTTTCTTACCTGCGTGGCGGAACATGTGGGCCCGCCCGCCCGTTTCATCCATGAGGGGCTTACCTCCTCCGATGTTTTGGATACCGCTTTTGGACTGGTTTTGACCCAAGCCTCAGACCTTCTTATCGAGGATATCGACAAGCTGCTCGCAGTGCTTAGGAAAAGAGCCTTCGAGTTTAAGGACGTCGTGGAAATGGGGCGTTCTCATAATATCCATGCCGAACCGGTGACTTTCGGGTTAAAACTTGCGGTCTGGTATTCGGAAATGGAGAGAAACCGCGAACGCATGGCGCAGGCGCGCGAAGCAATAAGGGTTGGTAAAATTTCGGGCGCAGTTGGCACCTTTGCAAATACGGCCCCCGAGATCGAGCAATCCGTTTGCGAGAGGTTGGGGCTAAAAAGCGCCGCGGTCAGCACCCAGATCATCCAGAGGGATCGTCACGCACAGTTTTTTACCACCCTTGCCATAATCGGCTGCTCGATCGAAAAGATCGCAACCGAGATCCGGCTGCTCCAGCACACAGAAATAAGGGAAGTGGAGGAATATTTTTCACCCGGCCAAAAAGGGTCCTCGGCAATGCCTCACAAGAGAAATCCCATTTCCTCGGAGAACCTCTCGGGTCTGGCCCGGGTGCTTAGGGGAAACGCCATGGCGGCAATGGAAAACGTTGCTCTATGGCACGAAAGAGATATCAGCCATTCGTCGGTGGAGCGAGTGATCGCACCGGACTCGACCATACTTCTTGATTACATGCTGGCCCGTCTTACGCGCGTTTTGGAAAGACTTACGGTATTTCCCGAAAATATGAAACGCAACATGGCGGCTTCCGGAAATCTTTTCTTTTCCCAGCAGGTATTGTTGTCTCTTATTCAAAAGGGGCTAAGCAGGGAGGACTCCTACCGAATCGTGCAGCGAAACGCCATGGAGGTCTGGAATAAGCGTGGAGATCTCAGAGAACAGCTTAAAACCGATAAAGACGTGACCGGAGTGCTTACGGAAAAGGAAATCGACTCGCTCTTCGATCTCGATTATCACCTAAAGCACGTGGACGTTATCTTTAAACGTGTTTTCGGGGAGAAATAGGTGAGTTTTAAACCTGAATTGCTCGCTCCGGCGGGAAACATCGAATCTTTTTACGCCGCCGTAAAAAATGGGGCCGACGCGGTCTACCTGGGACTCAAAAAATTCAGCGCCCGGGCTAGCGCGGAAAACTTCACCCTGGGCGAGCTCGCAACCCTTATCCCTTTTGCCCGAAAGCGGAGCGTAAAGGTCTACGTAGCCTTGAACAACCAGATCGTTTCGGAGGAACTTGGCGAGCTGATCGACACCTTGGAGGCTCTTGCCTGTGTAAAACCGGACGCTCTGATCGTTCAGGACGCGGGGATTTTTCAACTGGTTCGCAAGAGCTTTCCCTCTCTCAGGCTTCACGCCTCCACACTGGCTTTCGCTCACAATTGTTCGGGCGTAAGGGTCTTGCAGCAGATGGGGGCGAGCCGAGTCGTGCTTGCGCGCGAATTGAGCCTCGAAGAGATCGAAAAGATATACGAAAGTACGAAGGCAGAACTTGAAATCTTCATCCACGGCGCTCTGTGTTATTCCTACTCGGGGCTGTGCCTGGCGAGCAGTTTTCGGGGCGGGCGAAGCGGTCTTCGTGGTGAATGCGTCCAGCCGTGCCGTCTTAAGTTTCACCAGGGGGGCAAGGAGGGTTTTTTTCTCTCCTGCGGCGATCTGTGCGCTCTGCCGCTTGTCTCGAAACTAAAGCGCACAAAGATCGCGGGGCTAAAAATTGAGGGCCGCATGAAGCCCGCATCCTGGGTGGCGGCAGTGGTCAGGGCCTACCGGCTTATCCTTGACGCCCAAACGCCCGAGGAAGAAAGGAAAGCGCTCGAGGAGGCGAAAGAGCTGCTTGCGCAGAACCCGTCGAGGAGGCTTAGTTCGGGCCGCCTGGGAGGTGGGGGCGCAGCCGAGATCCTTAGCCCCTCACGCTCAGGGTCAAACGGGCTCTGGTTGGCCACGGTAAAATCGGTTTCCCAAGATCGGGTACTGCTGGATGTGCGCCGTGGGATTGAAAGAGGCGACCGGCTTCGTCCCGAATCCTGCTCGGGCAAAGAGGAGGAGGCCTTCACGGTCTCTCAGCTCTTCGACGGCAGAGGTGATCCCATCCCGTCGGCCCAGCCCGGGGCTCCCGCTTACCTTGCCTGCCCCAAATTTCTTAAGCCGGGGGAAAAACTCTTTAAGCTTGGGACAAAATCCGAGCCTGCCGCGGTTATATGGAAAAAAATCAAAGAGGAAGCCCAACCAGGAGCGCGCCTTAAGTCTGAGCCGGGGCTTCGGCGCGACATCCTTAAAGAATTTGAAAAAACAACCGATTCGCCCTCGAGAAAGGAAGAAAATCTTGTAGTTAAAATCGGTTCGGTCTCGGAGCTCGTGGAGGCTCTTCAATCTTCGGCCTCGATGGTGTTTCTTGCCGCCACGAGGCAAAACCTCGAAAGGATTGCCAAACAGAGGTTTTCGCCTTACCAGATGAAAAAACTTGGCTTTTGCCTTCCAGCGATTCTTTTGGAAAAGGATATCGAATATTTCCGGGCCGCGGTCGCATGGTTTATAAAAAAGGGTTTTTTGCTCTGGGAGATCAATAACTGGGCTCATTTCGACCTTCTGGCTAAGGGGGGGGCACCCCTTCGCCTTGTGGCCGGGGCAAGGTTAAACCTGAGAAACTGCGCAGCTTTCGCTCAAGTTTTTGAAATGGGATGCGAGTCGGCCGTACTTTCTCTTGAAATAACGAAGGTGGAATTAGAAGAGCTGGCAGGCAAAAAATTTGGCTCCCGCCTTGGGGTAACCGTTTACTGCCGGCCGCCTCTTTTTACTTCCTGCCTCGTCCCACCCATTTATATGGACCGCCCGCTGCTAAGTCCCCGAAAGGAAGTCTACTATCCCACAACGAAGGCCGGCCGCACAGAAATTTTTGGTGATCGACCGGTTAGCTGGTTTGAACAACTCCCGTTTCTAAGATCTTTGGGCTATCGCCGCTTTTTGATCGATGCAAGCGAGGGCCCCGCAGGGAGAGCTGAGTTAGGTCAACTCCTAAAGGGCTTTAGCTCTTCACGGACCCGCGGTGCCTATTCGCTCTTTAACTTCGACAGAAGACCTTTTTAGAAGGCTTTGCAGCGCTAGAATCTTTTTTAAAAACAAACGGTTGCTTGTCGATTTTGCGTACAGGAAAATAGAGACCTCCCCCTGGCAATGTTGTTGCTTTAGGCTCACGCGAAGGCGCGAAGGCGCGAAAAATGCGATGCAAGAAACACAATACGAAAAGTGTTGGAATTCACCTGAGGGCTCCAGGCTTGAATTAGCCCTCGAAGACCAGTGCGAAACGGCGCTTTTTACGGCTTCCTTTTTTTGCGGCTTCGCGGCTTTGCGTGAGATAAGAAGAGCTTAAGTCAGCGCCATTGCCGCCCCCTGTGTTGGTTCATTCACATTTTTGCTTATGAAAATCACCAATAATTCCGATTAGTCTGTTGCCTTGAGAATCGAAGTTGTGGAGTCTCAGGACAAGGTGGCAGAAAATTAGACAATCAGGGCGAAAGAAGCCATAGAGAAAGGCACAGGAAAAATGGGTGAGAGGTTTAAGCTTTCGACAAAGATGTTTTTCGTCGCAGTTACGATTGTAGTCTGCATTTCATCTATATTTTTATATATTTACCCAAAAGTTAGACAGAGGATTATTCAAGACAAATATCAGAAGACAAGGGAAGTTGTAGAAACGGCCTGGTGTATATTGGATTTTTACGAAAAACAGGTAGAGGCTAAAAAATTGTCCCTTGTGGACGCAAAACAGCTTGCATGCGATGAGATAAAAGATCTGCGATATGGCAAGGACGAATATTTTTGGATTATTGACATGTTGCCTCGCATGGTCATGCATCCTATAATTCCCAGTCTGGACGGCAAAGACATGAGGAATGTAAAGGACCCAACCGGCAAAATCCTTAATGTGGAGATGGTAAACGTAGTCAAAAAGAAAGGCGCCGGATTTGTGGAGTATGAATGGCCCAAACCGGGCAGTGTAAAGCCGGTGCCCAAGGTTGCCTATGTGAAGGGGTTTCCAAAGTGGGGCTGGATTGTTTGTTCGGGGATCTACCTCGATGATATGTACGCAGACGTGAATCGACTTTTATATTTGATTCTAGGGGCTGTCGCTCTGGTTACCCTGGGGTGCATCCTATTGTCTTATGTAATGTCCATTTCGATATCGCGTCCGGTTATCGGCATAATTGGTGAATTGAATCAGGCCGCGGACAGGGTTTCTCAAGGCTCGTCCCAATTGTCGAGCGCGGGGCAATCCCTGGCCGAGGGGGTTTCAGAGCAGGCCGCGGGCATAGAGGAGACTTCGTCCACCATGGAAGAAATGGCTTCCATGACCAAACGAAATGCCGAGAATGCGCGCAGGGCCGACACCATGATGCAGGAAACGAGCCAGACGGTAGACGAGGTCAATTCGGCCATGTTGGATTTGACACGGTCCATGAGTGAGATATCGCAGGCGAGTGAGGAGACGGCCAAGATTATCAAGACGATTGATGAGATAGCCTTTCAGACCAATCTTCTTGCTCTCAATGCCGCAGTGGAGGCGGCAAGGGCGGGTGAGGCAGGCGCGGGCTTTGCGGTGGTGGCCGATGAGGTAAGAAACCTTGCCATGCGTGCCGCCGATTCGGCAAAAAATACGGCGGATTTGCTCGAAGGGACAGTCAAAAAAATCAAGGCGGGCTCAGAGGTAGTAACGAGGGCAAATGGTTCATTTGAAAAAATGGCCGAGGGCGCGAAAAAAATCGGCGAACTGCTGGGAGATATCGCGAAGGCCTCGGAGGAACAATCCCTGGGTATTTCCGAGATAAACACTAATATCGCCCAAATGGATAAGATAGTACAAAAGAATGCAGCGATAGCCGAGGAGTCTGCTTCCTCGGCTCAGGAGATGCATTCCGAGGCCGCTGGAATGCATCAGTCGGTGGGAAAGCTGGCATGCCTTGTATTTGGAAACACTGCAAGGGCAGAAAAGGTTTAAGCGGGCAATGGAAAAAGTGGGCAGCATGAAATCAAGCAAAGGCCATGAGGGCTGGGGCGTGTGCCGGCGATTGCGAGGAGAAGACCGGGTTAGGCATAAGGTCTGATAATATATATTATGTAAACTAATAAAATTTTAAAAGCGGGCACCCTTTTATTTTGAAATCCCACAACCGGTGGTTAGAATCAAATGGCTTTTGGCAGGCTTTCTGCCTGCCAAAAGGATTCTAACAGCCGGGCAGAGCAGTTTAATAAGACCGTCATTAATTGCCGAACATATGCCGTTCCCACAAATCATTGGTTGGCAACGCTTTCGCTTTTGCCCACCAATGGTACGTTTTATCCACTACTCACCTCTATACAAAAGAGCAAACCCTGCCAATATTTATCCTAGAGTATGCTTATCCGAGATTATGGAGGTGAGAAGCATGGACGAAGCGTCTGAACGTGCCAAATTAGACCTTGCCCTGGAGGCGAGAGAGCAATTTTTAAAAGAGCATTCCGGACTTGTGACCTTTCAAGATGAGATAGACCGAATTCTTGAACAAGCCGTGGGGCCTGAAGAGCGAATGCGGGCGCTGGCTCGGGAAATTGAGAAAAACCTCCGCGAACTCAATAGGTTAGAGGTAAAACTTCGCTCTATTCTAGAGCTATCGTTTGAAAGCCTCTTCCAAGAGGCAGGACCAACACTACATTAGCAGGAGGGGGGAGCCTGGCCGGCAATGGCGTTTCTCGTAAGGTCTTTTTATCTCACGCGAAGCCGCAAAGAATGAAGCCGTAAAAAGCGCCATTTCGGACTGGTTTTCGTGGGCTAATTCAGGCCTGGAGCGCTCAGGTAAGTTCGGACACATTTCGTATCGTGTTTCTTTCCTCTCTTCTTTTGCGCCTTGGCGGTCTTCGCGTGCGCCTAAATCAACGACATTTAGCCTGGCTGGG
This sequence comes from Syntrophobacteraceae bacterium, assembly GCA_049976905.1. Lineage (GTDB taxonomy): Bacteria > Desulfobacterota > Syntrophobacteria > Syntrophobacterales > Syntrophobacteraceae > SbD1. The sequence goes on along the minus strand of JBMFHI010000015.1, from coordinate 8,760 downwards.
TGGCCCTCCCCTGCCCTTTGTTTGCCAGGCCCAACAACCAATTGATGATTGAACTATCGGCTGGAAGTCTTATAATCAAAAATCCCTTCATCTCCGAGTGAATATGCTGAAAGATAAGCCGGGAACACTGGCCAAGACACTTGATTTTATAGGAAGGCATTCTCCCGCGGAGTTCGGGCTTTTTTGGGACCCGGACGCCACGATGCCCTGGAAGGAGTTTTACTGGGCGCTCCAGGAGGATAGTTCGCTAAGGTTTGTGCGGGAATCCACCATACGGGAGCTAACGCTTGTTGGAGTGGAACTTCCCTTTATTTTGGATGCAAATCTTCTTCGGCTTCGGCCCGAGGTCGGGTGGCATGGTTATCCGGTTGCAACCGAGGTCCCGAGGAGGCTCTATTTTGGTCTCAAGCCAAGGCAATTGGCCTCGGCCATGGAACAGGGCATAAGAGCGGCTCGACGGTCTTATGTAGCTCTTTGCCAGGATAGAGAGCTTGCCGTCAGGATTGCCAAGAGGACAGAACAAAGCCCGATCGTGGTTGAAATTTTAGCTGAGGAGGCACTTCGAAGCGGACTAAGGTTTTTTTTCGCCGGCCTTCAACTCTACCTTGTCGAGTCGGTTGCGACAAAGTTTATTAACTTTCCAACACTTCGGCGGGAGAAAGCCGAAAAACTCGCAGCGCCTGTCAAGAAGTCCAAACCTGCTCCACCGCCCTGCCCTGCGGGTTCTTTTATCGTTGAGGCACATCATCTAGTGCTTGGGGGAAGTTCCAAAGCCGGGTCAAAAGGCTCGAACAGGGAGAGCAAGGGAGGATGGAAGAGATCGGGCCGCACGGAAAGACATAAAAGAGATGTCTGATATTGAATCGAGGATTGCCCGCAGGGGTTCCCAGCTCTACGATTTGATGGAGGGGGAAGAGCATTCGGTTTTTGGCGCGGATTATTGGGCCTGCAAACTTTTCGACTGGTGCATGAACAATGAAGCCTTTAAAGTGCAGATGTTTCGTTTTATCGACGTCTTCCCAAGTCTTAAGGATTCCCGCGAGGTAACAGCGCATCTGCAGCAGTATTTTAGCGGCCCGGAACTCGATTTTCCATCGGCTCTAAACTGGGGCATCAAATATATCGCCCCATCGTGGATGACTTCCAAAATTATAGCCGGCGCCATTGGGCGCAATATCCGAAAGGTTGCCTCGCAGTTCATTGCGGGAAGCTCACCTAAGAGCGCTCTTGAGACTCTTGTAAAGCTTCGTTTATCGGGCTTTGCGTTTTCAATAGATCTTCTGGGCGAGGCGGTAGTATCGGAGAGGGAAGCCGAAGATTACCGGGGGCGCTATCTTGAGTTATTCGAGTTTCTAGACGGTGTTCAGGGTGTGCTTCCAGCGCTAAAAGACCCAGGAGCATCCGACCCGGGTCCTTTGGACTGGGGGCGTTGCCCGAGGCTAAACGTTTCCATTAAATCTTCGGCCATGTACTCGCAGATGGGCAGTTGCGGTTTCCAAAACTCGATCGAGAAGGCGAAGGAGAGGCTGCGCCCTGTTATGCGCCGGGCGATCAAAGCCGGGGCTTTCCTTCATTTCGACATGGAACATCACGACATAAAGGATCTTACGCTCTGCCTCTATAAAAGTCTCATGGAAGAAGAGGAATTCCGAGGGTATCCGCACACGGGGATCGTTATCCAGGCATATCTTCTCGAGAGCCAAAGCGATGTGGGGGAGATGCTCGATTGGGCGAAGGGGCGTGACGTAGAGTTTACCCTGCGGCTTGTGAAGGGGGCTTACTGGGACCAGGAAGTCATCTGGGCCAGGCAAAAGAGCCGGCCCATACCGGTATTTGGCAGGAAGGCGCAAACGGATGCTAATTTTGAAAGGCTTGCGGGAATGATCCTTCAAAGCGGCAGCCGGGTAAAGCTTGCGTGCGGATCGCACAACATACGGTCGATAGCTGCCGTGGCGGAAAAAGCCCAGGAGTTTGGGGTAAATGCGGGGGATATCGAATTTCAGGTACTCTACGGTATGGGGCGCCCGGTTAGAAACGCTCTTCGAGCGGCGGGGCTCCGCGTTCGGGTCTATTGCCCGGTTGGCGAGATGCTCCAGGGCATGTCCTACCTTGTAAGAAGGCTTTTGGAAAACACAGCCAACGAGTCGTTTCTAAGGCTTGCCACCTCGAAGGGGCATTCGAAAAGCGAACTTTTAAAGAATCCGGCGCAGGTGGTTGCAGGGGAAAGCGGCGAAGCTGAGAATGACCTTCGCGGCCTCGCGGCTTCGCGCGAGAAAGTTTTAGCGAGACCGGTATTTACAAACGAACCGGTTTTGGACTGGTCGCGGCGCGAGAGCCGAGAGCGGTTTAGCCAGGCGTTAAAGAAGGCGCGCGAGAGCTTTCCCCTAAGGGTTGGGCTTCAAATCGGAGGCAAAAAGATTGAGGGTAAGAGTTGCTTTAAGTCTTTAAATCCGAACCGAAACGATGAAATCGTGGGGATAATATCTTCGGCGGGTATTAGGGAGGCCGAATTGGGGGTTTTCGCGGCCAAGTCGGCTTTTCCAGCCTGGCGGGATATGCCGACGGGGAAAAGAGCCGACTATCTTTTTAAGGCGGCGCAGTGCGCAAGGCTAAGACGCTTCGAGCTTTCGGCGCTTCAGGTCTTTGAGGTGGGCAAGTCGTGGAGTGAAGCCGATGGGGATGTTTGCGAGGCAATCGATTATCTCGAATACTACGGCCGGGAAATTGTCCGCTACGCGGGTGCGCGGCCAATCGGGCAAATCGCGGGCGAGACGAGCCGGCTCAAGTATGAACCACGGGGCGTTGCGGTCGTTATAGCCCCCTGGAATTTTCCTCTGGCCATATCCACGGGGATGAGTTCGGCCGCGATCGCGGCGGGAAACACCGTGGTGTATAAACCCGCATCTCTTTCGGCGGCTACCGGGTACATGTTAAACACCCTCTTCGAGGAGGCAGGGCTTCCGGCCGGGGTTTTTAATTTTGTTCCGGGACCCGGCGCTGAGATCGGAGATGCTCTTATCAGCCACCCGGACGTGGCCATGATCGCCTTTACCGGCAGTCGGGAGACGGGAACGGATATTATTTCCAAGGCCCATCGGATGGGACCGCAGTCGAGCTGCCTTAAAAACGTCGTGTTGGAAATGGGAGGCAAGAACGCAATCATTATAGATTCGGACGCCGATCTGGATGAAGCCGTAGTCCATGTAATAGGGTCCGCGTTTGGCTATCAGGGGCAGAAGTGTTCGGCCTGTTCGCGGCTGATAGTTATCGAGAAGATATACGACAGATTCGTTGAAAGGCTGGAGGAGGCTGCGGCAAGCATTAATGTGGGGCCTGTGGAACTGCCCCATAATTTTATGGGCGCAGTAATAGATGAGGCGGCGCAACGGAAAATATCAGGCTATATTGAAATGGGCAAAAGGGCTGGCTACGCGTTTTTTGAGCGTAAGGTGGAATTGGATAAGGGCTATTTTGTTCCTCTTTGCATTTTTAAAGGGGTCGATCCCGGGGATGCGCTTGCACAGGAGGAGATCTTCGGGCCTGTTTTAGCGGTCATAAAAGTAAGGGATTTCGATGAAGCCTTGGATGTGGCAAACGGAACCCGCTACGCATTGACCGGAGGGGTCTTTTCTCGAAGTCCGGCAAATACAGCCAAGGCGTGTGAAAAGTTTAGAACCGGAAATCTTTACATAAACAGGGGTTGCACAGGGGCGATGGTGGGCCGCCATCCCTTTGGAGGCTTTAAGATGTCGGGACTTGGCACCAAGGCGGGCGGGCCCGATTATCTTTCGCACTTCATGATTTCGCGAAACATAGTTGAAAATACGGTTAGAAGAGGCTTTGCGCCTGCCGACTAAAACAGCGTAGCCGGGCCAAGATGGACCAAAACCATACACAAAAGACTGAGGAGAAGAGTTATGAGGGCGATTGGGGCAATAGGGATCATGTGTATGGCGATGTGGTTTGGTGCGAGCGCAAGTGTGTTTGCCTCTCAGATAACCGGGGCGGGCGCGTCCTTTCCCTACCCTGTTTTTGCGCGATGGGCACTTTCCTACAGAGATAAGACGGGCATAAAAGTCAATTACCGCTCTATTGGGTCGGGGGGCGGGATAAGCCAACTGGAGGCCAACACCATAGATTTTGGAGCTTCGGAGATGCCTCTTCAACCCGAGGCGCTAAAAAAAACGGGCCTGGTGCAGTTTCCGGCCGTTATAGGCGGAGTAATACCCGTTGTTAATCTTAGGGGCGTAAAGCCGGGTGAAATCAAATTGAGCGGCAAGGTCCTTGCCGATATCTACCTGGGCAAAATTACAAAGTGGAACAGTCCTGAAATCGCAAGGCTCAATGAAGGGGTAAAACTTCCCGACCAATATATCAGTGTAGTGCACCGATCGGATTCATCGGGCACGACCTTTACCTTCACCAACTATCTGTCTAAAATCAGCCCCGACTGGAAGCACGGGGCAGGAACGGGGGTATCGGTTTCCTGGCCAAAAGGGGCGGGCGGCAAGGGCAACGAGGGGGTTGCCTCCTACGTTCAAAACATCTCGGGCTCTATCGGCTATGTGGAATATGCATACGCGCTCCAAAACGATATGACCTATACCTTAATGGAAAACAGGGACGGTTTTTTCGTAGAGCCCGATGCGAAAAGTTTCCAGGCGGCGGCCGCGGGCTATAATTGGGCCGGCTCAAAGGATTTCTACGTTGTTTTTACCGATCAACCGGGCAAGAACGCATGGCCGATAATTGGTGTTACATTTATCTTGATGCACAAGGTTTCAAAAGACCCGCTGACCGCAAAGCGTGCTCTAAACTTCTTTGCCTGGGTCTATCGAAGCGGGGGAAAACTGGCCTGCGAGCTAAGCTATATTCCGATGCCCGAAAGCGCCGTAAAACTGATTAAACAGGAGTGGAAATCGCAGATTAAGGGGCCTGACGGCAAGTCGATTTAGTCAGGGGGTCTCATCTTGCGGCTTGTAAGATTGACTGATCGAAAAGTAAACTCTTCATTACCTGCCCGTCTCAAAATGTGGTAAAAGCCATAGTGCAAAAAGTCGGCAGGGCTGCAGTCCTATGCCGGTAAAACGACATTTACATATTATATTGCGGTCTTATCTGGACTTTAAGGATAGGAACGCTTGAGGGTGAAAAGTAGCTAACCGAGTCATTTGGAAAGCTGATGCCCCGAGGCTTTCGACAGGGCCTTGAGGGATGACTCAATAAGGGAGGGCCATGGCTTTTAGCTTTTTTCCCAAATCGCCGAAATTTTTCGATTTGTTTCGCGAACAAAACCGCATTATTGTCAATGCCGCCACTGTGCTTGATAAACTTGCCCAGGAATTTGTCAATTGCGAATCGCAGTGCCAGGTAATCAATATGCTGGAAGCGGAAGGGGACGTGATAAACCGCACGATCCGGCGGGAGCTGTCCACGACTTTCATCACCCCGATCGATCGCGAGGACATTCATGAGATCAACTCTTCTCAGGAAACAATACTTAACCACATTCAGGCCGTTTCCAACCGGATTGGCGTCTACGAAGTGAAGGAAGTACGTTTTCCGGCAAAAAGAATTATTTCGAACATAAAGGAAATGATTACCGGCATCGGGGTGATGCTGGGCCACCTTGGCAACGGAAAAGAGGTTGCAGGCACGGTGGCCGAGCTTCAACATTTGAAGAAGGAATGCGAGATGCTTTTGGTCAGCGGTTTAGGAGAACTCTATGACCATCCTGTGACAGAGCCGGGAAATATAGTGGAAATCATCAAGTGGACCCAAATCTATGATCGTATCGACAAGCTCTTTAACCGGACGTGGCAGTTGACCAAATCCATTGAAGGGATCGTGCTCAAGAATGCATGAGATACCCTTCTTCCTCATTGTCGTCATATTTGTCGCCATGGTCTTTGATTTTACCAACGGGGCACACGATACGGCCAACGCAATAGCCACGGTTGTTTCCACGAGGGTGCTTTCACCGGCGGCAGCGGTGGTGATGGCCGCGGTGCTAAACCTGGTCGGGGCTTTTATCGGCACCCATGTTGCCCAGACCGTGGGCAGTGGAATCGTTCACCCCGACATGATCAGGGGTTGCCAGGCCTTGACGCTTGCAGCCCTGTTCGGTGCGATCGCGTGGAATGTGTTCACATGGTATCTGGGGCTGCCCTCTTCGTCTTCTCACGCCCTGATCGGTGGGTTGATAGGCGCGACCCTTGTCTATGCGGGAGTTAAGGCCGTAAATTTTTACTCCATCCTGGATAAGGTCATACTGCCTCTGGCCCTGTCGCCTTTGGCAGGCTTTGTAGCCGGTTACCTGCTAATGTTGTCGCTTTCATGGATTTTCCATAAGTCCTCGCCCCGCAAGGTAAACAAGTCATTTAGAAAACTTCAGTTGGTATCGGCGGCTCTTATGGCTACCAGCCACGGTACCAATGATGCTCAAAAGACCATGGGGCTAATCACTCTGGCGCTGTTTATCGACCACATGATCACGAAAATGGTGGTCCCATTCTGGGTGAAACTGGCGTGTGCTCTTTGCATGGGATTGGGTACGGCCATTGGCGGCTGGCGAATAATAAAGACAATGGGCCATAAGATCTTCAATCTGGACGCCATTCACGGTTTTTCGGCCGAGACGTCGGCTTCGGCGGTAATTTTCACATCTTCATTTTTTGGAGCACCCATCAGCACGACCCACGTCATTTCGGCCGCCATCCTGGGGGTTGGCTCATCTAAGCGTTTATCGGCTGTTCGCTGGGGAGTTGCCGGACAGATGGCCACGGCCTGGATCCTCACTCTACCCGCCTCCGGTCTAATCGCCGCGCTTTGTTTTGAATGCATGCGCATGTTGGGCCTTGCCGGTCGCTAAAGGAGTTAGACGTTTCAATACCGGTTTGAATTTTAAAACTGAAATTTAATCACTATAGGAGGTTTTAATGGACCCGGAAAAAATCATGGAAGATCTGGCAAAAGAGTTGAATGCCACATTGAAAGCTAGTGCAAAGGCAAAAGATGTGAACGAAAGGGAAGCCTATAGTCGCATCATAAAAAATCTTTGCGAATCAATGGGAGTTTTTTTGAAGCTTGCAAGCGATATGATGCAATATGAAGAAAATGGTGAAAGTGATGAGGCTCCCTTTTGAGAAGAGGTTGAAGCCTGAAGCATAAGCGGCAGGGAATCAGTTCCCTGCCCCGCCCTTTTGGCGTCTAGTTTTCAAACCAGGCGGTAAGGATATTTGCGCCGTTTAGACGTTGGTAGGTAAGCCCGCTTGTCATTTGTTTTACCAGGAAAATACCAACGCCTCCCACTTCGCGGCTTTGGATATCAGCCGATAAATCAGGGTTTTGCTGCTCCAGGGGATTAAAGGGCGCGCCCCAATCCCTTATGCGCAGGCGAAACTCTTTAGGGTTTGGGGCTTCGCACTCGACTTCGATTTCACCCTCCCCTCCCCGGTAGGCATAATTAATGATATTTATGAGGAGCTCCTCCAAGACGAGTTCAAGGCGGGGCAGCAGCGCAGCGAGGCCGCTTTCCCGCTCCAACTCTGCAAGAGCGAAGGAGCGGAAAGGTTCAAAAGATTCGATGGAGGCCGGCAGGCGCAAGACAGCCATCTGGGAGCTCACGAGATGCCCAGGGCCGATTCGAGGCAATCGTGGATTGTGAACATCGAATCGAAGCCTGAAATTGAGAAAACATGCTGAACGTTGGGAGTAAGCGAGCTGAAAGAAAGCGCGCCGCCGGAGGATTTTAGCTTTTTACCAACGACCAGAATGGATCTTAAACCGGCGCTGCTCATGTATTCGAGGTCTTTTAAATCTACCAGGACGCAGGATTCACCCTGCTCTATGGACTCGAGGCAGGATTTTTCGAATTGTGGGGCGGTGGTTGCGTCCATTCGCCCCCCTACCCTTACGACAAAGAACCTGTCATGCTTATAGCTGTTAAGATCCATGGTTAGTCCCCTTTTTTATTTTTTGTCCAAGACCCACCCAATGTCAACTCCCCGGGCCAATGAGGGTAAGGGCGAGCAAGGTTATGTCATCGGTTTGCGGAACTTGAGACGAAAATACCCTAACCGAGTTAAGGATTTTTTCAGCAATAACATCGGCGGGCAGACAAACGCAAGAGAGGATTTCCGCAGCAAGCCTTTCATGGGAATAAAACTGGCCGGCAAGGTTCAATGCCTCGGTTACCCCGTCTGTATAGACTATAAGCGTGTCACCCGGTTGGAGTTTGATCTGCGCGGTTTTAAAGCTTGCCTGCTCATCTATGCCCAGCAAAAAGCCGTCGGGGACACTGAGTTGTTCGGGCCGGCGGCCTTGTCTCACGATAAAGGGATGTTCGTGGCCCGCGTTTGAATAGGAGAGAAGACCCGAGCGCAGATCGAGGATAGCGCAAAAAAGGGTAACAAACATCATGGAATCGTTTTCGAGGCAAAGTTCGAGGTTGCACTTTCCAAGAATCTGTGAGGGGGACATGCCCTTTTCGGCTATGCCTTTTAGAAGCGTTTTGGTGACCGCCATGAAAAGGGCCGCGGGGATACCTTTATCGGAAACATCTCCCACGGCGAAAAACAGGTGGTCGTCATCGAGCAGGAAGTAGTCATAGAGGTCTCCTCCGATTTGGCTGGCCGGTTCGAGTCTTGCGGCTATATCGACTCTGGTGTTTCCGGCAAGGGGCGGAAAGGCCTTGGGAAGGAAGCTCATCTGAATTCTTCGCGCGATTTTTAGTTCGCTTTCGATTCTTTCCCTTGCCGC